>NZ_JBFBCF010000020.1:17199-191478 GCF_040683035.1 Streptosporangium sp. NPDC051022 | reverse complement strand
GTGGGGGGGTTGGGGGGGGTCCGGCTGGTGGTGGTGGTCCGGGGGGGGGGGGGGGTGCTGTCCGTTCCCCCCGGCGGGGGGGTGTTGTTCGTACGGCTCCGCGGAGCCGTACGAACACCTCCCGGACCTCTCCCGCCAGCCTCCTCGGCGGACGGACGGGCCCGGGGAGGCCGGCGCGGTACGGGGACCTCCCGGCTCAGCCCAGACGGGCGATGGACTTGTACTCCAGGTAGGACGACAGGCCCTCGGGACCCAGCTCGCGGCCGATGCCGCTGCTCTTGAAACCGCCGAACGGGGCGCCGGGCTCGATCATGAAGAGGTTGACGCCGTAGTTGCCGGTGCGGACCCGGCGGGCGATGTCGAGGCCGTGCTCGGTGTCGGCGGTCCACACGGTCCCGGCCAGGCCGTAGTCGCTGTCGTTGGCGATGCGTACCGCGTCGGCCTCGTCCTCGTAGGGGATCACGGTCAGGACCGGGCCGAAGATCTCCTCCCTGGCGACGCGCATCTCGTTGGTCACCCCGGCGAAAACGGTCGGCGCGACGTACCAGCCCCGGTCACACGGGCGGTCCAGGCCGCCGATCACCGGTTTGGCCCCCTCCTCGATGCCGATCCTGATGTAGCCCTCGACCCGTTCCCGCTGCCGTTCGGCGACCAGCGGGCCGATACCGGTCGCGGGGTCGGCCGGATCGCCGACCGGCATGCTCCCGACCATCGCCGCGACCGCGTCGACGACCTCGTCGTAGCGGTCGCGCGAGGCCAGGATGCGGCTCTGGGCGACGCAGGCCTGGCCGTTGTTCATCAGCGAGGCGATCGACAGGAAGCCCGTCACCGAGGGCAGGTCGCAGTCGTCCAGGATGATCGCGGCCGACTTGCCGCCTAGCTCCAGGGTGCACCGCTTGAGCTGTTCGCCGCAGATCGAGGCGATGCGGCGGCCCGCGGCCGTCGACCCGGTGAAGGCGACCTTGTCCACGCCGGGGTGGGAGACCAGGTGCTCGCCCGCCTCGCGGCCCGCGGCGACGACGTTGACGACACCGTCGGGCACGCCCGCCTCCCTGACCATCTCGGCCAGCAGGTAGGCGTCCAGCGGGGTCTCGGGCGCGGGCTTGACCACGACCGTGCAGCCGGCGACGAGCGCGGGGGCCAGCTTGATCATGATGACGAACTGCGGGACGTTCCAGGGGACCACGGCGGCCACCACGCCGACCGGCTCGCGGCGGACGGTCACCGGGCCGAAGGTGCCCGGCCGTTCCTCCTCGACGGGGAAGGTCGTCCCGAGCTCGGCGTAGTAGCGAAGCATGGCGAGCGGCTGCGGGGCCTGGGCCATCCGGGAGAAGGTGATCGGGGAGCCCATCTCCAGCGTGATGAGCTCGGCCATCTCGGCCTGGCGCGACGCGTAGATCTCGGCGAGCCTGCCGACGACAGCGGCGCGCTCGGCCATCGTCATCCGCGGCCAGGGGCCGTGGTCGAACGCCCGGCGGGCGGCGGCCACCGCGCGGTCCATGTCGGCGGCGGTCCCGTCGGGAACGCGGCCCACGACCTCTTCGGTGTGAGGCGAGACGACGTCGATGGTCCCGGTACCCGCGGGGGCCACCCAGTCGCCCCCGATGAACACGGTGTCGTGCTGACGCATGATGCGTTGCCTCCTGGTCGGCGGACGGAAGCCGGTCGTCGGACGGTGCCTTCCTGACAGTGTCTGCCTGGACAGTGTGGGTCGGGAGGGAGTGCTTCACAAGGCTCTCCACGACCGAAGCCGAACCATGTTCTACCAGTGCGGGCAGGAGGGCATTCCGGAAGAAGGGAGGCTGGTGCGGGAGGGGGAGCCGTGACTCCTGGGGCATTTGTTTAAACCGCCGCAGACTGGTAGATAGTTCGTCAATGGTGCAGGAGTTTCGCCGTTTCGGTGGCGGGCCTCAAGATCGTCTTCTAGAGTTTCGCTCCGGCCATGAAGGGCTCTGGAGGTGAGCGAAGCGTGAGATCGAGTCGCTCG
This sequence comes from Streptosporangium sp. NPDC051022, assembly GCF_040683035.1. Classification (NCBI taxonomy): domain Bacteria; kingdom Bacillati; phylum Actinomycetota; class Actinomycetes; order Streptosporangiales; family Streptosporangiaceae; genus Streptosporangium; species Streptosporangium sp. NPDC051022. Next base: position 189,491 of record NZ_JBFBCF010000020.1, on the reverse strand, counting down.
ATCGCACTGGGAATCCTGCTCTCCGCGCTGGTCCTGACCCCGATGGTCGCCGGAGCCGCCACGGGTCAGGCCGCCAAGCCCAATCCCGAGGCCGAGTTGAAGAGGCTCACCCAGGAGGCGAGCCTGCTCAACAAGAGATACCGGGGCCAGGTGCAGAGCCTGGAGGAGACCCGGGTCCAGGCCAGTAAGGCCACGGCGAACGCCAAGGGCCTGAAGCGGACCCTCGCCACCGCCCAGGGCGACGTCACCCGTTTCGCCCAGACCGCTTACATGGGCGGTCTGCTGGATAACACCAGCCTGCTGAGCTTCCAGGGCGACCCCGGCCTGGTCCTGGACCAGGCGGCCACCGTCTCCTACCTCGCGGGCCAGCGTGCGGGCCAGCTCGGCCGGATCAAACAGCTGATCAAGGAGGCCAAGACCGCGGAGAAGGCGGCCGAGACGAAGATCGTCCAGCTCAAGAACGACATCGTCAAGCTCAAGAGGGACCGCGTCCGGATCGAGGGCCTGCTCGCCAAGTACGGCTTCCAGCAGCCGGGCGGCAGCGACGGCCTGACCCCCCGCATGGTCAGCGTCCGCAACACCGTCCTGCAGAACTTCCCGATGCCCTACAGCTACGGCTGCCTGCGCCCCGGCGACCCGGGCGACCACGGCAGCGGCCGGGCCTGCGACTTCATGATGAGCAGCGGCGGCCGCATGCCGACCCCCGATGCCAAGGCGCGCGGCGACCGCCTGGCCCAGTGGGCCATCCAGAACGGCGCCAGCCTCGGGATCATGTACATCATCTGGCAGCAGCGCTACTACGACGTCCGTACCGGCGCGGGCTGGCGGATGATGTCCGACCGCGGCGGCATCACCGCCAACCACTACGACCACGTCCACGTCTCGGTCTTCTGAGACGGGAAACGCATTCGTCGTCGAATCCCCATCTGTTTCGGTGATTTCGACGGACGTCGTGGCCCGGTTTCGGAACTGGGTGGGAATGCTCCGCGACGGAGACGCCCCTATTCTGGCGGCACTCGGTCTCGACCTGGCCGAACTCGGAAGCGCGGCCCGTGCCCCGCGGGTCCATGGTCACCGTCTTCGGCGGGCCTCCCGAGACAGTCGGGGCATACGCCACCGGTCCGGACATCCGGGATTCACACATCATCCAGATCGTTCCGGAAAACCTGTGAGACCGACCTGATTCCCCAGATCATGACCTGAGAATTTCAGGAGTGGGACTTCTGGAGGCCCTGCTGTTCCGTGATGCGGTTCCTGAACCAGTGGTAGGAGGCCTTGGGGGTGCGGGTGCCGGTGGGGAAGTCGACGTGGACGAGGCCGAAGCGCTGGGTGAGACCCTCGGCCCACTCGAAGTTGTCCAGCAGGGACCAGACGTAGTAGCCGCGCACGTCCACGCCCTCGGCCTGAGCGCGTTCGAGGGCGGTGATGTGGCCGTCGAGATAGGCGATGCGGGCCTGGTCGTCGACCACGCCGCCGGGGCCGGGGAGGTCGGGCTGGGAGCAACCGTTCTCGGTGACGTAGATCGGGGGAAGGGCGGCGCCGTAGCGGGTCCTGAGGCCGACGAGGAGCTCGCGCAGGCCGTCGGGGACGACGGGCCAGCCGAAGCCGGTGGTGGGATAGCCGGTGACGCCGACGTCGGTGAACGGCAGGCCCTCGGCGGTGGGGGCGGCGATCCGGGTGGGGTTGTAGTAGTTGACGCCGAGGCCGTCGAGCGGGGCGCCGATCACGTCGAGGTCGCCGTCCAGGACGCAGTCGAGCGTCACGCCGTACGCCGACAGGTCGGGGTAGGCGCCCAGCAGTACGGGGTCGTTGAACAGCCGGTTGTGCAGCACGTCGTAGGCGTCGGCGGCGGCCAGGTCGGCGGGGTCGTCGGAGGCGGGCCAGACGGGGGTGCAGTTGTTGGTGATCAGTACCCGTTCCGCGCCCCGCTCCCGCAGCGCCCGTACGGCCAGGCCGTGCCCCAGCAACTGGTGGTGGGCCACCGGCAGCGCGTCCAGCAGCAGGGCCGTGCCCGGGGCGTGGTTGCCCAGGGCGTGGCCGTAGACCATGTGCACGAACGGCTCGTTCAGGGTGATCCACATCGGGATCCGGTCGGCCAGCCGGTCGGCCACGAGGGCGGCGTAGTCGGCGAAGCGGCAGGCGGTGTCGCGGTTCAGCCAGCCGCCCTCGTCCTGCAGGGCCTGGGGCAGGTCCCAGTGGAACAGCGTGGCCGCCGGGACGATGCCCCGCTCGTGCAGCGCGTCGGTCAGCCGGTCGTAGAAGTCGAGTCCCGCCTGGTTGGCTGGGCCCCTGCCCTGCGGCTGGATTCGTGGCCAGGCGACGGAGAAGCGGTAGGAGTTCACGCCGAGACCGGCCATCAGCTCGACGTCCTCCGGCCAGCGGTGGTAGTGGTCGCAGGTGACGTCGCCGGTGTGGCCGTCCCGGATCCGGCCCGGCTCGCGGGTGAAGGTGTCCCAGATCGAGACGCCCCGGCCGCCCTCGGAGACGGCGCCTTCGATCTGGTAGGACGCGGTCGCCGTACCCCAAAGGAACATCCTGGCCTCCAAACGCGTCGGTGAAGATCATGGTAATTGTCACCGGCCGTGTATGGGGGATGATGGAGTGATGACGAACGTTTCCGGGGGGACACTCCGCCGGCGTCCGGCTCAGCGACGCAGCCTCGAACGTGTGGAGCGCATGCTGGACGAGTGCGCGCGGTTGCTGGACGAGGTCGGCTACGAGGCCCTGACCACAAAGGAGGTCGCACGCAGGGCCGAGGTGCCGATCGGCACCTTCTACCAGTTCTTTCCCGACAAGCAGGGGCTGGTGCGCGCGCTGGCGCTGCGCAACCTGGAGGCCTTCCTCGACCGGGTCACCGCGAGGCTCGCGGAGGTGCAGCTGTCCGACTGGACCGAGATGGTGGACCTCGCGATCGACGAGTTCGTCGTGATGAAACGGTCCACGGCCGGCTTCGCGGTCGTCGACTTCGGGGAGATACTGCCCACGCCGGGCGGTCCCGCGCTCAAGGGAAGCGAGCGGACGCTCGACGCCGCGATGGAGAACAACGTCATCGTGGCCGACCGGCTGCGCGCGATCACCATCAACCTGCTCGGCGCCCCGACCGGACCGCGGCTGGACAGGGCTCTGCTCGTCGCGGTGGAGGCGGCGGACGCCGTGCTGAAGCTCGCCTTCCGCTCCCGGAACGACGGCGATCCCGAGCTGATCGTCGAGTGCAAGCGCCTGGTCCGCCGCTACCTGTCGGACCACCTGCCCAACGACTGACCCGGTCTCGGCCGGCCCGGTCCGGTCCCGTCTGTTCGTGCCGTACTGTGCCATGCCTCGCCATGCCTCCGGCCGCCCGGCCGTCGTTCTCGCCTTTGGTGCGGGGCTCGGGGTGCCCGGGGATGGGGGCCCGGAACAGGGAGCCGGGGTGCGCGCCGTTCATCGGCGCCGGACGGGTCTGTGAGGGTGCTCGCCGTACCGGCGCTGGGGAAGGCGACCTGAGGTGACGGTGGGACAGGGCGGAGCGCGAAGGGGCCCGGGGAGCGGGGGAGAGGGCCAAGGGTCGCGCCGTTGACCGGCGCCGGACGGGTCTGTGAGGGGGCTCGCCGTACCGGCGCTGGGGGAGACAGCCTGAGGTGATGGGGGGATGGGGCGGAGCGCGAGGGGACGGCTTGAGGTGACGTGGGGGCGGGTGGAGCACGAAGGGGCGGTGGGAGGGGAGTCGAGGGAGTGGTGGGGAGAGTCGGGGGGTGGGGTGGGGAGGGGATCGGTTGACCTGGAGTGTGCTCCAGGTGGGATGCTGCGGGACGTGAGTGTCTACACGCCGGGACAGGTGGCCGAGGAGACCGGTTTCAGCCTCGACACGCTGCGCTACTACGAGCGGATCGGGCTGCTGGAGCGGGTCGGCCGCAACGCGGCCGGGCAGCGCAGGTTCACCCAGGACGACGTCGGGTGGCTCGGGACGATCCGCTGCCTGCGGGACACGGGGATGCCGATCGCCGAGATGCTTCGTTTCGCGGAGCTGGTCAGGGCGGGTGACCACACGATTCCCGACCGGCTCGCGCTGCTGGAGGCCCATGACCGGCGGGTCGAGGAGCAGGTGGCCAACCTGCGGGAGAAGCAGCTGGCGATCCGGAGAAAGATTGACTACTACCGTGCCGTGGTTGATGTCCCTCAATGCGAGCGACGTGGCGTAAGCGGTGATAGCGGCTGATTAGAAGACAAGCGGTATTAGTGGCTGATTAGAAGACGTACAGCCGCTTTGCCCCGAGGCTGCCCCTCCTTTCCGGTTCGCCTGTTAAACCGGTAACGGGACCGGGGGAGGGGCCGATGGCCGCACCACGCGCACGCCGGATCAACATTCCGCTTCGGCACGTCGCGCTGACGTGCGGCTTCATGATGTTCGCGCTGCTCGCCAACGTGACCTACCTCCAGGCCTTCAGGGCGGCCCGATACGTCGACGACCCCCGCGACCAGCGGACGATGATCGCGCGTTTCGACAGGCCGAGGGGGGACATCCTGCTGCGCGACGGCACCGTCGTCGCCACCAGCGTCGCGAACGTGGACGGCGGCAGGTACGGATATCGGCGGCTCTATCCCGGCGGCCCCTCCTACGCCGCCGTGACCGGACACCTCTCGCTGTACGGCGCCACCGGCCTCGAACGCGCCGAGGACGCGGTGCTGTCCGGCTCCGATCCCCGGGTGAGGCTGCGCTCGCTGCTGGACGGCACGATGAGGTCCGGGGCGACGGTCAGGCTCACCATCGATTCCCGGGCGCAGCGCGCCGCCTACGCGGGGCTGCGCGCCACGGGGCTGCGCGGGGCCGCCGTCGCTATCGAGCCGGCGACCGGCGCGATCCTGGCCATGGTCTCCTTCCCCTCCTACGATCCCAACGTCTACACGACCTTCGACGTGGCGGGACTCGGCCGGGTGGACGAGCGGCTGCGGGGCGATCCCGGCGACCCGCTGCTGAACCGGGCGATCCAGCGGAACTACCCGCCGGGATCTACCTTCAAGATCGTCACCAGTGCCGCCGCGCTCGGTTCCGGAAGGTACCGCCCGACCACCGGGGTCACCGCGCCCGTCGCGCTGCGCCTGCCCGGCACCGGTACCTACCTGCGCAACTCCGGCGGCGTCTCCTGCGGGAGCGGCAGACCGCCGCTGGCCTACGCGTTCAAGGTCTCCTGCAACACCCCGTTCGCGCAGCTGGGCATCGACCTCGGCCAGGAGGCGCTGCGCGAGCAGGCGCGGGCGTTCGGCTTCGACGCCGACGACCTCACCGTGCCCATGCCGGTGGCCGAGAGCGTGTACCCGGGGCACATGGACCAGGCGCAGACCGCGATGTCGGCGCTGGGACAGTTCGACGACCGGGCCACCCCGCTCATGATCGCCATGCTCTCGGCGGCAGTGGCGAACGACGGCTCGCTGATGCGCCCCTACCTGGTCGAGGACATTCGCCTCACCGACGACACCGTGATCGACGGCGCCGAGCCGTCGAGGTATCGCACGACGATGGATCCCGAGGAGGCCAACCGGCTCACCGCGATGATGGTCACGGTCACCCGGCCGGGCGGTACGGGAGAGGCCGCCGCCATCCCGGGCGTCGAGGTCGCCGCGAAGACCGGCACCGCGGAGAACGACGTCACGGGTCAGGACCACGCGGTCTTCACCGGTTTCGCCCCGGCCGCCGATCCCCAGGTCGCCGTCGGGGTTCTCGTCGAGCACGGAGGGGCCGGAGGCCGGGTCGCCGCCCCCATCGCCAGGGCGATCATGCGGGCGGTACTGGGGCCGTCCTCCGGCGACCGGGCGGCGGGGAGACCGCCCGGCGGGTCCGGGGGTCAGGCCGAGTAGGCGCTGGCCTGCAGGCCGTAGAGGTCGGCGTAGAGGCCGTCGAGCTCGATCAGCTCACCGTGGGTGCCCTGCTCGGCGACCTTGCCGTGCTCCAGGACGTAGATCCGGTCGGCGTAGCGGACGCTGGCCAGCCGGTGGGTGATCAGCAGGACGGTACGGCCGTCGGCGTGCCGCCTGACCTGCTCGAAGAGAGCGTGCTCGGCGCGGGCGTCGAGGGCGGCGGTCGGCTCGTCGCAGATCAGCAGCGGGGCGTCGCGGTGGAAGCCTCGCGCGATCGCGATCCGCTGCCACTGGCCGCCCGACAGCTCCTGGCCGTCCTTGAACCGCCGGTCCAGGAGGGTGTCGTAGCCCCTCGGCAGCCCGGCCACGACCTGGTCGGCACCCGCGACCTCGGCCGCGGAGACCAGGGCGGCCTCCCCCTTGTCGGCGCCCATGCTGATGTTGTGCCTGGCGGTCAGCGGCCAGCGCGTGTGGTCCTGGGCGATGACCGCGATGTTGTGGCGGAGCCTTTCGGGGTCCACGTCCGCCAGGTCGGTCTCGTCCCAGCGGACGCGCCCGCCGTCCGGGTCGTAGAGGCCGGACAGGATCTTGGCCAGCGTGGTCTTGCCCGAGCCGTTCTCACCGACGAGGGCGATCACCTCGCCCCGGTCGATGTGGACGGACACCCCGCGCAGCGCGGGGGCGTCCGAGCCGGGGTAGGTGAAGACGACGTCCTCGGCCGTGATCCGCTCGAACGTCTCCGGAGCACTCCCGGCGCGCCCGGAGCCGACGCGTTTCTCGGCCTCGGCGCAGAAGTCGAGGAAGTCGGTGAAGTACAGCCCCTCCTCGTAGAGCCGGTTGGTCGCGTACATCAGGTTCGCCAGGTAGGTCTGACCGGAGCGGATCGCCAGCACGGCGGTGCCCGCGACGGCCAGCGGGACCGCGCCCGCGGCGAGCAGCAGGCCCAGGGCGACGTAGACCACGGCCGTCCCGATCCCGCCGAGCGCCTCGCCGACGACCCTCGCGACCGTCTGCCGGCGGGCCAGGCCGAGCAGGACGTTCTGCTCCGCGGTGGCGACCGCGTCGTACATCCGCAGCAGGAAGGTCCGCATGGTGAAGGAGCGCACCTCGGCGGCGGGCTCGCGCTCGGCCAGCAGCTCCGAGATGATCCACTTGCGCCGGCTGGCGGGGATCATCGCGTACATCGTGGTGTAGCGCATGCGCGCGGAGCGGACCGCCGCCCAGGCGTCCGGCAGCACCGCCAGCACCAGCAGCGGCAACAGCACCGGATGGAGCACCCCGAGCACACCCGCCGCCGCGGCGATCCCGATGATCGCGGTCAGCACGTTGATGGTCGTGCCGACCACGACGTCCGCCCTCGAGACCCCGCGGGACCTGGCCCGCTGGAGCGCGTCGTGGAAGTCGGGGTCGTCGAAGGCGGCCAGGTTGACCCGGCTGGTCAGGCCGTAGAGCCGCTCCTCGGCGATCCGGCTCACCTGGGGGTCGAGGCGGGACTGCGCCCATCCGGCGCCCGCCTGCGTCAGGGTGCGCAGCGTGCCCGCGACCCCCACCAGGATCAGGCTCGGCAGCGCGGCCATGACACGCTCCGGAGTCGGTCCCGCCTCGAACAGGGCGGACAGCACCCCGGTGGTGGCCAGCAGCCCGAACGCGGTGAACACGCCGCTGAGCAGGCTCAGGCCGATCGTGACGACGGTGTCGCGGGGGCCGGCCAGCCAGGCCAGCCGTACGGCATGCGCGACCAGGGCGGGCAGCCGCCGGGCGATGGTCAGGAACCCGACGCCCGTCATCTTGCCGACGTGGGCGTGCCACTCGGAGAGGTTGAGCTCCCCCAGCGCGGGCTCGGCCTCGGACGCGGGCCCGGGTTCGGTGCTGTGTCCGGATGCAGGTCCGGGTTCGGTGCTGTGTCCGGACGCGGGCCTGCATTCGGGCCCGGGATCGGGGTCGGGGGCGGGGGCGGGGGCGACGAGATCGGCGGGAGCGGGGCCGGTCGGATCCGGTGGGGAGCCGGGCGTCCGGGGAGGGGAGGGGGGAGGCGCTGGATCGAGTTCCGAAGAGGTGTCCGCCATCCCTGCAGTGTGTATCCCGTCACCGACAGTTCGCCATCCGATTACCGGTGACCGTCCGTAACGCGCCACGCGGGCCGTCCCGCCGGTGGGCGCACCGTTGTCCGGCACCACCGGACAACGCTGCTGTGACGCCCGATGACGTCGCCTAGGTTCCGTGAAGCCAAAGGAAGGACGGCGGGGCGTCCGGGAGCCGCCCGGCCGTCAGGAAGGTACAGGGATGAGCAAGGCGGTTGTGGTGCTGGCCGGCCGACGTCCGGGCGTACGGGCCGCTGCGGGGCACCGGCGAAGCGGCTGTGCACTGGGCGCCGTGACCGGGGAGACGGCGCGAAAGCGGATTCGCGGCCCCTTTTCGAAAAGTAGATCCGAAAGCTGGTTCGGAACTCATGAATCGATCTCCGAAGCAGCTGGGCAGCGTAAGTCATTTGTCGTAAATTGTGTGGTTTTGTGGCCACCTTGCGAGCCTGATTTCATGACGGCGGGACGGCGTCCAAGGGATTCGTCATGCATTCGCCCCGCGTTTCAGGTGCATCCTCATCCTTTCGCGAAACATCTTCGCATTTTCGCGAAACAATGGAGGGAAACGTCCTCAATCCGGTCGCCGACGTCGAACGGCGCGGCGGTGCTGATGATCACCATGACGGTGGTCGTCTTCACCCCGTCCTCGCTGTCCGCCGGTGACGTTCTCTCCTTTCGGCCCGCCGGGGCCGGCGCCACCGAGATCATGAGCACACCGGCCGACATGACGGGCATGGCGGACGCGCTCCCCCCGCCGACGCAGACTTCTCGCGCTACGCCAGGACCTCCCGCGACGTCCGGATCATGTTGATCGGCGGTGCCGTCATCGTCAACTTCGCCGTGGTCGTCCTGGGCGCACTGCTCCACCAGGCGGGCGACGCCGTGGTGGAGTCCTACCTGGAGAGTCCGGCGAACGCGACCGCGGGGGTCTTCCGGTGCCGTCTCCGCCCCCTCGGCGAAACCGGCCCACCGGTGAACCGGCCGCTTCGGAACGGCTCACCGGTGAACCTGTGGATCCGGGAAACGTGGCCCAGGTAATTCATTTCGACCATCCAATTAGGTGCGGCTTGACAAGCCGAGCATCCGAAATGGTGCTAAGCCTGGGCACGGCGCGGTAATTGGTGTCACACTTTATGTGACGGCTGGCCCGCGACCTCGTTAAGAGCCGATGACACAGGACACCGCGCACATTTCTCTCACCGGCGGCAATCTTCCCCTGGAACCCAACGCCTTCGTCGGCCGTGAGGGCGACGTGGAGGAACTCGTCGAGTTGCTGAACGTCGCCCGGCTGGTGACCCTGTGCGGGACGGGCGGCATCGGCAAGAGCAGGCTGGCGGTCAAGGTGGCGACCCGGATGGCGGCCGACTTCCCGGGAGGCGTCTGGCTGGTCGAGCTGGCCGAGGCGGTGCGCGACGAGCTGATCGTGCCCCGGGTGGCCGCCGCGCTCGGGGTCAAGGCCGAGCCGTCGCGCCCGCTGGCCGACACGCTGCTCGACGCCCTCGCCGGCCGGCAGCTGCTGCTGGTCATCGACAACTGCGAGTCGCTCATCGAGGAGGCGGCGCGGTTCTGCCGGACGCTGCTCACCGGCTGCCCCGAGGTACGCGTGCTCACCACCAGCCGGGAGCCCCTGCGGGTCGCCGGGGAGACGGTCTGGCGGGTGCCCCCGCTCACGCTGCCCCAGGCGGAGGGGCACGAGCACGCCGAGGCCAGCGAGGCCGTGCTGCTCTTCGCCGCCCGCGCGAACGCCGCCGCGCGCGGTTTCACCCTCGGCCCGCACAACGCCGACGAGATCGCCAGCCTGTGCGAGGCGCTCGACGGGATGCCGCTCGCCATCGAGCTGGCCGCCGCGCTGTGCAGGGTGCTGACGGTCGAGCAGATCCACGCCCGGCTCAGGGACAGGTTCCGGCTGCTGTCGGCGGGGGACAGGACCGCCCCGGCCAGGCACCAGACGCTCAGGGCGACCGTCGACTGGAGCTACCAGCAGCTCAAGGAGCCGGAGCGGATCCTGCTGCGGAGGCTGGCGGTGTTCACCGGCGGATGGACGCTGGACATGGCCGAGCAGGTCTGCGACGGCAACGGGCTGTGGGCCGAGGACGTCCTGAGCGTCCTGTGCGGTCTGGTCGACAAGTCCCTGGTGCTGGCGGACGCCGAGGTCGCGGGCGAGACCCGCTACCGGATGCTGGAGACGATCCGCCAGTACGCCGCCGAGCAGCTGGAGAACTCCGGTGAGGAGGCCGAGCTGAGGCGGCGGCACCGCGACCACATGATCGAGATCGCGGACCGGATCCACCGGCTGATCGTCCGCTTCCCCCGGCCGACCTGGGTGGAGGTCTGCCCGATGCTGGTCCTGCTGGACGAGCTGCAGGCCAACGTGTGGGCGGCGGTGCGCTGGTCGGCGGAGATCGACGAGCCGGAGAGCGCCCTGCGGCTGCTGGTGCTGCTGCGCTGGCCGACCATCGCGGGCGGCAGGTTCACCCCCGCCGACGAGTGGCTGGACCGCCTGCTGAAGGCGGACCCCGCGGTGCTGTCGCCTCGCGTGCACGGCGACGCGCTCGCCCTGCGCGGTCAGGTGGCCTTCGGGCAGGGCGACCCCGCCAAGGCGCAGGAGGCCTGCACCGCGGCGGCCGAGATGTGCAGGGCGACGGGCCTGTACGGCCCGCTCAGCGGGGCGCTGGCCATCCTGGCCTGGGTCGCCATCTGCCAGCGGCGTCCCGACCGGGCCCGGTGCCTGCTGGACGAGGCGCTCGAGGCGGTGCGCAGGGTCGACGACCCCTGGCACGAGATGGTGATCCGCTCGATGGAGGGGACGTTCGCGCTGTCGGAGGGGCGGGCCAAGGAGTCGCAGCGCTCCTTCGAGGCCGCCCTGGCCATCGCCCGCGAGCTCGACAACCACTGGGCCGCCCCGGTCGCGCTCATCGGCCTGGCCCAGGTCGCCTGGCTGCGGGGCGATCTGGCCGAGGCCCGCGCCTACTACGAGCAGGCCCTCGACATGCTCCAGGACATCACGGCCCACTGGCAGACCATCACCTGCCTGTCGGGCCTGAGCCGGATCGCCCTGGCCCAGGGAGACCTGGCGACCGCCCGCGTCAGGCTGACCGAGAGCCTGAGGCTGTGCCGGGGAACCGGCCAGCGGCTCGGCGTGGCCCGGCGGATCGAGACGTTCGCCCAGCTGGCGCTGGCCGAGGAGGACGACCAGCGGGCGGTGCGTCTGGCGGGGGCGTCCTCCGCGATCAGGAACGCGCTGAGCGGCGTCGTCACGCCCTCGGGGTTCGGCGCGCGCATGGAGGAGCTGCTCCAGCCCGCCCGCGCGCGGCTCGGCGACGCGCTGGTCGCCCAGCTGTGGGCGCTCGGCGGTGAGATGACCCAGGAGGAGGCGGTCCGCTACGCGCTGGAGGGCGAGGAGCAGGCGGAGATGCCCGTGCCCGCCGGACGGAATCCGGTCGCCGCCCCGCTCACCACGCTCACCGGGCGCGAGTGGGAGATCGCCGGGCTGGTCGCCAGGGGGCTGAGCAACAAGGGCATCGCCGACGAGCTCGTGATCAGTCCCGCGACCGCCGCCCGGCACGTGGCCAACATCCTGGCCAAACTCGGCTTTTCCTCCCGGACCCAGGTCGCCACCTGGGTCGTCGAGCACAACCGCGGCTGAGCGCCGCGGCCGCCCTACACAGGGAGGCTACACATCGGCCGCCTCACAGATACATCTCGGGATACGCACTCCGGAGCATGCGCCGGGCCCGGTGCCGGCCGTACGTTTTCCTCGTGTTCGACCGATGACGCCCAGCCTTCCGGGCCGTGCCCGCCACGACGGCGGTTCGGTACGGCGGGCCCACACCATCCCGGCGTCTCGGTCGAGCACACCGGGAACGTCGCGTGTCCCTCCTGAAGGTCGAGGTCTCCTCGGAGGGGTGGGGACTGAAGGCCACGGGCCACGTGACAGCGGGCTCGAGCCGCGCAGGGCTCGGGCCCGCACTCATTGGCGGGTCCGGGCCCTCGTGGGCGGCACTCATGAGCGGCCCTCGCGAGCGGGTCCGGGCCGCGACCCCGCTCACGAACGGGCCTGGGCCGCGTCCGTGAGCGGGGTCCGCCCCGTCCCCCGACGGGTCGTACCGGGGGACGGGGCGACACGGGGACGGGGCGGCGAAATCTTTCGGAACCTTACCGGCGAGGGGCCGGCGAGATGTCCGGCACATCACCGATGAGGTGGGAAAACGGGGAAGCGGGCGGCAAAGAAACGGGGAGCGGGGAAAGGCTCGCTAGAGGGGGCGGGCCCGGATACACACTCATTTACATATATCTGTCGATGCCCGTGCGGAGTGACCGGCCGTACGGTCGGCGGCATGAGACCCACCTCCTCGTCCATCAGGGGCACCGTCACCGAGGCGGTGTTCGGTTGCGCGCACGAGCGAGGTGACCGGCCCGCGTTGATCGATCTCGGCGCCGGGGTGGTGTACGGCTACCGCCGCCTGGCCGATGAGGTGACGCGGGCAGCCTCGGGGCTGGTCCGGAGAGGCGCCAGGGGACGGCAGGTGGCGGGCATCCACGTGGACAACGTGGCCGCCCAGACCCTCGCGGTGCACACCGTCATCGCCGCGGGCGGGGTGGCGGCGCCCATCGCCTCCAGGAGCGGGGAGATGGGCGAGCTGCTGGACCGATGGGACGCGCGGCTGCTGATCACGACTCCCGGCCTGGCGGAGACGTCGGTACGGGCAGCGGACGTCTCCAGGGTCCGGCAGGTGATCGCGTTCGGCCAGGCGCGTGACACCGTCGACTTCGCCGACCTGCTGCTGCTCACCCCGATGCCCCTGCCGCCCCTCGACCCGTCCGTCCAGCCCGCGCTGCAGGTCGAGGACGGCGGCGTGTTCACGCACGAGGACCTGATCTGGCGGATGTGCGAGCTGGACAAGCTCGTCGCGCTGGAGAAGTCGGACGTTCTGCTGGTGACCTGGCCGCTGACGTGCACCCTGGCCATGACGACCCTGGTCGGCCTGGCGCTCATGCGCGGCTCGCTGGTGGTGATCGCCCCGGAGCTGGCCTCGGAGGAACTGTCGGCGACCATCCACGACTTCGGCGTCACCGTCCTGGCCCTGCTCGACGGAGCCGTCCAACGCGTGTAGATCCGGCGGGCGCGTGGGACCGTCCGGACGTTCCCGGCCGGGCACCGCGGCCGGGAACGTCAGGGGTCGTCGTGGCCGCCTCCGCCGTCACCCGCCGGGAGAGGCGGGCCACCCGGCGCCCGGCGTCCGGTGCCGGAGGCTCAGGCGAGCCGCCATTCCTGGTTCGGCTGGTTGTAGATGCAGGTCCACTGGTGGACGTTGGCGCCGTCGTCGGTGCTGACGCCCGCGACGTCCAGGCACTTGCCGCTGTGGCGGGCGACGAGGATGAAGTAGCCGTTGTCCCGCTGGACGAGCCTCCACTCCTGGTTGGGCTGGTTGCGGATGCAGGGCCACTGGTAGACGTTGGCGCCGTCCTCGTTGCTGACGCCCGACACGTCCAGGCACTTGCCGCTGTGCGTGGCCCTCAGGGTGTAGTAGCCGTCGCTGGTCGCCACCAGGTTCCACTCCTGGTTGGGCTGGTTGTAGATGCAGGTCCACTGGTGGACGTTGGCGCCGGTCTGCGTGCTGACGCCCGACACGTCCAGACACTTGCCGCTGTGCCGGGCCACCAGGGTCGTTCTGAACCTGAGCCCGGGTTTCGTCATCCCGTCGGCCGCGGCGGCACCGGCCGCGGGAGCCGCGAGGAAGGAACCGGTGAGCAGAACGGTGGCCAGGGCGATGGCGCGGCCCGTGCGGATGAGTCGCATCGAATCCTCCTGAGATGCTTTGGAAAGATCAGCGAGCTCTTCGTAGCACGAATGACCCAACGTATCGGCGAGTTACGCGGTGTGATGACACCGTGTCGTGAAAGGTGATCCTGTTCGGCCGATCAGCCTTTAGAGGGCGGGCCCGGCGGCGGGCCGGGGGCCGGGTCCGAGTCCGGGACCGGGTCCGGGTCCGCTGGGACGGCCACGCCGTACGTCACCGGGTTTCCGGGTCAGAGGGTCAGAGGGGCCGGGGGTGGGTGTGGGTGTGGGCGTGCAGTGCCCGGTCCACGAAGGCGCGGGCCGAGCCGAGATGGGCCGCCGGGTCCAGGGCGGCGTCCACCTCCGCGGCGGTCAGGTTCACGCGGGGGTCGGCGAGCAGTACCTCCCGCAGCGTCGCGCCCTCGTCGGCGGCCCTGGCGCAGGCGGCGTCCACCAGCGTGCGGGCCTGCGGGGTGCCGCCGAGTGTGACGACGACGTGCTCGGCCATCAGCAGTCCCCTCGTCGCGTCGAGGTTGGCCCGCATCCGCGCGCTGTCCACGGTCAGCCCCTCCAGTGCCTCGCGGAGCCAGGCCGCCGCGCTGCCGGTGAGCCTGAGCAGGTCGCTCAGCGTCTCCCACTCGGCGTGCCAGGGCCCGGTCGCGCGCTCGTGCTCGTGGGACGTCATGCCGCCGAGCGTGGAGGACACCAGGCCGGGTACGCGCTGCACGCAGGCCAGCACCGACAACGCGCCCACCGGATTGCGCTTGTGCGGCATCGCGCTGGAGCCGCCCCGGCCCGGTGCCGAGGGTTCGGCCGCCTCCGCCACCTCGGTCTGGGACAGCAGCTTCACATCGGTGGCGATCTTTCCGAGCGTTCCGGCCACGGTGCCGAGGGCGCAGGCCAGCCGGGTGACCGGGGTCCGGTCGGTGTGCCAGGGGAGGACCGGCTCGGCCAGGTCCAGCTCGGCCGCGAAGTGCGGCAGCACCTCGTGGCCCCGGCCGCCGAGGACGGCCAGGGTGCCCGCGGCCCCGCCGTACTGGACGGGCAGCCGCAGCTCCATCAGACCCGAAAGCCCCTGGTCCAGGGCGCTCAGCCAGCCGGCGGCCTTCAGGCCGAAGGTGATCGGTACGGCGTGCTGCAGGAACGTGCGCCCCGCCATCACCGTGTCGCGGTACTCCGCGGCCAGCCGGGCGCACGCTCCCGCGCAGGCGGACAGGTCGGCCGTGAGCGGAGCCAGGGCACGGGCGGCGACCAGCATCGACGCCGTGTCGTTGATGTCCTGGCTGGTCGCGCCGTGGTGCACGAACCGCCGCAGCCCGGGTTCCACCCGCCCGCGCAGGGCGGCGACCATCGGGATCACGGGGTTGCCCGTCGCCACGGCCGCGCTCCCCAGCCCGGCCAGGTCGAAGTGCTCCGGCCGGCAGGCCTCCCGCACCGCCGAAGCCGCCTCCCGCGGCACCAGCCCCATCTTCGCCTGCGCCGTGGCCAGCGCCGCCTCCACGTCCAGCATCGCGGCCAGCCACGCCGCGTCCGACACCTCGGGCGCGGCCCCGCCCCTGGAGAACACTCCCGAGAACAGTCCGCCGCGTGCCGACGAGATCATGGTCACGTCCAGAAATGTCATGACGACAGATTGTCATGCGGCCGGGAAGGTGTCGGGACAAATGGAAAAGACCTCTTCGGGCCGGAGATGTCTCTCCTCTCGCCCGCCCCGCCCGCTCTCCGGTGAGAGGTTTCCGGGTGGGGGGCGGGTAAAGACGTCATGGTCAGCGGGTGTCCTCTCTGTGTAGGTTCGTCCTGCGGACGAATGTTCATTTTTGAACATGTCGATCCTCGAACCACCATGCCTTGCACAGAGGGAGACCCCATGACGCTGATGGACGCCAAAACGTGGACGGGGCTGGTCTTCGGGGACGGGTGGACCGTTCCGCGGGGCGGGGACGCCGCCGTGGTCGAGCCCGCGACCGGAGCCGAACTCGGGCGGATCGGGGTCGCCGGCCCCGAGGACGTGGCGGCGGCGGTCGCGCTGGCCGTACGGGCTCAGCGGGAGTGGGCGGCGACCTCGTTCGAGGAGCGGGCGGCGGTGCTGCGGCGGGCCGGACGGCTGTTCGAGGAGCACGAGGGGGACATCCAGCACTGGCTGATCCGCGAGACCGGGTCGGTCGGCGCCAAGGCGGGCACGGAGACGCACATCGCGGCGCAGGAGTGCTACGAGGCGGCCGCGCTGGCCTCCCAGCCGCTGGGGGAGATCCTGCCGACCGCCAAGAAGCGGCTCAGCATGGCCCGCCGCGTCCCGGCCGGGGTCGTCGGGGTGATCTCGCCGTTCAACTTCCCGCTGATCCTCGCCATCCGCTCGGTCGCCCCGGCGCTCGCGCTGGGCAACGCGGTGATCCTCAAGCCCGACCTGCGCACCGCCGTCTCCGGTGGTTTCTCGATCGCCCGCGTCTTCGAGGAGGCCGGGCTGCCCCAGGGGCTGCTCCACGTACTGCCCGGCGGCGTCGAGACCGGCCAGGCCCTGGTCGAGGACCCGCTGGTGCCGGTGATCTCCTTCACCGGTTCGACGGCGGCGGGCCGCCGGGTCGGCGAGGCGTGCGGGCGGCTGCTCAAGCGGGCCCACCTGGAACTCGGCGGCAACTCCGCGCTGGTCGTGCTGGACGACGTGGACCTGGACCTGGCGGTCTCCGCGGGCGCCTGGGGTTCCTTCCTGC
The DNA here is from genome assembly GCF_040683035.1 of Streptosporangium sp. NPDC051022. Lineage (NCBI taxonomy): Bacteria > Bacillati > Actinomycetota > Actinomycetes > Streptosporangiales > Streptosporangiaceae > Streptosporangium > Streptosporangium sp. NPDC051022. The sequence continues at coordinate 173,091 of NZ_JBFBCF010000020.1, read as the reverse complement.
ACCAGGGGCAGATCTGCATGACGACGGGCCGTCACCTGGTGCACTCCTCGATCGCCGGCGAGTATGTCGCGCGGCTCGCGGAGAAGGCCGACCACCTGCCGGTCGGCGACCCGGCGGGCGGGCGGGTCGCGCTCGGCCCGCTGATCGACGCGGGCCAGCGGGACAAGGTCCACGCCCTGGTCACCGGCAGCGTCGACGCCGGGGCGCGGCTGGCCGCCGGCGGCACCTACGAGGGGCTGTTCTACCGTCCGACGGTGCTCGCGGACCTGCCCCAGGGGGCTCCGGCCTACGCGCAGGAGGTGTTCGGGCCGGTGGCGCCGGTCATGCCGTTCTCCACGATCGAGGAGGCCGCCGCGCTGGCCTCGGACAGCGAGTACGGCCTGTCCCTGGGCATCCTCACCCGGGACGCGATGCGGGGACTGGCGCTGGCCGACCTCATCCCCACCGGAATCGTCCACGTCAACGACCAGACCGTCGACGACGAGGCGGTGGCGCCGTTCGGCGGGCTGCGCGCCTCCGGCACCGGATCGCGCTTCGGCGGTGGCAGGGCGAACGTCGAGGCGTTCACCGAGACCCGGTGGGTGACCATGCAGGGGGACATCGCCTCGTATCCCTTCTGAGCCTCCGGGCCCCGTGAGCCTCCGGGCCCCGTGAGCCTCCGAGTTCCGTGGGCCTCCGGGTTCTGCGGGGCTTCGGGTTCCGTGGGCCTTCGGCCGGGCGGGGGGCTTGACCTGCGCGTCCCCGCCCGGCCACCTCCGCGTGCGGTGCCCGTCGTGTTCCCGGCACCCGGCGGCCACCTCCCGCTCCTAGCGTCCTGCACATGATCCGTAGGCTTTCCGCCGTGGCGCTGGCCGTTCTCGTGAGCGGCACCGTCGCGGTCGTGCTGCAGCAACCCCAGCCCGCGACGGCCGACAACCGAGGCCGCGAGCCCATCGTCATCGGCCACCGGGGCGCCAGCGCCTACCGGCCGGAACACACCCTGCTCTCCTACGAGACCGCGATCGCGCTCGGCGCCGACTACATCGAGCCCGACCTGGTCTCCACCAAGGACCACGTGCTGGTCGCCCGGCACGAGAACGAGATCTCCGGCACCACCGACGTGGAGAACCACCCGGAGTTCACGGCCCGCCGTACCACCAAGACCGTCGACGGGCGGCCCGTCACCGGCTGGTTCACCGAGGACTTCACCCTCGCGGAGCTGAAGACGCTCAGGGCCGAGGAGCGCATCCCCGACCTGCGCCCGGAGAACACCGTCTTCAACGGGCTCGCCCAGATCCCGACCTTCGAGGAGGTCGTCCAGCTCGCGCAGAAGCACGGGGTCGGCGTCTATCCCGAGACCAAGCACCCCGGCTACTTCGACTCCATCGGGCTCTCCCTGGAGGAGCCGCTGCTGGAGGTACTCGCCAGGTACGGCTGGCGCGGGCGGCGCGACCCGGTCTTCATCCAGTCGTTCGAGACCGCCAACCTGCGCGACCTCAGGAAGAAGACCCGGCTTCCGCTGATCCAGCTGATCAACGCGACCGGCGCGCCGTACGACTGGACGGCGGCCGGGGATCCGCGCACCTACGACACCATGGTCACCCCCGCGGGGCTGCGTGAGGTGGCGGGCTACGCCGACGGCGTCGGCGTGGACACCCGGCGGATCGTCCCCGTCGACGCGCAGGGCCGCACCCAGCAGCCGACCCCTCTCGTCCAGGACGCCCACCGGGCCGGGCTGCAGGTCCACACCTGGACCGTCCGGCCCGAGAACTCCCAGCTCCCGGCGGACTTCCGGCTCGGCGACCCGGCCAACCCCGCCTTCCCGCGTGCCACCGGCGACGTGGCCGGCTGGCTGGAGAAGCTCTACGGCCTGGGGCTGGACGGCGTCTTCGCCGACGACCCGGGCACGGCCAGGGCCGTCAGGGAACGCCTTCGCTAGCCGGGGACCGGAGCCTCCCGCGGGAGACGCGCGGCCGTCGGCGGCCACCCCCGCCAGGGTGACCGCCGGCGGCCCGTCCCTACACGACGGCGACCTCGCCGACCCGGGCCGCCTCGTCGAGGTCGTCCAGGCCGTCCAGGGGCCTCAGCTCGTCGGCGTAGCTGACCGAGACGCGGCGCATCACACCGCCGTCGCTGATCGAGTACTGGCCGAGACGCCACAGCGGCGGCGAGTAGGCGTGGATCGAGACGCTGCCGTCGACGGCGCCGGTCAGCCGGTGGATGTGGTCGGGACCGAAGGAGAACGACTCGCCCGCGGAGACCGCGGTCTCCACGTGTTCGCCGCCGATGCGCGGGTTGCACTCCAGCAGGGTCCCGCTCACCACCCGGACCGCGCCCGAGGAGATGTCGTGGTCGTGCCAGCCGGTGTCGTCCTCGGGACGCCAGCACAGCAGCCAGACGTCGACGTAGGCGTCCCGGTAGAGAGAGGCGTAGTGGCGGCCCCCCTCCTCGGGGAAGTCCACCTGGTCCTCCCAGCGTGACGGGTCGGCGGCCAGCTCGTCGACCAGGTCACGCAGCTCGCGCCGGTCGAGGGTGCGGGCGGGCAGGGTCTCGTAGGTCATCGCCGGCCTCCCCGGAGCGCGCCGCGTTCGCGGCAGCGCTCGCTGCCCTGGGACTTGTCCACGTTCACGTGCGCGACTCCTTCCGGTTCAGCAGACGACTGGGATTGATGACCGCGATGGCGTGCCGGGCGGCGTCGCCGAGCGCGGGGTCCGGTGCGGTGGCGTAGGGCTGGTCGGAACCGTTGACCACGACGTCGACGCCGAGTTCGCGGATGATCGCGTCGATGGCGCGCGGGCCGTAGGAGGAGGTCTCCAGGAACATCTCCGGGTCCACCAGGCCCCGGCTCTCCCCGCCCCGGTTGATCAGCCGTTCGGAGTGGAGCGGGGCCAGCCCCGCCAGCAGCGCGAAGCAGACCCGTAGCCGGGGGTGGCGCGGGCGGCCGAAGGCGGCGAAGGCGAACCAGGAGGCGTGCATCTGCTGGACGTACGGCACGACCGCCGGCCACCAGCCGGGTCCCCCGGTTCCCCCGGTCCCCTCGGGACCGGTCGCCGGGCCCGGGTGCACGAAGAGCGGCAGGTCGTGTTCGGTGAGCACGTCGAGCAGCGGCGCGACCCGCGCCAGGCCCGCCTCGTCCCACACGGCCGTCGCGGGCAGCTGGAGCCCGGCGAATCCCCGGTCGAGGTCCTTGGCGAGTCTGGCGGGGTCGATGTCGCCGAGGCAGGTCGCCGCCCAGGCGCCGAACGGGGCGGGCAGGCCGAGGGCGTCGTCGTGGTAGGCGTCGATGATCGGCCAGGCGTCCTCGGGCGGGAGTGCCTCGATGCCGAGCGGGCTGGACAGCGAGACCAGCGCCAGCTCCAGATCCTCGTCGCGCGCCAGGCGCCCGGCCGGGTCGTGGTCGGCGGGGTCGACCTCGTAGGCGGGCTCACCGTCCAGGTGCAGGGTCCAGCCGTCCAGGCGGGGCGGAGCCGTACGGCTCCGCAGCGCGTCCACGAACGCGGGCGTCCACAGGTGCTGGTGCACGTCGACGGACATTTCCCCCCTCCCTTTCGAGGTATTCCCTACCTAGAATATAGGTAACGGCTCTGACCTTACTACGTCCTGGAGTGACGCGGTTCAGTGAACCGTTTCAGTGAACCGCTTCACCCTATGGGAGTCAATGTCACAAACCATCCTGATCCGGTGGAGAGCCCGTCTGGGACGGAGGTTGAGGCATAGGGTGGACAGGTGCCCCAGCCACGGAAACGAGCGACGATACGCGAGGTGGCGAAGGCCACCGGTCTCTCCCCGGCTTCGGTTTCGTATGCCCTGCGAGGCATGCAGGTGTCCGAGGAGACCATCGAGCGGGTGCGGCGCGTGGCCGCGGAGCTCGGCTACGAGGCGGACCCGATCGCCCGTGCGCTCGCCAGCGGCAGGACCGGGACGATCGGCCTGCTCTGTGACTCGCTGGAGGACCTCTGGCAGCAGGCGCTGGCCGTCGGCATCGGCCGGGCGCTCAAGGACAACGACCGTTACGCGCTGATCCTGGACGCCGCCGGTGACCCCGTCCGGGAGCGGACCCTGGCCAGGCAGCTGCGTGACCAGCGGGTCGACGGCCTGATCGTGCAGCCGGTCGATCCCGCGGCGGCGCTGTGGGCCGAGCTGTGCGAGAGCCTGCCGGTGGTGTCGATCGGCGACTCGCTGGCCGGGGCGCGCACGGCGGGGGAGGTCGTGTTCGACAACCGCACCGGTGTCACCATGGCGCTCGAACACCTGCGGAACCGGGGGCACCGGCGCATCGCCGTCCTCACCCCCACCCGGGCCAGCACCACCGACCGTCCCGCGGACGTGCACGTGCTCGCCGAGGCGGGGCGGCTCGGCCTGGACATCGAGGTGGTCACCGCGCCCCAGGCGCTCACGGCCGCCACGGGCGTCGCCGACGCGATGCTCGCCGGTGGGCACCGGGTGTTCTTCTGCTTCGCCGACTCGATCGCCTACGGGGTCTACGCGGCCTGTGCCGAGCGCGGCCTGGCGATCCCCTCGGACGTGTCCGTGATGGGCTACGACGACCACCCCATGTCCGGCCTGCTCACCCCGGGACTGACCACGGTCGACTGGGACATCGACGGCATCGTCCGCGCGGCGGTCCGTACGATCGTGGCCGCCGCCGACGGCGGCGCCGGCCGGCGCCGCATCGTCCAGGCGCCCCAGCTGCGGGAGCGCGGTTCGGTCGGCTGACCTCAGCACGGGGGTTCGGCCGACCTCACCGCGGAGGTCCGGCGACGGGACGGGCCCGGCACCGGGCGGTTGTCGCTCGATACCGGGCCCGCGGGGACCGGATGGCCCGGGTAGGGGCCGGTTCCTCGTTTTATCTGTTTCTCGCGTTCCGGGTGAGACGCCTTCCTGGTGACGCGCTTTCTGGGTGATGCGCTGTCAGGGAATCCGTGTGACCCTGCTCCGGCCCGGAGGCCGTCGCTCCGGTCAGACGCGCTGCCAGAGCGCGGGGACGTTCGGCGGCTCCCAGCCCGGCTGCGCGGTGTGGGCCTGGAGGCACCGGTAGGTCGAGCCGCCGTAGGTCACCGTCGCGCCCGAGGTGTAGGCGGTGCCGGCGGCCCAGGTGCCGCCCGGCTGCTGCGTCGTGGTCGTGGTCGGGGTGGGGGTCGGGTTCCCGCCGCCGCTGGTGACCAGGGTGAGGCCGTACGCCTGCAGGATCGGGTTGACCGGCTGGAAGTAGGTCGTACCGCCGGAGGAGCAGTTGCCGGTGCCGCCGGAGGTGACGCCCTGGGCCTGGTCGCCGGAGATGAACGAGCCGCCGGAGTCACCGGGCTCGGCGCAGACGTTGGTGCGGGTGACACCGCTGACGGTGCCCTCCTGGTAGGTCACGCTGCTGTTGAGCTGCTGGACGGTGCCGCAGTGCCAGCCGGTGGTCGAGCCGGAGCGGCAGACCGAGGAGCCGACCTGGGCCACGGTCGAGCCGTTCACCGGGATCGTGGCACCGTTCTGGACGACGACGCCGCGCGGGGTCCAGTTGGAGTTGGTCGCGACGTAGGAGTAGTCGTTGCCCGGGAAGACCGATCCCTGGAAGGTGCCCTGCGCGACCCGGTTCGAGCCGCTGGTCGAGGAACCGGTCGTGCCGCAGTGCCCGGCGGAGACGAAGCCGCCCTGGCCGCCGCGGGTGATGGAGAAGCCGATCGAGCAGCGGCTGCCGCTGCCGATGTAGTAGGCGTCGCCGCCGCGCAGGTCGTAGAACGTCCTGGGCAGCTCGTCGGTCTTCTCGACCTTGACGAGGGACTTGTCGGCGCCGCTGGCGTCCACGAACGCCTGTCCCGCGGCCACGTCGGTGGCCTGCACGACGATGCCGTTGGTGCGCACGTCGACGAACCAGGAGGCGACCGACTTGGGCGCGACGCCGCTCGCGCGCTGGTCGAGGCGGGCCTTGGCCGCGTTGAGGGCGGACAGCGGGTGCTTGACCAGCTTGGCCTGGGCTCCGGTCTTGAGGATGGTGGCGAGCTGCTTGGAGTCGCTCGTCGCCACGACCAGTTCGGAGGTGGGGCCGGTGACCCAGGCGCCGCCGTAGGCCACGCCGAGCTGCTTGGCGACGGTGGGCTCCACCTTGCTCGCCGCGTTCTCGTTGACCAGGCGGGCAGAGGCCTGCTCGCCGGTGATGCCGAGGTCGCGGGTGAGCGCGGAGACCAGCTCGGGAGCGGGCTTGACGACGGCGGCCGCGTCGGCCTTGGCCTGGGGATAGAGGGGGTCGGCGGAGGCGCCGGTGTTCGCGAAGGCGATGGCCGGGGCCGCGGCCAGAGTGAGAGCGAGCGTGAGACCTGCTGTCACGGCATTGCTGCGGAGCATGTGATCTCCTCGTGTCGGGGGGTGCCGTCAACGTAACGGCACGGACACAAGGAGCGGCTCTCTCAGAACGTCCCTATCGTGGTGCTATGAGTATGTCGCCGCCAGGACTTGGCATTCGGCGACACGATCGGGGGCTTCCACCCCGGTGACCTGCCTCGGTGGGGGGAAAATCGCCGTCATGAGGCCGTGAAACGGTCGCGGGACGACCATGGCACCGTCTGATGGTCGTCGGGGCACCGCCGCCCGGCCGGCGGCCGTCATGAGAAGTCTCGGACGGCCGCCGCCGGGTGTCAGTCACCGAGGACCAGGTCGAGCAGCCAGCTCACCAGACCGACGAGGATCGCGCCCCAGAACGCGGCCCAGAAGCCGTCGACGTGGAACGGCAGGTGGAGCTGGGCGGCGATCCAGCTCGTGAGCAACAGCAGGCCCGCGTTCACCACCAGGGCGAACAGGCCCAGTGTGAGCACGTAGAAGGCACAGCCGAGGACCTTGATGATCGGCTTGAGCACCGCGTTGACGATGCCGAAGACGAGCGCGACCGCGATCAGCACGCCGATTCTGTTCGTGGTGCTCGCCGCGGAGACCGTGATGCCCTCCACGAGCTGGGTGGCCGCCCACAGGGCGGCCGCCACAGCCAGGATTTTGATGATGATTCTCACGTTCCGGCATCCTCGCATGGGAGATCGATGGGCGGTAGATCCGTACCGGCGGCAGCGGATATACCTGGACACTAGACAGTTCCGCGCCGTTCGTGGCGCCTGTCGCGCGTAGATGTGGGGCTTCTCGCGGCCGGGCGATGATCGTCACGGGGAGGGTTCGGCGTCTTCCCAGGTGGGCCGGGTCGCCCGGCCGTGGCGCCGGTGAACCGGGCAGGAGGGGCCGAGGACGCGCCGCGCCCGCGCCGCAGGGGAAGGAAGATCGCCGGACGGCGACCGTGTTCTGGGCGATGATGGACAGGGGAGCCGGGAGGACGGCCCTCCGGGGGAACACGACCGTCGAGGGGATCCGCACCATGTCCGAGACCACACCCGACAACACGTCCGGCGGTACGTCCGGCGGCCCGGGATCCGGGGGCCGTACGGTCGTTTCGAGGGAGTTCCGGCTCGCCTCCCGGCCCTCCGGGTGGCCGACGCCGGAGAACTTCGAGTTCGCGCGGACGGAGCTGCCCGCTCCGGGCGAGGGTCAGATCCTCGTCCGCAACCTCTTCATGAGCGTCGATCCGTACATGCGGGGACGGATGAACGACGTCAAGTCCTACACCCCGCCGTTCGAGCTCGGCCGCCCCCTCGACGGCGGCGCGGTCGGCGAGGTCGTCGAGTCGCGCGCGCCCGGCTTCGCGCCCGGCGACTTCGTCCTGCACTCCTACGGCTGGCGCGACCACGCCCTTCTCGGCCCGGGGCAGGGCCGCCGCGTCGAGGAGATCCCCGGCATCCCGCTGTCGGCCTATCTCGGGGTGCTCGGCATGCCCGGACTCACCGCCTACGTCGGCCTGCTCGACATCGCCGGCCTCAAGGAGGGCGACGTGGTCTTCGTCTCCGGCGCGGCCGGGGCGGTGGGCAGCCTGGCCGGGCAGATCGCCAGGCTGAAGGGCGCCTCCCGGGTCGTGGGCAGCGCGGGCACGGACGAGAAGGTCGCCTATCTGACCGGAAAGCTCGGCTTCCACGCCGCCTTCAACTACCGCAGGGGTCCGGTCGCCGACCTGCTCGCCCAGGCGGCCCCGGACGGGATCGACGTCTACTTCGACAACGTCGGCGGCGACCACCTGGAGGCGGCGCTCGGGGCGTTCAGGCCGTACGGCAGGACCGCGATGTGCGGCGCGATCTCCGCCTACAACGCGACCGAGCCGCCCGAGGGCCCGCGCAACCTCTTCCTGGCGGTCGGCAAGCGGCTCACCCTGCGCGGTTTCATCGTGAGCGACCACTTCGACCGCTTGGGCGCCGCGACCGCCGAGGTCGCCGGCTGGCTGCGCGAGGGCAGGATCACCTTCGAGGAGACGGTGGTCGACGGCCTGGAGAACGCCCCGGCCGCCTTCATCGACATGCTGCGCGGCGCCAACACCGGCAAGATGATCGTCCGCCTGGGCGGCTGACACGCGTGCCCGGCCGCTCGGGCGGGCGAACATGCATGATCGCGGTTCTACGGGGGCAGAAGGGGCGTGAGGAGGTGGGGCAGTTGGAAACGGACCAGCTTGAGGCGCTGTCGGCCCAGGAACTACATGATCGTTCGGTCCGCTACGCCGTGCGCCACGGGGACTTCGCCTTCCTGTGGGAGCTGCTCAAAGTGATCCCGGCCGCCGAGGCGTCCACCGGGAACGAGGACGAGACGGCCAATGACCTGAGCCGTGTCTCGGCCCTGCTCAGCGATGCGATGGCCTCGGGAGAGGGACAGCTCGGCGACGCGCTCCGGCCGTTCTACATCGAATACCTGTCGAAACACCCCGACGCCTAGGGCCTGTTCTGTGGAACTTCGCCGTGACCGCAGTGGGCGAAAAGATCCACAGGACAGGCCCTGGGTTCCGCTCGTGGATCTTCGCCGCCGTGACGCGGTGGACGAGGAGATCCACGAGCGGGCCCGGGGCCGCTGCCCGCCCTGATCGCTTGGGTAGGCTGAGCGGCAGAGACGGGAGAGGGGTGTCATGGCGCTGGTGAACGTCGAGCGGACCGACGACGGGTTCGTGGCGCGCAACGACCGAGGGGCCGAGGTCGCCATGGGCGGCGGTGACGAGCAGGGGGTGTTCACCCCGGTCGAGCTGCTCCTGGCGGCCCTCGGCGGCTGCAACATCGTCACCGTGGAGCCCCTCACCGCCAAGCGCGGTCACCGGCTGGTCCGCCTGGCGATGACCGTCCAGGCGGAGAAGATCGAGCCGACGCTGCTCGGCCCGATCACCGTCACCTACGACGTGGAGCTCCCCGAGGGTGACGAGAAGGCCGACGAGGTCTTCCGCGCGGTGGCCCGGCGGGTCGAGGAGAAATACTGCACGGTGAGCCGGGCGCTGCGGGAGAAGACCGAGGTGAGGCTGGAGCTTCCCGAGTGACCCGTCGTGCCTCCCCGGCGGATCGGTCACGCCGCCGGGCGGAGGCTCGGAGGGCCTTGCCGGTGATACCGGGTCATCTCCGGCTGTAGGCCCAAAATCAACCCTGGGATGACGTGCTTGTTACGTTCGCTTCTGTACTGTTGAAGCAGGTCAAGGGGTTCTGCGAAGCCCGGGGGGAGCATAGCAGGGACTTTTCACCGGATACAGGACGCGAGGGGGATCGCGTCCCGGAGCGGATCTCCGGAGTCTTGGGGGAGGCGACGGAAGGGTCCGCGAAGAGGCCGGGGCCGGACAGTTGGGGGACTGTCCGGCCCCGAGTCTTTTCTCCAGCCTTTTCTACGGGTCCTCCGCAGGGAGTCTCCGCGGGACGCGGCCCCGGTTTCCGATGTGCGTCGCCGTCCCGGCGACTGCTAGAGTTATCCCATCGCAGGCGCCGCTAGCTCAGTTGGTTAGAGCAGCTGACTCTTAATCAGCGGGTCCGGGGTTCGAGTCCCTGGCGGCGCACCGAGCAAGAGCCCAGACCGTTCCGGTCTGGGCTCTTTCTGTTCCGGGTCACCGTGACCGCCGTCCGGCGCGGCCCGGCTGTGTCCGAGGGGGTGCCGGGGCCCGGCGTCGCCGGGTTCGCCGGGTTCGCCGGGACCGGACGGTCCGTCTCATCCCGCCTTGGACGTCACGGGTGGGCGCCTCTCGCCGGCGGCGTCCGGAGCCGGACGTCCCACGGCGTAGCGGATCACCAGGTAGACCATCAGCCCGATGGGGGACAGCAGGATCGTCAGCAGCAGGACGGGCCCCATCAGCAGGGGGTGGACCCGGCGCTCGCGGGAGTCGAGATACATCCAGCGGCCGACGAACAGGTCGAAGGCGATCACGTGCGCCCACAGGATGGCCGCGCCCGCCCGCTGACCGAAGAACGCGGTGATCAGGTCCAGGTCGGTCGTGCTGACCACCGCCCAGAGCGCGGAGAAGCGCGGGACGACCAGCACGAGGTAGACCGCCAGCGGCGGCAGGACGATCAGGGGCGAGGAACTGATCCGGTGCGTGACCGACCAGGTCGGGGCAATGATCATCAGTGCCCAGAACGGGACGACCAGCGGGAAGGTGACGTCGAAGAGCGTGTCGACCGTCATGACACGCCTTCGGTGACGGCCGGGCCGCGCAGCGGCAGGCGCCGGCCGAACGCGATGACCAGTCCCGCGGCGATCACCGTGGCGCCGAGCAGGCCGCCCAGCGCGCTCAGGGTGAGCGAGTCGGGATAGATCAGCGGTTGCGCCCGGCGGGCCTGCCAGGTCAGCAGCACGACGAGCCCGGCGTAGCCCAGCCCGGCCACCCACACCAGACCGAGCTTGACCCGCTCGTCGCGCAGCGCGGGAACGCGCCTGGCGAGCGCGGCCAGCAGGAGCGCGAACAGCGGGATCGCCTGCAGGCCGTGCAGTCCCACGGCGTGCGGGGCGCGCATGTCGCCTCCCGTGGTGCTCCACCCGGTGATCGGCATGCCGGGGCCGCCGTCGGCGACGCCGACGCTGTGCGCGCCCCCGGCCGGACTTCCGCTGGCCGCGGCCTCGGCGCGCCCGCTGCCCCCCACCATGTAGTAGGCCACCATCATGCCCATCACGCAGATCAGGAGCCCGAAGCGCAGCGCGGCCGTGGTGACCCGGTCGCCGCCCCGCTGGCTCAGCGCCAGCACGGCGACGATCATGGTGATGACCGCCAGCAGCGTCACGAGCGTCCCCATGATGCCGAAGATGGCGGCGTCCTGGGGGGTGCTGACGTTGAAGTGGCTGTGCCTGCCCCGGGCGGCCTGAAAGGTGATCAGGCCGACCCCGATCGTGCTGAGCGAGGCGATCACGGTCCCCACCTTCCGGGCCAGGTCCGGCGTCCGGCGCAGCATCGGGAGAAGCCAGGCCAGGGTCAGACCGTAGATCATGAAGGAGAGGGAGAACTTGAGCGGTTTGAGCCAGACGGACGAGCCGTCGAGCATGCGCTCGTCGAGGGCCATTCCGGCCAGGCACAGTACGGCCAGGCAGGCCAGCGCGGCGCTGAACAGGACCAGCGGACGGTGCCAGCCCAGCACGGCACGGAGAGTTCGCGTCACGGCGTCTCCCATGAAATAGATAGTCAGGTATCGATAGTACAACGATCCATTATCTACTTCGTGCTGGCAAGGGGAGGCTGCCCCTGGGGCGGGCGGATCAGCGGGTAACTCGGCGCGGCCACGACGGCCTTGTTGACCGCGTCGATCCGGGAGACCGCCGACAGCTTGCCGAAGATGTTGCGCAGGTGCCGCTTGACGGTCCCCTCGGTGATCGCCAGCTGGACGGCGATCTGCCGGTTGCTGAGAGCGTTGGCCACCAGTGCCAGAACCTCCTGCTCGCGCTCGGTGAGAACCCCCTGGGAAGCGGGGCGTGGGGGCGGGGCGATCGCCTGCGAGACCAGGACCGTGACCCCGTGACAGCCCGCGTGGACACTGCGGATGGCCAGGAGCAACTCCTGGCTGCGGATGGCCTTGTGCAGGTAGCCGTGGGCCCCCGCGCCGAGCAGGTCCTGCACGAGCTGAGGGTCGTCGTGCATGCTCAGGATGATCACCTTGGGCGGCGGTGAGATCTCCAGGAGCCGGGGCAGGGTGTGCGCCGGATGATGGTTCGGCATCTCCACGTCGAGCAGCACGATGTCCGGCTTGGTGCGGGCGGCGAGCGACAGCACGGCGGGCCCGTCCGAGGCGTCTCCCACGACGTGGAAGTCGTCCTCGGCCCTCAGCACCTGGCAGAGGGCGTCTCGGAACAGGGTGTGATCGTCGGCGACGACGATCCGGATACGATCGTTTGATTCCGGCATGACAACGCTCCTGGAAGCGGGACCCAGATCCGGAGCCGCGTGCCGGCGGACAGGCGGCTGGCGAGGTGGAACACCCCGTGGAGTAGCTCGATGCGTTCCCTCATGGAGGAGAGTCCGGCGCTGTTCTCCTTTCCGGCGAGAATGAGCCCGGTGCCGTCGTCGTCGACGGTCGCGAGGAGGTCTCCCGAGACGATGTCGACGCGGGTGACCACGTTCTTGGCCTTCGAGTGCGCGAAGGCGTTGCGCATGCCCTCGCGGATCACCGCGAAGATCTCGCTCTTGTAGTGCTCGGGCAGCAGCCGCTCGTCTCCGTGGACGGCGATGTCCACGGTGGTGTCCGGCGGGGCGGCGGTGTGGGCGAACTCCTTCAGGGCCACCTCGAGGGGAGGCTCTGGAACGCGCCAGCGCAGCCCGGAGACCAGTCTCCGGGCACCCTCCGAGATCTCGAAGAGCGCGCGGCGGATGTTCCTGATCTCCACTTCCGTGCCGCCGGTGGGCCGCTGGTTGTTCTCGAGCAGGTCGAGGTGGAGGAGCGCCATGCTGACGCTGCTGCCGACCCAGTCGTGGATCTCGCGTGCCAGGCGGTGGCGATCGTCGAGCTGCGTCTCGTGGATGCGGTCGAGCGCCATGATGTCCTGCTTGGCCGACAGGACGTGGGAGAGCGCGAGAATGCCCCTGTTGAGCGTCGTCAGGAACGCCTTCTGCAACTCCGCCTCGTCGGGGTGGCCGTGCACGATCGCGGGCAGGTGGTCGCAGACCGCGTCGAACAGCTCCGACCAGCCGAGCGCGGCATCCAGCGGGTCGAGATGACCGGTGGCGTGCGCGGGCAGGTCGGCGAACTGCGGGTGTCCCCGCCTTCCGGCCGGCCGCAGGCTCTCGGCGCACTCGGCGAGTATGAGCTGGGCCTGCAGCCGGGATTCCTCCCAGGTTTCGGAGGTTCTGACCAGCGGGCTGGCCAGTGCCCGAAGCCGACTTTCGTAGGCTTCAAGTATTGCTGAACTGTTTAACGTGAATCGTTGGTGAGGTGTTAGAAGTGCGCCGATACTGGTCCCTTGCATGTCATCCCCGTGCATTTCAATGGACGAACTTCGAGCTTGATCGGACCGCTTCGCTATGGCTGGTCTGGTTGGCGGTGAAGTAAGCGAACCATGGAATGCATCGCCGGTTATGTTCCCCCGAACGCCAGCGCAGCAGGTCCCACTCTCATCATTATCTAGGCAAGGCGTATCCGGTGCAACGTTAGTGACACCCTAAAAACAAATGATCAACTGTATTTGGACTCTCACTGTTCGTGTCGACAACCTGTGTGGCCGCCCGCAAAACATATAGGAGGGCTCATATTTTAAATGCGGACGGCCGTCCGGGCTGCGATGCCGTGTGTTCGGGGAGTATTCCACCGCTCCCCGCTCATTAGTTTAATGAATTTTCAACGACGCCGTCTGGCCTGGTCCTCCAGGGCCGGATGCCGCCAGCCCGCGTCGTGCGGATTCAGCGTGACGCCCGGCGGCACGATGTGGTCGATCTCGTCGAGCACCCCCGCCTCCAGCTTCACCGAGGCGGCGCTCAGCTGACTCTCCAGATGATCCGACGTGCGGGGACCGATGATCACAGAGGTGACCGCGGGGTGCTGGAGCACGAAGGCGAGCGAGAGCTCGATCAGCGTGATCCCCGTCTGCTCGGCGAGGTTGGCGAGCGCCTCGACCGCCTCCAGCTTGCGCTGGTTCTCGACCAGGGCCATGTCGTACCGCTCGGGCAGCACGAAACTGCGGATGGTGAACGGCAGTTCCCTGCCCTTGCGGTAGGTCCCGCTCAGCCAGCCCCCGGCCAGCGGGCTCCAGGTGATCACCCCGGTCCCGTACTTCTCGCACACCGGCAGCACGTCCGCCTCGACACCGCGCACCAGCACCGAGTACGGCGCCTGCTCGCAGACGAAGCGCTCCCGGGCGCGCACCTGCGACGTCCAGTGGGCCTCGACGAGCAGGTGGGCAGGGAAGGTCGAGGTGCCGAAGTAGCGGATCTTCCCGGCCCGCACCAGGTCGGTGAGCGCGCCGAGGGTCTCGTCGATGTCGGTGACGAGGTCGGGACGGTGGATCTGGTAGAGGTCGATCCAGTCGGTGCCGAGCCGGCGCAGGCTGTTCTCGACCTCCTGGAAGATCCACCGCCGGGAGTTGCCGCGCGAGTTCGGGTCCTCGCCCATGGGCATGTGGCACTTGGTGGCGAGCACGACCCTGTCCCGCACGCCCATGCCCGCCAGGGCCTTGCCGATGATCTCCTCGGACTCGCCCGCCGAGTAGTTGTCGGAGGTGTCGACGAAGTTGACCCCGGCGTCGAGCGCCTGGCCGATGACCTTGGCGGAGTCCTCGTGGTCGGAGTTGCCCCAGGCGCCGAACATCATGCCGCCCAGGCAGATCTTGCTCACCTTCAGGCCGGTACGGCCGAGCACGCGATATTCCATCGGTCACACTCCTGCTGGTTTGGGGGTCATGTCGATGTCGCCGGCGCCGCTCGTCTCGCGCACGCCGTACCTGTTCCACAGCCGCTTGAGCGGAGCCGGGGCCCACCAGGCGGACGCGCCGAGCAGACGCATGGTCGCGGGCACGAGCAGCCCGCGCACGATCGTCACGTCCACCACGACCGCGATGATCAGGCCGACACCGGCCATCTTCATGAAGGTGATGCCGGAGATCACGAAGCCGCCGACCACGACGACCAGCAGCAGGGCGGCGCTGGTGATGATCCGCGCCGTGTGCTGGACGCCCACGGCGATCGACTCGACCGGGTCGCCGGTCCGCTCCATCTCCTCGCGGATCCGCGACAGCAGGAAGACCTCGTAGTCCATCGCCAGACCGAAGGCGATGGCCACGATCAGGACGGGGAAGTTGACGTCGATCGCGCCGACCGGCACGAAGTTCAGCAACCCGGAGAGCCAGCCGTCCTGGAAGATCAGTTTGATGGCGCCGAACGAGGCCGACAGCGACAGCAGGTTCAGCAGCACCGACTTCAGCGGCAGCACCACGGAGCCGAAGGCCAGGAACAGCACCACGAACGAGACCACCGCGACGAACAGCGCCATCCACGGCATCCGCGAGGTGACCATGTCGACGATGTCGACGCGCGAGGCGGGCATGCCGGTGAACGACGCCTTGGTGCCCGGCGGGGCCGGGACCGCGCGCACCTGCTCGACCATCCGGCGGGCCTCCCGCGACATCGCGTCGCTGGAGTAGCCGAGGGAGAGCCGGGCCTGGTCGCCGGAGGTACCGGTGACCCGGACGCTGTCGACTCCGGGGACCGCGTCCAGCCTGCGGGCGTAGGCGTCCAGGGCGGCGGCGTCCGCCTTGCCCTCGACGACGGAGGTCACCAGCTTGGCGGGGTCGTGCGAGAAGTCGGCGGCCAGCCTCTGGGTCACCAGGCGGGCGTCCGCCTGGGCGGGCAGCACCCAGTCGCCGGGCCGGGCCCAGTTGACGCCGAGGAAGGGCAGGCCCAGGCCGACCAGCACCACGACGATGACGGCGGTGACGGCCAGCGGGCGCCGCATGACGGCGTGCGCGAGACGGTACCAGCGGCCCTCGGTGATCGGGGCGGTCAGGTTCCGGCCCTGGCGCTCCCTGCGGGAGTTGACCCGGGGGCCGGCGTAGCGGAGCACGGCTGGCAGCACGGTGAGCGTGGCCAGCACCGCCAGCAGCGTGACGCCCGCGCCCGCGTAGCCCATCGAGAGCAGGAACCGGGAGGGGAAGACCGTCAGTCCGGCGAAGGACATGGCGACGATCAGGCCGGAGAAGGCGATGGTGCGGCCCGCGGTGACCATGGTGCGCCGTACGGCCTCGTCGACCGAGTGGCCGGCGCGCATCTCCTCGCGGAACCGGTTGACCATGAGCAGCGCGTAGTCGATGGCCAGGCCGAGCCCCAGGATGCTGATCACCTGGATCGCGAACGTCGAGATGTCGGTGAAGAGGGTGACGAAGCGCAGCACCGCGAACGAGCCGAACGCCGCGCTGAAGCCGATGAGCAGCGGCAGCGCCGCCGCGACGAGGCTGCGGAAGATGAACACCAGCAGGATCAGCAGGAGCGGGATGGACAGAGCCTCGGCGAACAGCAGGTCGCGCAGCGTCTGCCGGTTCACCTGGTCGGTCATCGAGGTCAGCCCGCCGTAGCGGACCGTCAGGCCGCTCACCTTGAGCTTGTCCTGGATCGCGCGCAGTTGCAGCACGCGCTGCTGGTCGACGCTCGCGTTGAGCTGGATCGTGACGTAGGTGGCGTGCTTGTCCTTGGAGACGAAGTCCGGTGACTTGGTCGTCCAGTAGGACTCCAGGCGCACGATGTTGTCGCGGGGCACCGCCGCCAGAGCGCTCTGGAGGGGGCCCGCGAAGGCGGGGTCGTCGACGGTCTTGTCCGGGCTCTCGTAGAGAGCGACGATGTCGTTCGCGTAGCGGCCGAGGGGGCCCGCGACGATCTCGTCCGCGTGCACCGACTCGCTTCCCGGGTCGTCGAAGCCCGCGCCGCCGCCGAGCCTGCTCAGTACGCCCGACCCCCAGCCGCCGGCCACGACCGTGAAGAGCAACGTGCCGATGACGACCCATAGTCGGCGTCTCGCGGCGAACCTGCCAAGCGCGGAGAACATCATTCCCCTCCCGATGGGCGCCAGTGGATAGTGGATATCACTACTATCGATAAAAACCCGATAGTGATAATATCTACTATCCGTATGAGTCTTCGCAAGGTCCTTGAATGGAGGCGTCTTGTGAATGTGCGAGGCGGCGGCCTGCCCACGTTCCTGATCACCGGGGTTGCGGCCTTCATGGCGTCGATGGACAACCTCGTCGTCACCACCGCGTTGCCAACTATTCGTGACCGGTTCAGTGCGTCCCTGGAGAGCCTCGAGTGGACGGTGAACGCCTACACACTGACCTACGCGATCTTCCTGCTCACCGCCGCGATCCTCGGTGACCGCTTCGGCCGGCGCAGGGTCTTCGTCGGCGGGGTGGCCCTGTTCACCGTCGCCTCGGCGGCCGCGGCCCTGGCCACCTCCGCGGGGTTCCTCGTCCTGGCCCGTGCGGTCCAGGGCGTCGGGGCCTCGGTCATCTTCCCGCTGGCGCTGACCCTCGTGGTCCAGTCCGTCGCTCAGGAGCGCAGGGGCATGGCGATCGCCGGGCTCAGCGGCATGAGCGGGCTGGCCATCGCCATCGGCCCGTGGATCGGCGGCGCCATCGTCGAGCTCGGCGACTGGCACTGGGTCTTCTGGATCAACGTCCCCATCGGGCTGATCCTGGTGCCCCTGGCCTTCCGCTTCCTGCGGGAGAGCCACGGCCCCTACAGCCGCCTCGACGTCCGGGGCACCGCCCTGGTCACGCTCGGGCTCCTGGGCGTCGTCTACGGCATGGTGCGCAGCACCTCACTCGGCTGGGGGAACCTTCAGGTGATCGCCCCCGTCGTGGCCGGGGCCGCGCTGCTGGTGTGGTTCGTGTTCTGGGAGCGTACGGTCGCCAACCCGGTGGTCCCGCCCCGACTGTTCCGCAGCCGCGGGTTCACCCTCTCCAACCTGGTCGCGCTGCTCGTCCAGGGCGGCATGTTCGGCGCGGTCTTCCTGCTGACCCAGTTCCTGCAGCACGTGCTGAACTTCTCGCCGGCCGGCGCGGGGCTGCGCACGCTGCCGTGGACCATGATGCCGGTGCTCGTCGCCCCGCTCGCGGGCATGTTCGGCGAGCGGCTCGGCGTCAGGCGGCTCATGGTCGCGGGCGCGCTCCTGCAGGGCGGCGCGCTGGCCTGGTTCGCGCTGACCGTCTCCCCGACGGTCTCCTACCTCGTGCTGCTGCCCGCGATGGTGGTCGCGGGGCTGGGCATGGGCCTGTTCTTCGCGCTCAGCGCCCGCCAGACGCTCGACTTCGTCTCCGTGGCCGAGGAGGGCGTGGCCTCCGGGGTCAACAGCTCGATGCGGCAGGTCGGCGTGGTCATGGGCATCGCCGTACTGTCGGGGCTGTTCGCCGCCACCGGCGGCTACGCGGACTCCGAGGCCTTCGTGGCCGGCCTGCGGCCCGCGCTGTGGGCGGGCACGGTCATCCTCGCCCTCGGCGCCGTCGCGGCCCTGCTGACGCCCTCCCGGCCCCCGGCCCTCGTGGTGCCGGTCAGGGAGGCGCAGTCGCTCAGGACGGTTGAAAGTGGATAGCGGAAGGCTCGCTGTCTATCCTGAATCGACTCGTGTCACATAGGGCCGTTCCCCCTGATCACAGGGGGCGTTTCGCAAGGGAGGAGGACAGGTATGCGAATCGCGGAGCTGAGCCGTCGCAGCGGGGTGCCGATCCCGACGATCAAGTACTACATGCGGGAAGGGCTGCTGCCGCCAGGGGAGCGGACCAGCCCCAACCAGGCTCAGTACGAGGAGAGCCACCTGCGCAGGCTGAAGCTGGCCAGAGCGCTCGTCGAGGTCGGCGGGCTGAGCATCGCCGCGGCCCGTGACGTCCTCCTCCTCATGGACTCGCAGATGAACGGCCTCAGCGCGCTCGGCAAGGCGCAGTACGCCCTGACCACCCGGCGCGAGCACGTCGAGGACGAGGCGTGGGCCGAGGCGAACCGCCAGGTGGCCGAACTCCTCGCCAAGCGCGGCTGGCAGGTCGGGCCGCGCAACCCGGCCCGGCAGACCCTGGCCGAGGCGCTGGCCACCATGCACCGCCTGCGGCAGGACGACTACTTCTCGCTGCTCGACGAGTACGCCGACACGGTCGGGCGGCTGGCGGGGCTGGAGATCGAGACGATCATGAGAAGGCCCGACCTCGACAGCATGGCCGAGGCCGTGGTGATCTGGACCGCGATCGGCGACGCCGTGGTCTCCTCGATCCGGCGCATCGCGCAGGAGGCGGAGACCACGCGGCTGTTCGGCAACTACATGGAGGATTGACGAGGCGCCCCGGAGACCGACGGTCTCCGGGGCGCCTCTGTGCGCGGACGCGCGGTTCGCGGGATCAGCCGAGCAGCACGCAGGCGGCGCCCGGGATCTCGACCGAGGCGCCGGTCGGTGAGAGCAGGCCGGTCTCCGCGTCGACGGCGAACGTGACCAGCGTCCCCGCCGTCTGGTTGGCGAGATACAGCAGCGTGCCGGAGGGGTCCAGGACGAGGTCCCACGGCATCGTGCTGAGCGCCTCCTCGGAGAGCCTGAGCGTGCCGACCGGTTCGAGGTGCGCGCCGTCCTTGCGCACCTGGAGCACGGTGAGGCTCTCGTGGCCGCGGTTGCCGACGTGGGCGAACCGGCCGTCCGCCGACAGAGTGATCCCCGAGGGGGCGTTCCAGCCGTCGGCGCCCTCGGGGAGGGTGGGGGCGGTGCCCAGCGTCCACAGGGTCCCGGTCGACGGGTCGTAGCCGCAGACCGTGACCGACGAGACCAGCTCGTTGATCACGTAGAGGTGCCGGCCGTCCGGGTGGAAGACCAGCTGCCTCGGCCCGGTGCCCGCGCCGAGGTGGACCTGGCTGTGCGGGACCAGCCGGCCCTCGTCGAGGCGGTAGACGTAGACCTGGTCGTTGCCCTTGTCCGGCACGAGCACGCGTGTGCCCGTGGGGTCGGGGACCGTCATGTGCGGGTGCGGGCCGAGCTGGCTCAGCGTGTCGGGGCCGGAGCCGAGGTGCTTGACCGACTGCGTCACCGGGCCGAGGCTCTCGTCCGGGTTGACCGGGAAGACGACGACCTCCCCGGAGTCGTGGTTCGTCGCGTAGAGGTGGCCGCCGTGGACGAGAACGTGAATCGTGCCCGCGCCCTCGGCGGACTGGTCGTTCAGCGGGGTCAGCGAGCCGTCGTCCCCGACGCTCAGCGCGAACACCCGTCCCTCGGGGGCGTTGCTCGCGACGTACAGGGTCCGGCCCGACGGTGAGAACGCCAGGTGGAACGGGTTGACGATGTCGGTGAAGGTGCCCGAGACCGCGCCCGCCTCGACGACGGTGACGCCCCGCGCGGGGACCTCGGTCCAGGAGTAGGCGCCCACGAAGGTCCGCATCGTGTAGGTCCTCTCAGTTGGTCTGCTGGTTTGCGTGAACGGATCCGGACGGATCAGGCGAGCGCGACGACGGCGCGGGGGCGGGCCAGTACCTTCTCGCCGCCGCAGCGGACGGTCAGGTCGACCCGCACGCGCGAGCCGTCCAGCTTCTCCGCGACCACGCCGTCCACGACGAGTTCGACGCCCGCCTCGTCGTCCGGCACGACGACGGGCCTGGCGAATCGGCCGCCGCACTCCAGCACGGCCTCCCGCCCGGCCCACTCGGTGACCAGCCGCATGGCGACGCCCAGGGTGAGCATGCCGTGCGCGATGGTCGTGGGCAGCCCGGCCTCGGCGGCCGCGCGCTCGCTCCAGTGGATGGGGTTGAAGTCGCCGGACGCGCCGGCGTAGCGCACCAGGTCGCCCCGGCGGATCACATGGGTCAGCCGGGGCAGCTTGGTCCCCGGCGCGATCTCGTCATAACGCGGTTCAGTCATCGCTCTGCGCAATCAGTGTGGAGGTGGTCGTGCACACGTGCTCGCCCGCGACCGTGTGCAGGGCACTGTTGAGGGTGACGACGTCGGTGTCCCCGACGCGGCCGACCTCGGCGACGGTGACCGTCACGGTCAGCTCGTCGCCGTCCCGGATGGGACGCCGGTGGTCGAACCGCTGGTCGCGGTGGAGCAGCCGCGTCATGTCGAGTCCCAGCTCGGGGTCGCTGACGACCGCCACCTCGGCGCGCAGCGTGAGCGCGATGGCGAACGTCGGGGGAGCGGTCCGCTCGTCGCTCGTGTCGCCGATCGCCTCGGCGAACTCGCGGATCTTCTCGCGGCCGATCCGGTAGGGGGCGGTGGCCGGGTAGACCCGGCCGGCGAAGGCCGGATTCAGCGGCACCTCGACCTCCTCGGTGTGAGGGTGGTTGCGTGGAAGGGGAAGGGAGACGAAAATCACGCGGCCCGGCCGGAGGCGCCGATGCGCGGCCGACGTGCTCCTGCTGGGTGGGCCATGTCTCTTAAGTGACATCCCATGTGTCTTTAGCGCAGTACCACTACTTGCTATGACATATGCAGACTCTCCTCCGTCAGGTCATTTCCCTGGGGGGGAGAGAACATGATCAACTTCAGCGTGCTGGGTTCTTTCGAGCTACGGTCCGACCAGGGGGTCTGGGTTCCGAGGGGACCGAAGGTCCGTCAGCTCCTCGCCCTGCTCCTGCTGCGGCCCAATCAGGTGGTCGACATCGACATGCTGGCGGAGGAGCTGTGGGACGGGGCGCCGCCGAAGACGGTGGTCGCGACGATCCGCACCCACGTGTACCACCTGCGCCAGATGATGGCCAAGGAGAGCGGGAAGCCGGAGATCGCCGACCTGCTGGTCACCGAGACGACCGGCTACCAGCTCCGGGTGACGGAGGAGCAGGTGGACGTCCGGCACTTCCAGCGGCTGGTCGCCGACGGCCGTTCCGCGCTCGTCCGCGGCCACACGGACGAGGCCGCACGGCACCTGCGGGAGGCGCTCGGCCTGTGGCGCGGCGCGCCGCTGACCAACGTGCAGCTCGGCCCCGTCCTCTCCCGGCACGTGGCGCACCTGGAGGAGACGCGGATCAGGGCGATGGAGATGTGGGTCGAGGCGGACATGAGCCTCGGCCTGCACCGAGAGCTCATCCCCGACCTGCGCGGGCTGGTCGCCACCAACCTGCTCAACGAGTGGTTCCATGCCCGGCTCATCGAGGCACTGCACCTGTCGGGCCGCAGGGGCGAGGCCCTGCTCGCCTTTCGCGACCTGCGCAAGGTCCTCCACGAGGAGCTCGGGCTGGAGCCGTCCGCCGAGCTGCAGCGGCTCCACCACGAGATCCTGGCCACCGCGAGGTGACCGTGAGTTCCGTGAGTTGACGAGACCCCGCCTCCTTCCGGACGCCCTTGCCGGAAGGAGGCGGGGTCTATCGCAGCGCCACAATGGTCCGCGGCATGGTGAGCACCTTGTTCCCGCCACACCGTACGGCCACGCTGAGCCGGACCTTGGGCGACTCCAGCTTCTCCATCACCGTCGCCTCGACGACCAGCTCGACGCCCACGCCGTCGTTCGGCACGGGGACGAGCCTGGGAAAGCGGCCGCCGAAGTCGACCACCGCCCCCGGGTCGCCGGCCCAGTCCGTCAGCACGCCGAGCGCCAGGCCCATGGTGAACATGCCGTGCGCGATCGGGCTCGGCAGCCCCATCGCCTCGGCCGTCCGGTCGTCCCAGTGGATGGTGTTGTAGTCGCAGGCGGCCCCGCCGTACCTGACGAGGTCCTTGCGCTCGATCCTGAAGGTACGGCCGGGCAGCCGGTACCCCGGCTCGATCTCCTCGAAGCGCGGCGGTGACGCCGTCTCGACCGTCATGAGGCGTCATCCCTCCCGCTCTGGCCGAAGATCACGAACGTCGACCTCGCGGTGCAGACGTGCTCGCCCACGGCGTCGGTGATCGTGCTCTCGTAGTTGACGACGTCGTTGTCGCCGATCGAGTCGATGCCCGCCAGCCGTACCGTCACCGTGAGGACGTCTCCGGCGTGGATGGGCCTGCTGTAGGCGAAGCGCTGCTCGCGGTGGACGAAGCGCTCCTGGTCCGCCGCGCCGAGCTCCGGGTCGTGCACGGCGTCGTGCTCGGCCTCCAGGGTCATCACCATGGGAAAGCTCGGTGGCGCGACCAGGTCCGGGTAGCCCAGGGCCCGCGCCGCCTCGACGTCCCAGCAGGCGGCGCCGCCCTCGCGGACCGCGGCGGCGAACTCCCGGATCTTCTCCCTGCCCACCTCGTACGGGGCGGTCGGCGGGTAGACCTTGCCGACGCACCCCTGGTTCATCGGCATTCGCGCACCACCAGGCAGCCCGCGTTGCCGTCACCGCCGATCGAGGTCACCAGCGCCGTGCGGGCGTGCTCCGCGGGCTCGCGCCACAGCGCCAGGACCGCCGCGACCTGCAGCGGCACGCTCGCGCTGTACAGCTCGCCCAGCACCTCCGAGACGCGCACCCGGGGCACGGGACGGTCGAGCACCTCCTCGATCACCCGCTCCTCGAGGTCCTCCAGGCGCCGGTGGTTCGTCGCGCCCAGGGAGACGACGTCGATGTCGTCGGCGGTGATCCCGCTGCGCTCCAGGGCGCGCTCGATGCAGGAGCGCAGACCCTTGGTGCGCCATTCGGCGTCCCCGGCCCCGTAGTAGCCGACCTCGCAGGCGAGCAGGTCGGCGAGCCCGGTCCGCCCCGCGGCCGACGCGGTCCCGGCGTCCTCGACGAGGAAGACCGCGGACCCCTCGCCGACCGGCGCGTCGTCGTGCAGCGCGCCGGACTTGTGCCAGCCCCACGCGGCCACCTCGGACAGTTCCTCGACGCCTCCGACGAGAAGCCTGCGGGAGCGCTCGTCACCGATCGCGGTGCGCGCGAAGCGCACGGCCGCGAGGCCGGCCGCCTGGCCGCCGGAGACGACCACGTTCACCCCGGTGAGGGAGTTGCGGATCGCGATCTGGCCGGTGCAGGCGTTGGTGACGACGTTGGGGAACCTGGCGGGGTTGACGAGGTAGGGCTTCTCCTGCAGCAGGGTGTCGCGGCCCACCTCCAGCATGCTGACCAGGCTGCCGGTGTTGGTCGCCATGACGACCCCGGTCGAGGCGCGGTCCTCGTCGCTGAGGGCCTCGCCGGTCTCGTCCAGGGCCAGCTTGCAGGCGATGAGACCGAGCATGGTGAAGCGGTCGATGTGGCGCAGGCCCTTGCGGCCCAGGTGCTCGGCGATCTTGAGATCGGGAACCGCCCACAGCGGCCGCGGCGGGTAGCCGTCCAGCGCCTCCTCGAAGGCGCGCTCCGGCCCGGTGTAGCCGTCCACACCGGAACGCAGGGCGGCCTCAAGCGCGCCCAGGCCCAGGCCCGCGGGGGAGACGACCCCGCAGGCCGTGATCGTCAAAGGCCTGACGGCGACGGTTGTCGTCACGCCACCCTCCCGAAGATCGTAACGACGTTGTTCCCGCCGAACGCGAGACCCTGGTTCTGCACGATGTTCAAGGTCGCGGGACGCGCCTTGCCCGGCACCACGTCGAGCCCGTCGCCCAGCGCCGGGTCGAGCGTGTCCAGGTTCGCGGTCGGGGGCAGGAAGCCGTCCTCCAGCGCCTTGCCGCAGACGATCGCGCCGAACGCGCTCGCCGCGCCCATCGTGTGCCCGATCATGGACTTGATCGAGCTGATCGGCGGGATCCGCTCGCCGAACACCTCGCGCACCGCGCTGACCTCGGTGTAGTCGTTGGTCGGCGTGCCGGTGCCGTGCGCGCAGATGTAGTCGATCTGCTCGGCCTTGACCCCCGCGTAGCGGTGGGCGATGCGGATGCACTCGGCGATGCTCGGCGCGTCCGGGTTGACCATGTGCCGGGCGTCGCAGTTCACGCCGTAGCCGAGCACCTCGGCGTAGATCCGGGCACCCCGGGCGAGCGCGTGCTCCAGCGGTTCGAGGAGCAGGACCGCCCCTCCCTCACCGGTGAGGATGCCGGAGCGGTTGACGTCGAACGGCCGGGACAGGTCCTCGGCCAGCGCGCCCAGCCGGTAGAAGCCGGCGTGGCAGGCCCGGTTGACCGCGTCCGCGCCCCCGGCGAGCATGAAGTCGGCCTCACCGGTGCGGACGAGGTCGTAGGCGTAGCCCAGTGCCATGTTGCTCGCCGAGCACGCCGTGGGGATCGTCTGGGCGTCGCCGGTGAGCCGCAGCTCGTGGTTGACGGAGTTGGCGATCTGGCTGACCGGCGTCATGGCGGCGAGCCGCCCGTCGACGTTGTCCAGCCCGTCCGCCACCCACTGCTCCACCGCGGCCTGCAGCACCTGCGCCTCGCCCGCGGTGGTCCCCATGATGGAGCCCGCCCGCGAGGCGGACAGCAACTCGGGGTCCAGCTTGGAGTCCTGTACGGCCAGCCGCGCGGCGGCCGCGGAGAACAGGCTGCTGCGGCCCCACCGCTCGACGTCGAGCCGTTCGAGGATCGCCTCGGGCTCGAAGTCGTGCACCTCACCGGCCGTCACGTAGGGGAAGCCACCGGTGGGGAAGCTGGCGATCGGAGAGGCGCCGTTGCGCCCCTCGCGAATGCCCTCGATGAAGGCGTCCACCCCGATACCGATGCTGCTCACCGCCCCGAGGCCGGTGATGACCACCCGGCGGCGTTCAGACACCCTGGGACTCCCGGCTGGTGATCTTGCCCACGACGTCGAAGACGCCCTGGAGGTTCGGCATGTTCGGCAGCTCGTCCTGCGGCACCACGACGCCCAGCTCCTTCTCGATCCGAGCGAGGATCGTGATGAGGGAAAGAGAGTCGGCGTCGTATTCGTCGATGAAGTGACCGTCCGCGGTGAGCTCGCCGTCCTCCAATTCGAGCTCCTGCGAGATGATGCCGCGGATCTTTTCCTGCAGAACGTCCAGAGTCATTATGGATTCCTTTCGTGAATGCGGGACTCCGCTGAAAGTCGACATTAACGGCGGCTGGATATGACGGGCAAGGCGGAGGATCGAAAGTAGTAGGCGGGCGCAATTTTATGGCGTTTTTATTTCAATTTCATCGCGTCGTGTCACAGTGATGCCCGACTTATTCCGGCATTTTGTGGAGGTACGGATGACGGTCAACACCGGGGCCGCCGAGGATCTCGCCCTGTCGGAGGAGCTGAGCTTCGGCCGTACGGTGGAACGCCGCCTGGTCCACAGGGCCTCCGTCGCGGAGGTCTTCGTGACCGACCTGGTCCCGGCGGGGGAGTCCCGCTTCCTGGCCGGGGCCCAGCTTCCGCTCAGTCACGGCTACTACAGCGATCATCTGGCGCGGCCGGCCCTGTTCGACCCGCTGCTCATCCTGGAGGCGGGCAGGCAGGCCGGCATCGCGGGCGCCCATCTCCTCGGGCTCCCGCCGGACACCACGATGATGGTGAACTCGTTCTCGCTGGACCTTCCGGAACCGTCGGTGCTGCAGGCGGGACGCAGGCCGGGGGAACTGCGGATCGACAACCGCTTCGAGACCATCCGCGTCAGGGCGGGCAAGGTGCGCAAGGGCGCCGTCCGCCAGGACCTCTACGTCGGCGGCGTCCCCGCCGGGACGCACACCATGGAAGTGCAGATCGTCACGCACACCGAGCACGAGGCGCTGCGCAACGTGCTCCGCGGCACTCCGGCGCCCCTCACCGGGGACCTCGAGGACGTGCCCGACCCCCGCCAGGCCGAACCGCACGAGGTCGGCAGGGTGAGCCCGATGAACGTGGTGATCTCGCAGGTGGAGCGGGGTCCCTCCGCGGTGACCGCCAGGGTGACCCCGAGGTTCGGCAACCGCGCCCTGTTCGACCACGACTACGACCACCTGCCCGCCATGACCCTGACCGAGGCGGCCCGCCAGCTCGCCGTCGTCGCCACCGGCGACCCCGGCGCCTGGCCCGTCACGGTCTCGGGATCCTTCGGACGGTTCGCGGAGCTGGACCAGCCGGTGCTGGCCGCGGCGACCCGTACGGAAACCGGCGACGGCACCGTCACGGTGAACGTCGCCTTCATTCAGGAGGCGATCACGATCGCCGAGTCGACGATGGTGATGGTGCCCCGATGACCGAACCCGTTCTGGCCGTGTGGACCGACTTCGGCGGCGTGCTGACGCCGCCCATCAGCCACACCCTGGCCGTCTTCTGCGAGAGCCAGGGCATCCGGCAGGAGCCGCTGATCGACGCGATCCT
Organism: Streptosporangium sp. NPDC051022; assembly: GCF_040683035.1. Lineage (NCBI taxonomy): Bacteria > Bacillati > Actinomycetota > Actinomycetes > Streptosporangiales > Streptosporangiaceae > Streptosporangium > Streptosporangium sp. NPDC051022. Next base: position 146,264 of record NZ_JBFBCF010000020.1, on the reverse strand, counting down.
CAAGGTCACCGCGTCCTACGGCACCGACGACATCATGCTGCCCATCGACACGCCCCTGGTCACCGAACAGGAGTGGCTCGCCCGGATCGGCGAGCTGCTGCGCACCGACCACGGCATCGACCTGCACCTGACGACGCTCGCCGACGCCTGGTTCGACGGCAGGGAGGTCAACCGGGCGTGGGCCGACCGGCTGCGGGAGATCAGGTCCGCCGGGCTGTTCGTCGGGCTGCTGTCCAACATGGTCCCGGCCTGGGACGAGCACTGGCGCCGGATGGTCGATCCGGCCGAGTACTTCGACGACGTCGTGCTCTCCTTCGAGGTCGGCCACCGCAAGCCCGCCAAGGAGATCTTCGACCTCGCGGTCGAGCGGTCCGGCATCCCGGCGGCGCAGTCCCTGTTCGTCGACGACCTCGCCAAGAACTGCGAGGGCGCCGAGGCCGCGGGCTGGCGGGCCGTTCACTTCACCGACGCGCAAACGGCAATCAAGGCTCTGGACGAGCAGTTGGGAGTGTGGGCTCAGTGAGCCGTTCCGTACTGGTCACCGGTGGCAACCGGGGCATCGGCCTCGCCATCGCGCGGGCGTTCGAGGAGGCGGGGGACAAGGTCGCCGTCACCTACCGCTCCGGCGAACCGCCGGAGGGACTGTTCGGCGTGCGGTGCGACGTGACCGACACCGCGTCGGTCGAGGCGGCCTTCGAGGAGGTCAAGGCCCAGCAGGGCGCGGTCCAGGTCCTGGTCGCCAACGCCGGCACCACCAGGGACAACCTCTTCCTCGGCATGTCGGAGAAGGACTTCGCCGACGTCATCGACACCAACCTGATGGGCGCCGTACGGGCCGCGCGCTGCGCGGTGACGGACATGGTCAAGGCCCGCTGGGGCCGGATCATCCTCGTCGGCTCGACCACGGCCTTCTGGGGCTCGCCCGGCGTGACCAACTACTCGGCCTCCAAGGCGGCCATGGCCGGCTTCGCCCGCTCCCTCGCCTGGGAGCTGGGCCCCAGGAAGGTCACGGTGAACGTGGTCATGCCCGGTCTCATCGAGACCGACATGGTCTCGGGGCTCTCCGAGCAGCACCGCGCCTACCTGCACAGCATCACCGCGCTGCGCCGTTCGGGCCGGCCGGAGGAGGTCGCCCCCGCGGTGCGCTTCCTGGCCAGCGACGAGGCGAGCTTCATCACCGGCGCGCTGCTGCCCATCAGCGGCGGCTCCGGGCTCGGCTACTAACTCACGCACCTCGCACATCTTGAGAAAGGCTGACCATGCCGGACGAGGTTGACAAGATGCTGGCCCCTCTGGCGGAGGCGCCTCCGGTTGCCACGCAGGAGATCATCGAGATCGCCATCGGGATCGCCCGGGTGTTCGGTGAGCTCGACGAGGAGGCGGCGCAGCAGTTCATCGCCCCCGACTTCATCGACCACGAGGCGTCGCCGGGTGTCGCGGGCGGCCCCGAGGGCTACCTGTCGACGGCCCGTTACATGCGTAACGCGTTCTCCGAGGCCACGTGGCAGGTTGACGACTTCATCTCGGAGGGCGACAAGTTCGCCGTCCGGGTGACCTTCAGCGGCCGCCACACCGGCGACTTCATGGGCATCGCGCCGACCGGTGCCGAGGTGAAGGTGCAGCACCTGCACTTCTACCGGATCGCGGACGGCAAGGCCGCCGAGCACTGGGGCGCTCGCGACGAGCTGACCCTGCTCCGCCAGATCGGCAAGTTCAGCCCCGAGCACGCCACCCCCGCCGACGCGGGCGTGGCGGCCGGCCGACAGGAGGTCTCCTCGTGAAGCTGCCAGGCAATCTGCTGACGCGCGCCGCCGTGGGCGTGAGCGCGCTCCTGCTGGCGATGGGCGTCCTGACGCCCGGGGCCCAGGCCGAGCCCCAGCCCCAGGCGCAGACGCCGTTCCAGGGGCTGACCTTCCCGAGCTTCCCCTCGCCCGCCGACTGGGCGATGGGCGGCCACAACGTCTTCAACTCGAAGTCCAACCCCTTCGAGCGCAAGATCAGCCCCTCGAACGCCGACAAGCTCGCCGTCAAGTGGACCTACACCACGCACGGCGACACCTCCGCGATCCCGGCCGTGGTCGACGGCGCGGTCTACATCCCCGACTGGGGCGGCTACTTCTCCAAGCTCGACGCCAAGACCGGCGCGGTCATCTGGTCGCGCAAGGTGTCGGAGTGGAACGGCATCGAGGGCGGCATCGTGCGGGCGAGCCCGACGGTGATCGGCGGCCGCATCTACGTCGGCGACCAGAACGGCCCGCAGGGCGGCCAGGGCGCGCACCTGCTCGCCGTCGACGCCGCCACCGGCGACCTGGTGTGGAAGACCACGCTGGACGAGCACTTCGCGGCCGTGGTCACCGGTTCCCCCACGCTCTACAACGGCGTCCTCTACCAGGGCGTCTCCTCCAAGGAGGCGGCCGTCGCGGGCCTGCCCAACTACCTGTGCTGCACCTTCCGCGGCAGCGTGAACGCGATCGACGCGGCCACCGGCAAGGTCCTGTGGAAGAAGTACACCGTCCCCGAGAACGGCGGCCAGATCGGCGGCTTCAGCGGTGGCGGCGTGTGGAGCACCAGCCCGATGATCGACCCGATCAACCGCACGGTCGTCGTCGGCACCGGGCAGAACCTGTCGGTGCCGAAGACCGTGAGCGACTGCCAGAGCGCGGGCAAGCCCGCCTCCGAGTGCCAGCCGCCGGACAACCACGTCGACCAGCTGCTCGCCCTGGACCTGCGCACCGGTGACATCAAGTGGCAGGCCGGCGACATCGTGTTCGACGCCTGGACGGTGGCCTGCGAGCCGAACTTCCCGCACCAGAACTGCCCGCCCAACCACGGCGGCGACTACGACTTCGCCGAGGGCGGCCACCTGCTGACCATCCCCGGCCCGAACGGCCTGCCGCGCCTGGTCATCGGCGCCGGGCAGAAGAGCGGAGCCTACTGGCTGCTGGACGCCCGCACCGGCAAGACCATCTGGAAGACGCAGGTCGGTCCGGGCGGCGTGCACGGCGGCATCGAGTGGGGCAGCGCCACCGACGGCAGGCGCTTCTACGTCAGCAACGCCAACACCAGCCACGTCCCCTACACCCTGCCCAACGGGCAGACCACGACGAACGGCATCTTCGCCGCGGTCGACGTCAGGACCGGCAAGATCCTCTGGCAGATCGCCGACCCGTCGAACGCCGAGACCATGGGCGCGGTCACGACCGCCAACGGGGTCATGTACGCCGGTTCCATGAGCGGCCACATGTACGCCCTTGACGGCGCCACCGGCCGCATCCTCTGGGACTACCTCGGCGAGGGCTCCTCGAACGCCGGGCCCGCCATCGTCAACGGCACGGTCTTCTGGGGCAACGGTTACAACAACCGGTTCATCCAGGGCAAGGGCAGCAAGACCTTCTACGCCTTCTCCGTGAACGGCCGCTGACCGGCCACCGGCCGCACCCCGCCGCGCACCCCCCACCGTGCGCACCGGCACCGTGCCACATCCTCCACGGTGCCGGCAGCGCGGACGCGCGGCCGTTCCCCCGCCGTACCGGCGCCCCGCACGGCACCGGTACGGCGAGCGGTGACGCCGGCCCGTCCGGCGCCCGTGGACGGCGCCCTACCCGGTGAGAGGCGCCCCCGGGCGGCACCGGCGGGCCGGCGCACCGGCCACGCGATGCCCGGAGTCCCCGTCTCAGGGGTCACACCACGACGGGTCTCACGGGCCACGCCACGACGGCGAGCACATCGCACCTCGAACGAGCGGCGCCGGGACATCATCCCCACCCGGCGCCGCTTTTCGCGTGTCCGCCTCCGGGGAGGACGGCTCCGCACGACGGACATGACAGAGACAGGCATGACAGAGACGGACATGACAGAGACGGACATGACAGAAGGGCCGGGCCACCGAGACGGTGGCCCGGCCCTTCGGCCGTGTGCGGCGGGTCAGGCGGGAGGCCGCTGCGTGAGGTCGCGCAGCGCCTCGTGCAGCGGCTGCAGCGAGTCGGGCGGCAGGTCGCCCGACTGGAAGAAGGCGATGCTGGTGGCCAGGCCGCCGAAGCGCTCCCAGATCTTGGCCGCCGCCTCCTTGGGCTCGCCCACGATCGCGAACGTCTCCAGCACGTGGTCGTCGATCGCGTCGACGATCTCGGCCGTACGGCCCGTGCCCGCCAGCCGGTACAGCTCGTCCTTCAGGTCGCCGAGGCCGTGCAGCTCCAGAACGGGCGCGTAGCTGGGGATGGAGGCGTAGTAGGCGATCGACTCCTTCGCCTGCCGGATCGACGCGCGCAGCTCGTCCTCGTTGTTGCCGGTGGCGACGATCGGGGTCGCGTGCAGCTCGAAGCCCTCCATCGACTTGCCGACGCCCTCCCTCGCCTGGCGCAGCGCGGGGATCGTCACCTCCTCCAGCAGCCGCCGGGTGGAGATGATGTGGCCGAGGAAACCGTCGGCCAGCTCGCCGGCGAGCTGCGTCATCATCGGGCCGACGCCGGCCACGAGGATGGGCGGCTCGCCGTAGGGGTTCGGACCGGGGTTGAAGAAGGGGCTCATCACCGTGTGGCGGTAGAACTCACCGCGGAAGCGCAGCCTGCCGTCGGTGGCGAAGCACTTCCAGATGGCGCGCATCGCCAGGATGTACTCCCGCATGCGGGGCGCGGGCTTTGACCACGGCATGCTGAACCGCTTGGTGATGTGCGTCTGCAGCTGTGATCCGATGCCGAGGGCGAAACGCCCCTTCGACACCAGCTGCAGGTCGTTGGCGAGCATCGCGGTGGTCATCGGGTTCCTGGCGAACACCACGGCGAGGCCCGTCCTGACGGCCACCCGCTCGGTCCGCAGTGCCGCAGCCGTCAGCCCGACGAACGGGTCGTGCTGCGTCTCGGACATCCACACCGAGTCGTATCCAAGCTCCTCGGCACGCGCGGCCCGGTCGCCGAAGGCGTCCGGTGGCACGGTGATTCCGTGAAAGTCGATCCTCACAGGCTCGGTCCCCTCGTAAAAGGCATATGCCACGATCAGACCACCGAGCCGGGAGCCTCGGCCATGTCTCCTAAGAAATAGCCGGATACCACCTACGGAGAAGAGCCCTTCCTCTGCCGCCGATTGAATTGACAGTATTTGTAGACCTGATTCCCATAGGAAGGGTAAACGGATATGACGGCGGTCGAAGAGAGGAAAGTCGAGACCGCGACGCGATCCATGCGCGCGTACACCGAGGAGCTCGCCCGGATCCAGGAGAGTGTCCGGCTCGGCCCCGGAGAGCAGGCGACCAGGCAGCAGCACGCCCGCGGCAAGATGACGGTCAGGGAGCGGCTCGGCCTGCTCCTCGACGACGGCTCCTTCACCGAGGTCGAGGGACTGCGCCGGCACCGGGCGAGCGGCTTCGGGATGGAGGCCAAACGGCCGTACGGCGACGGCGTGGTGACCGGGTGGGGGACCATCGACGGCCGGACCGTGTTCGTCTACGCGCACGACTTCCGCATCTTCGGCGGATCACTGGGAGAGGCGCACGCCCAGAAGATCCACAAGATCATGGACATGGCATATGCCGCGGGCGCCCCGCTGATCGGCCTGAACGACGGTGCGGGCGCCCGCATCCAGGAGGGCGTGACCGGCCTGGCGGGCTATGGCGGGATCTTCCAGCGCAGCGTCCGGGCCTCCGGGGTGATCCCGCAGATCAGCGTGATCATGGGGCCGTGCGCGGGAGGGGCGGCCTACTCCCCGGCGCTCACCGACTTCGTGTTCATGGTCCGCGACACCGCCCAGATGTTCGTCACCGGGCCCGACGTCGTCGAGGCGGTCACGGGCGAGAAGGTCAGTCACGACGAGCTGGGCGGGGCGGGGGTCCACGGCACGATGACCGGGGTGGCCACCTTCGTCTGCGACGACGAGATCTCCTGCCTGGAGGACGTGCGCCACCTGGTGTCGCTGCTGCCGGCGAGCAACCAGGAGTTCCCGCCGGAGGCACCGGCGGACGACCCGGCCGACCGGCTGTGCGAGGCGCTGCTGGACATCGTGCCCGCCGACCCGAACCGGCCCTACGACATGCGCGACGTCGTCGCCGAGGTGGTCGACCACGGCGAGCTGATGGAGTTCCACGAGGGCTGGGCGACGAACATCGTCTGCGGGCTCGGCCGTGTCGCGGGTCACGTCGTCGGCGTCGTCGCCAACCAGCCGATGTCGTTCGCCGGCGTGCTGGACATCTCCGCCTCGGAGAAGGCCGCCCGGTTCGTGCAGTTCTGCGATGCCTTCAACATCCCGCTGGTGACGTTCGTCGACGTGCCGGGCTTCCTGCCCGGGACCGGGCAGGAGCACGGCGGCGTCATCCGGCACGGGGCCAAGCTGCTGTACGCCTACTGCGCCGCCACCGTCCCCCGGATCCAGATCATCGTGCGCAAGGCGTACGGCGGCGCGTACATCGTGATGGACTCCCGCTCCATCGGCGCCGACCTGTCGTTCGCCTGGCCGAGCAACGAGATCGCGGTGATGGGCGCGGACGGCGCGGCCAACGTGATCTTCCGCAAGGAGATCGCCGCGGCGCCCGACCCGGAGGCCAGGCGCGCCGAGCGCATCGCGGAGTACCGCGAGGAGCTCATGCACCCCTACTACGCGGTCGAGCGCGGCCTGGTCGACGACGTGATCGACCCCCGTGAGACGAGGGCGACGCTGGCCAGGTCGCTGGCCGTACTCCGCGCCAAGAGCTCTACCCTGCCGCAGCGCAAGCACGGCAACCCCCCGATGTGATGGGGACCGACCACCCGTTCCTGGTCGTGCGCGGGAAGCCCTCGGACGAGGAACTCGCGGCCATGGTCGTCACGTTCCTCCTGGCCCGGAGGAACACGCGTGACAAGGCGCGCCCGCCCGTCAGGAAGCCGTTCTGGATCGCCGGTCCCGCCTACCGCGGGCCGTTGCAGAGAGGCTGAGCCAGTGCGCAAGGTTCTGATAGCCAACCGCGGCGAGGTCGCGGTCCGTGTCGCGAGGGCCTGCCGTGACGCGGGCATCGCCAGCGTGGCCGTCTACGCCGACCCCGACCGGGACGCGCTCCACGTCACGGTCGCCGACGAGGCGTTCGCGCTGGGCGGCGAGACCGCCGCCGAGAGCTACCTGGACATCGGCAAGGTGGTGGAGGCCGCCGTCCGGTCGGGCGCGGACGCCGTCCACCCCGGCTGGGGTTTCCTGGCGGAGAACGCCGACTTCGCCAGGGCGGTCCTGGCCGCCGGGCTGACCTGGATCGGTCCGCCGCCCCGGGTGATCGAGGAGCTCGGCGACAAGGTCTCGGCCCGCCGGATCGCCCTGGCGGCCGGGGCCCCGCTCGCCCCCGGCACGGACGGGCCGGTCAGCGGCCCGGACGAGCTGGTGGAGTTCGCCAGGGAGTACGGCCTGCCGGTCGCCATCAAGGCGGCGTTCGGCGGCGGCGGCCGGGGACTGAAGGTGGCCAGGACGCTGGAGGAGATCCCGGAGGCGTACGAGTCGGCGGTGCGGGAGGCCGTGGCCGCCTTCGGCCGGGGCGAGTGCTTCGCCGAGCGCTACCTCGACCGGCCCCGGCACGTCGAGACGCAGTGCCTGGCCGACACGCACGGCAACGTCGTGGTGGTCTCGACCCGTGACTGCTCCCTGCAGCGCAGGCACCAGAAGCTCGTCGAGGAGGCGCCGGCGCCGTACCTCACCGAGGAGCAGAACCGCGTGCTGTACAGCGCGTCCAAGGCGATCCTCGCCGAGGCGGGCTACGTCGGGGCGGGCACGTGCGAGTTCCTGATCGGCAGCGACGGCATGGTCTCCTTCCTGGAGGTGAACACGCGCCTGCAGGTCGAGCACCCGGTCAGCGAGGAGGTCACCGGGCTCGACCTGGTCCGCGAGCAGTTCCGCATCGCCTGCGGCGAGGAGCTCGGGTACGGCGATCCGCCGGTGCGCGGGCACTCCATCGAGTTCCGCCTCAACGGCGAGGATCCCGGCCGCAACTTCCTGCCCAGCCCGGGAACCATCACGGCCTGGCGCGCCCCCTCCGGACCCGGTGTGCGCCTGGACTCGGGCGCCGAGGAGGGCACGGTGCTCTGGCGGGCCTTCGACTCGCTGCTGGCCAAGCTCATCGTCACCGGTGCCGACCGCACCCAGGCGCTGGAGCGGGCCCGGCGCGCCCTCGCCGAGTTCCGGGTCGAGGGATTGGCCACCACGCTGCCCTTCCACCGGGCCGTGGTGGAGGACCCCGCCTTCCGCGACGGGGAGGGCGGGGTCTTCTCCGTGCACACCCAGTGGATCGAGACCGAGTTCCGGGGCGGCATCGAGCCGTACCTGGAGATCCCGGCGGCCGGGATCCCGCCCGCCAAGGGCGAGACCGTCGTCGTCGAGGTGGACGGCCGCAGGGTCGAGGTCGTGGTCCCGCCGGGCTTCGCGGCCTCCTCGGCGGGGCCGTACCCGTCCTCGGCGGCCCACACGCCGGGTACGGCCAGGCGCCCCAGGCGGCAGCCGTCCAGGAACGGCACGGCGGGCGCCCAGGGCGGCGCGGACGCCGTGACCAGCCCGATGCAGGGCACGATCGTCAAGGTCGCGGTCGGCAACGGCGACCGGGTCTCGACCGGGGACCTGATCGTCGTGCTGGAGGCGATGAAGATGGAGCAGCCGCTCTTCGCCCACAAGACCGGCACCGTCGCACGGCTGGACATGGGGGTGGGCGACGCCGTCACCGGCGGTCACGTCCTGTGCGTCCTGCAGGACTGAACGGATCGGTCCGCGGGGAGGTCTGCGATTCGGCATCCCCGCGGACCGACGTCTGTTCGGAGGCCGCCGTAGAGTGGGCGGGGCCGTGTGGCCCTCCCCTACGGAGAGGTCGATATTCATGCACCGAGAGCTGACGCTGATGGCCGTGCACGCCCATCCCGACGACGAGGTGCTCGGGACGGGCGGCGTCTTCGCCGGATACGCCGAGGAGGGCGTGCGCACCGTCCTGGTCACCTGCACCAACGGTGAGCAGGGCGACGGCCCCGGCGGGGTGAAGCCCGGGGAGGCCGGGCACGACGAGGCGGCGGTGAGCGCCCGCCGTCTTGAGGAGCTCAACGAGTCCGTGGCCCATCTCGGCATCGCCCACGTGGAACTGCTCGGCTACCGGGACTCCGGAATGGACGGCTGGGAGGGCAACCAGGCGCGGGACGCCTTCGCCAACGTCCCCGTCGAGGAGGCGGCGGCGAGGCTGGCCGCGCTGATGGAGCGCTACCGCCCGCAGGTCGTCGTCACCTACGACGAGAACGGCGGTTACGGCCACCCCGACCACATCCAGGCCCACCGCATCACCATGGCGGCGGCCGAGGCCACCGGCATTCCCGACAAGATCTACTACACCGCCGTGCCCCGGGAGCGGATCGCCGAGCTGTTCGCCTACCTCCGCTCGATCGGCGCCGCCCCCGACGACCAGGGACTGCCCCCGGACTTCGGCACCCCGCAGGAGCAGATCACCACCGTGGTCGACGTGACCGCCCACGTGGAGCGCAAGCGCAAGGCGCTGCGGGCGCACGCCAGCCAGGGCGACAGCATCTTCCTGCTGCGCATGCCCGAGGAGGCCCAGCAGCGGGCCCTCTCCCACGAGTCCTTCGTCCGCCGATCCAGCCGTGTCGCCGCCGCCGACCACGAGGACGACCTCTTCGACGGCCTGCGCGAGATGTGACGGCCGCCGCCCCGGGACGGTCCGGGCGTCTCTTCGACGGCGTGGGGCGTGCCGGGGCGGCCGACAGCGGCCCCACAGGTCGCACACCGGCCTGTCGCAGGCGCCGAGCACCGTTCGTGACCTCCCGGCGACAGGCGACGGCCGGGTCGTTCTTCGGCACGATCGAATACGCGATCAACACATGATCAGTCGTCGAACGCGCGAACGCCAGAGGCCGGTTGCCGGATGCAGGCCACCGAGTGTCCCGTGCTCAGTTCGGCCAACGCCGGTGGGCGCTCCGCGCAGGCGTCGACGGCCTGCCAGCACCGGGGACGGAACGAGCAGCCGCTGGGCGACTTCACCGGGCTTGGCGGATCACCGCGCAGGATGATTCGCTCACCCCGGTGGTGCGGATCCGGCACCGGCGCGGCGGACAACAGAGCACGCGTGTAGGGGTGTGCCGGTCGCTCGAAGATCTCGGCCGCCGTGCCGATCTCCACGATCTTCCCCAGGTACATGACCGCGACCCGGTGCGAGATGTGCCGCACCACGGCGAGGTCGTGCGCGATGAAGACGTAGGCCAGCCCGAGGTCGCGTTGTAGCTGCCGGAGCAGGTTGATGATCTGAGCCTGGATCGACACGTCCAGCGCGGACACCGGCTCATCGCATACAAGGACATCGGGACGTAGCGCGAGGGCACGTGCGATGCCGACGCGCTGCCGCTGTCCGCCGGAGAACTGATGCGGGTACCGGTCGATGTGTTCGGGGTTGAGCCCGACCGTCTTCAGCAGCTCCCGCACCCGGCGGCGCCGGTCGGCGGGCGCCGACTCGCGGTGCACCGCGAACGGCTCCGCGATGATCTGGCCGACCGTCATCCGGGGATCCAGCGACGAGTACGGATCCTGGAAGACGATCTGCACCTGGCGGCGCAGGTCGCGCAGTTCCCGCCCGCGCAACGCCGCGATGTCGGTACCCCGATACCGGATGTGCCCACCGGTCGGCTGCTCCAGCCGGACGAGCAGCTTCGCGAGGGTCGATTTGCCGCATCCGGACTCGCCGACGATGCCCAGCGTCTCCCCCGCCCGCAACTCGAAGGACACGCCGTCGACCGCTTTGAGCACGCCGGCCGGCCGCTTGATGATCCGCCCCTGGCTTATCGGGTAGTGCTTGGTCACTCCCTCGACCGCCAGCAGTTCCTCGCCGGTCACGACGCGCTCCGGCGAGGCCGGCCGACAACGAACCCGACGTCGAGAGTCAACGTCGGCCCGTCCGCGGTACCGGTGACCACGCGGGCGTGGATGGCGACGTCCGGCCCGTCGAGGCCGGTCAGCACCGGGTAGCGGAACAGCTCGCGCCGCCCGGCGGTGCCACGCAGGGGAGAGGGCATCAGCGTCACGTCCTTTCGACGGTCAGGTGCAGGCAGGCGGCGTGGTGCCCGGCGGACACCGGGCGCGGGTCGGGCTCGCTCTCGGCGCACTCGGCGGTACGGATCGCGCAGCGGGGCGCGAACGCGCAGCCGGCCGGCAACGCGGTCATGGTCGGTGGCGAGCCGGGGATCGCCCACAGCTCGTCGTCGGCGGGCCGGTCCAGCCGGGGGACCGAGTCCAGCAGGCCGCGGGTGTACGGCATGGCGGGGTGGTCGAAGACATCGGCGGCGGTACCGGTCTCCACCAGCCGGCCCGCGTACATCACCGCGATCCGGTCCGCCATCTGGGCCACGATCCCCAGGTCATGAGTGATCAGCAGGATCGCAGCCCCGGTACGTTCCCGGACGGCGCGCAACGCCGCGAGCACCTGCGCCTGTACGGTCACGTCCAGCGCGGTGGTCGGCTCGTCGGCGATGATGAGATCCGGGTCGTTGGCGATCGCCATCGCGATCACCACCCGCTGGCGCATCCCGCCGGAGAACTGGTGCGGGTAGTCGCGCAGCCGGTTGCGGGCGTCGGGTACCCCGACGACGTCCAGTAGTTCGGCGGCCCGGTCGCGGGCGGCGGCCCAGGAACAACCCTGGTGTACCCGGACGGCCTCGGCCACCTGGTCGCCGATGGTGTGCACCGGGCTGAGCGAGGACATCGGGTCCTGGAACACCATCGCGACGCGCCGGCCGCGCAGCCGCCGGTACCGCGGCTCCGCCAGCCCGACGAGTTCCTCCCCGGAGAGGCGAATGGAACCGCTGACCGTGGCGGTGGGCGGCAACAGACCCATGATCGCGGCGGCGCTGACCGACTTGCCCGAGCCGGACTCCCCGACCAGGCCGACAACCTCGCCCCGGCTCAGGTCCAGGTCCAGCCGGCGGACCGCCGGCACGTCGCCGCCGTCGGCCGCGAACACCACCTTCAGGTCCCGGATGGACAGCAACACCTCATCGGGTGTCGCGTCGGTGCGCCGCGCCGGCCGGGCCAGGTACCGGCGCCGGCGCGGACCCCTCGTCTGCGCCGGGTCCAGCGCGTCACGCAGCCCGTCCCCGACGAAGTTGATCGACAGGGCGATCAGCAGGATGACCACACCCGGCGAGTAGAACAGCCAGGGCCGGGTACCCACCGCCGACTGGGCGTTGGCGATCAGCAGGCCGAGCGAGGTGTCGGGCGGCTGGACACCGAAGCCGATGAACGACAGCGCGGTCTCGGCGAGGACCGCGCCGGCGACCAGAACGGTCACCGACACGATGATCGGGCCGGCGACGTTGGGCAGGATGTGCAAGGCCATGATCCGGACGTTGGACGCGCCGAGCGCGCGGGCGGCCGCCACGAACTCGCGTTCCCGCAGGCCGAGCACGACCCCCCGGACCACCCTGGCCACCGTGGTCCACATCAGGGCGGCGAGCACCGCGGCGATGAGGAACCAGCCGCTCTCGCCGGCGAAGTTGTGCCCGAGCACAGCGGCGACCGCGATCGTCGGGACGGTGAGGAACAGGTCCACCGTCCGCATCAGCAGTGCGTCGGCGCGGCCTCGGTAGAAGCCGGCGACGATGCCGATCACGGTACCGATCAGGGCCGCGCCCAGGGCCACACTCAGCGCGATGAGCAGCGACTGCTGGGTACCGCGCATCACCTGGGCCAGCAGGTCGTGACCGAGCGCGTCGGTACCCAGTGGGTGGGTCGCCGACGGCGGCTTCGAGTTGTCCGGGGTGATCTGGTCGTACCGGTAGTGCCACAGCGTCGGCCCGGCAAAGGCGAACAGCGTGACGAGCACGAGCACCACGAGCGCGACGACGGCGAGCCGGTGCCGGCGGAACCGGGCGATGACGGTGCGCCACTGGCCGGGTTCGGCACCGGCCGCGGGCGTCGGTGAGGATTCAGCGGACACGACGGATCCTCGGGTCGAGAGTGGCGTACAGGATGTCGGCGAGCAGGTTGAACACCACCACCGCCAGGGCCGCCACGAGCAGCCAGGCCATCACGGCGTTGACATCCCGCGCGTTGATGGACGACAGCAGGTAGTCGCCCATGCCCCGCCACTGGAAGACCGTCTCGGTGATCACCGCGCCGGCGAACACCGCGGTGAAGTCCAGCGCGATGATCGTGATCAGTGGGGTGAGCGCGGTGCGCAGCGCGTACTTGCGCAGCACCGTGCGTCGCGGCAGTCCCTTGGCGGTGGCCAGCTTGACGTAGTCGCTGTTGAGGACCTCGAGCATGGACGAGCGCTGGAACCGGCTCCACACCGCGAAATGGATCAGTACCAGGGTGACGGTCGGCAGGATCATGTGCCCGGCGATGTCGGCTATCTGCGCGCCGAGGGCGGGCGGTGGCGGCACCGACCTGTCGCCGATCATGTAGAAGGTTTCCGTGTGGGTCACCCGGTTGAACTGGATGCCGCCCTGTTTGAGCAGGATCGCCAGCCAGAACGACGGCATCGCCAGGAACAGGAAGCCGACCGAGGTGAACATATGGTCCAGCCAGGAGTACTGGCGAACCGCGCTGACGACCCCGACCAGGATCGCCAGCACGGCCGCGATCAGCATCGCGATGAGCACGAAGCGCATGGTCATGCCCAGGCGTGTGCCGATCTCCATACCGATGTGGGCGTTGCGGTTGACCGACGGGCCGAAGTCGCCTTGGACGACTCCGGTCAGCCAGTGCCAGTACCGCTCCAGCACGGGTTGGTCCAACCCGAGCCGTGTTTCCTCAGCGGTGATCGTTTCCGGCGGCACCGGTGGTTGACGCTCCCGGAGCTCGGCCAGCGGGTCACCCGACCCGGCGACTGCAAGGAAGATGAGGAATGTCGACACGAGCAGCACCGGGATGGCGGCCAGCAGCCGCCTCAGGGCGAAGCCCAAGATCTCCATGAGGAATCTCCGCGCCCGTTACCCGTTAGCCTTCGCCGCCGGTGATCTTCCGGATCCGGCCCCAGTGCCAGAACGGGACCCGGAAGTCGATCTGGTCGGCCCACCCGAAGAACTCGTCGCTGCGTAGCAGGTAGATGCAGTACCAGAAGAGCGGGATCATGTTGACGTCGCGCGCCCACACCTCCTGCAGCCGCCGGTAGTGCGCGGTCCGCTCGTCCCGGTCGATGGTGCTCCGGGCGGCGGCATAGCAGGCGTCGGCGTCCGGGTTCGACAACTTCAGGTGGTTGCGCTGCCCGTCGGTGGCCAGCCGGCTGGCGGTGATGTCCGGGTCGGGCATCATGTTGCCGCCGCTGATCGTCAGGTCGAAGTCGCCCGCCTGGGCGATCTGACGGCTCCACGTTTCGGAGTCGAGGCTGGCGAACTCGACGTGCACGCCGATCGCCGCGAGATCCTCCGCGACGCTGGCCGCGAGGCCGCCGTGCCCGTCGAAGGTGGCCATGTAGTACAGCTTCAGCGACATCCGCCGGCCGTCCGCGTCGCGCGGGTATCCGGCCTCGTCGAGCAGCTTCTCGGCCTGCGCGGCGTCATGTCCCACCGCGGTCACGTCCCGGGCCACGGCGAAGCTGCTGCCCGGGAAGAAGTTCGCCCACGGTTCCGACCAGCCCGGCTCGGCGAAGCGGCGCAGCCGCTCGCGGTCCACCGCGTGAGCCAGGGCCAGCCGCAGCCGGCGGTCGGACCACCGCTCCTGACGGTAGTTGAAGCTCAACAGCGCGACACCCGGACCACGCTCGCGGTACACCGTGGCGTGTGCCGAACCCCCGGCCAGCGGCAGCCGCTTCATGGTCAGCACGTCCTGCGGCGCGTAGTGCGCCCGGCCGTCCGCGATCATCCGGACGCACTCGTCGAGGTCCGGCTGGATGAGCAGGGTGACACGGTCGACGCCGGCCGGCGGACCCCAGTAGTCGTCCCACTTCTCCAGTACGATCCGCTCGCCCGGTACGTGCTCGGCGAACCGCAGCGGCCCGGACCCGACGGGCCGCTGGTTGTACGGGTTGAGAGCCCAGTCGGTGCCCTCGTACAGATGCTTGGGCAGCACGTGGGTGGCGGCGAAGTTGCCCAGCTGGGTGAGGAACGCGGCGTTGGGCTCCTCCAGCACGTACTCGACCAGGTGGTCGTCGAGCACCGTGATGCTCGCGATGCCGTGCAGGAACGAGGCGGCGTGGTATCCGTTGGCCAGCGCGGTGAGGTGGGTGTAGGCGACGTCGTGCGCGGTGACCGGCCGGCCGTCGTGCCAGCGGGCGTGCCGGTTGAGTGTGAACCGCCAGCGCTGCCCGCCGTCCAGGCACTCCCAGTGCTCGGCGAGGTCCGGGTAGGACGCGGCACCGCCGACCTCGGTGACGACCAGCCGGCTGTAGATGTTGTTGGCGACGAAGTAGCCGGCGCCTCCGACGACGTTGCGGTACGACTCGTTGATCTCGGTCGCGTCCACGGGTACGACGACGATGTACTCGTCCAAGTCCCTCTCCTCTTACTTATGGGGTGTCCGGATCTCGGATGGGAAACGGCGGTCAGTGGGTGATAGGCCGGATGCGGCCCCAGTGCCAGAACGGCACCCGGAAGCCGACCTGGTCGGGCCAGCCGAAGAAGCTGTCGCTGCGCAGGTAGTAGGCCGCGTACCAGAACAGCGGTACCCAGTCCACGTTGCGCGCCCAGACCCGTTGCAGTTCCCGGTAGTGCTCACCGCGCCGTGCCTGGTCGGGGGTGGCCCGGGCGGCGGCGTAGCAGGCGTCGGCCTCGGGGTCGGACAGCCGGGTGTGGTTGCGCCCGCCGCCGGTCTCGAACCGGCTCGCGGTGATCTCCGGGTCCGGGATCATGTTGCCGCCGCTGATCGCCAGGTCGAAGTCCGCGTCCCGGGCCACCTCGCGCGACCAGGTCGGCGAGTCGAGCCCGGCGACCTCCACGTCCACGCCCACCGCGCGCAGGTCCTCGGCCAGTGCGGCGGCGATACCGGCGTGCCCGGTGAAGGTTTTCATGTACACCAGCCGCAACACCGGCGGGCCGCCGTCGGCGGGTACGATCCCGGACTCGCGCAGCAACCGGCCGGCCAGCGCCGGGTCGAAGCCGGGCGCGGTCGCGTCGGCGGCGTACGCCCAGTCGGCGCTGCGCGGCAGGAAGTGCGCGTACGGCTCGGACCAGCCGGGATCGGCCAGCGGCTCCAGCCGGCGCCGGTCCACGGCGTGCGCCACGCCGGCCCGCGCCCGCCGGTCGCGCCAGCGCTCCCGGGTGTGGTTGAAGCCGAGCACCGCGATGCCGGGGCCTCGCTTACGCCACACCGACGCGGTCGTGCTGCCTTCCGCCAGGTGCAGCCGGGGGAAGGTGAGCACGTCCTGGACCAGGTAGTGTGCCCGGCCGTCGGCCACCTTGCGGACCGCCTCGTCGAGGTCGGGTTCGATGTCCAGCACCACCCGGTCGAGCTGCGGGCGCGGACCCCAGTAGTCCTTCCACGCCTCCAGCACGACCCGCTCTCCGGGTATGTGCTCCGCGAAACGGAACGGTCCAGACCCGATCGGCCGCTGGTTGTGCGGGTTGGTGGCCCAGTCGGTGCCCTCGTACAGGTGCCGGGGCAGGACGTGGGCGAACACCAGGTTCCCGAGCTGGGCGAGGAACCCGGCGTTGGGCCGGCGCAGCACGTACCGCAGGGTGTGCTCGCCGAGCACCTCGATGTCCTCCACATCGCGCAGGAACGCCGCCGCGTGGTACCCCTCGGCCAGCGCGGTGAGGTGGGTGTAGGCGACGTCGTGCGCGGTCACCGGCCGGCCGTCGTGCCAGCGCGCGTGGCGGTTGAGATGGAAACGCAGGGTACGGGCGTCCGGCGCCATCTCCCAGTGCTCGGCCAGGTCCGGGAACGCGGCGGGCGAACCGGTGTCGTACACGACCAGCCGGCTGTAGATGTTGTTGGCGACGAAGTAACCGGCCGAACCGACGAAGTTGCGGTACACCTCGTTGAATTCCACGGCCGGGGCCGGGACTTCGACGACGAACTCCCGGCTCGGCCGACGGTCAGTCGGCATTTTTGACACCCCAGTCCTGGACGTTGTAACTGGTGCCGAAACGGGTTGGGTTGACCCGGATGTTGCCCAGATCGCTGCGATAGGCCAGCAGCGTCGGCATCTGGTACAGCGGAAGGGTCACAGCCTGGTCGCTGATCCGCGCGTCCACCTTGTTCAGCAGGTCGACGACCTGCTTCGGGTCCAACGTCTGGGCCGCGTCGGAGAGCCAGCCGTCGATCTCCGGATCCTTGTACCCGGTGTGGCTTCCCTTGGAGCCGAACACCGACTGAGCGGTCGCGGTGGGGATGACGTCGAGGTTGGTCCCGAAGACGATCAGGTCGTAGTCACCGGTGTTCACCGTGGTACCGAGGCTGTCGGTCTCCTGGAGCTGGAGCGTGATGCCCAGTTGCTTGAGCTGGTTCTGCACGAGTACCGAGGTGTCCAGCCGGAGCTGGTTGCCTTTGCTGTACCGCATCCGCAGCGTGGGGACCGGCCGGCCCTTGGGGTCGGTGAGCCCGCCGTTCCCGATGACGTACCCGGCGTCGGTGAGGATCTTCTTCGCCGCGTCGATCTCCCCGCCGCCCAGGCCCTTGTCGGTCACGTTGTCCACGTAGGCGTCGACGCCGTCGAGCATCTGCTCCGGCATGAAGTTGCGGTTGCCCAGCGGCTTGATGTTCGCGGCGAATTGCCCGATCGTCTTGTCGACGATCGCCTGCCGGTCGACCGCGGTGAAGACGGCGCGGCGCAGCGCCGGGTCGGACAGAGCCGGCTGCGCCGTGTTGATGTCCAGGTGCTCGTAGAGCAGCCCGGAGGCCAGCGTCGTGGTGACGCTGCCGATGCCCTTGAGCTGATCGACGAGGTCGAGGGTGGGGCGCGGCACGACAACCTGGATCTCGTTGTTGGCCATGGCTGTCACGGCCTGTCGCTCGTCGGTGAGGATCCGGAAGATGAGCTGGTCGAGGCGTGGGCCGTCGCCGTACCACTTCGGGTTCTTCTTCATCGTGACCGATTGGTTCGGCACGTACTGGTCGATGAGGTACGGGCCGCCGGACCAGGTCGGCACGGTGGCGGTGAGGAAGTCGTTGAACGAGGCCGCCAGGTCGCCGTGCTGGGTGGCGATGTGCGCCGGCAGCAGGTGCGGGAACATCAGCCGCCACGGCTGGTACGTCTTCTTGAACGTGACCGTGACGGTCTTGCCGTCGTCGCCGCCGGTGACCGAGGCCACCTGGTCGTACCCGGCCGTGCTGGCCGGCTGGCAGGCCGGGCACTGCTTCGGGTCCTGGACCTGCCAGGTGTACTTGAAGTCCTCAGCCGTGATCGGCGTGCCGTCCGACCAGGTCGCCTCCGGCCGGATCTTGTACTCGACGGTCTGCGGCGACTCCTTCACGATCCTGGCGTCCAGCAGCAGCGCGTCGTTCTTCGCCATCGTGAAGTCCGGCATGGAGATCATCGCATGTGGCAGGACCGGGTTGAGTGCCTGCCGGTAGCCGAAGACGTCACCGGTGGCGTGCAGGATGTTCCAGTTCTTGACATCGACCTCTATCGAGTAGGTGACCGTGCCGCCGTCCTGGACCGTGGCCTGGTTGGCGTCGATCTGGCCGGCCTTGATGCCGCCCGTCACGTCCTCGCTTTCGCCGCCGGCGTCGGCGCCGGTACCGCACCCGGCAAGCACAGCGATCACGGTCAGTACCGCACCGCACTTGATCCGTGCACCCTTGATCCGTGTCATCGCGCGCTCTCCCTCATGCGCTTCGCCGGCAAACGTCGCCGGCCGTGAGCCAGTCGTCGGCCACCGCGGTAGGGGCGGGGCCAACTCGGAGTAAGCTCGGACCGTACGGAACGTACACACTGCACGTCAATGCACTTATGTACACGTACATATCGGCATATAAGCGATGGCCCGATCTGGAACGAACGGGGGGAGTGTGGAGCCTGACCAGCTTCGCCGGCTCATCGCGACTCGAACGCCGCTGCACAGCACCGACGTACTGGCACGGACCGTGCTGGAGCTCATCGCCTCGGGTGAGATCCCGACGGCGACACGACTCCCCACCATCCGTGAGTTGGCCCATGAGCTGAGAATGAGTCCGTCGGCCGTCGCCCAGGCCTGGCGCATCCTCGCCGACCGTCGCGTCGTCGAGACGCGGCGAAGGGGCGGCACCATCGTCACCGGACCGCCGCCGACGCCTCGCGCGTCGAGACTCGAACGCATGCTGCGGGCGAGCACCGGAACGCCCGTGGACCTGGGGAACCTCAACTACGATCCGCAGTTGCTTCCCGACCCGCAGCCGGCGCTGCTCGCGGCGATACGAAGGCCCGGACTACACTCACTCGACCCGGAATTGATCACTCCCGAGCTTCGCGGCGCCGTCGAACAGACTTGGCCGTTCCGTGCGGAGGACTTCCTGGTCGTACACGGCGGAATGGACGGCGTCGATCTCGCCCTTGGCGCGTCGATCAAGGCGGGTGATCGCGTCATGGTCGAGGAACCGTCGTTTCCCCGTCTCTTCGATATCGTCGAATCCGTCGGCGCCACCCCTGTCTCCATTCCTTGCGGTCCTGACGGACCGGACCTCGATGTTCTCGCGAGGGCTCTGGCTGACAAGCCGAGTGCGTTCCTCTACCAACCCTTCGGGCATATTCCGATGGGACGGTCGGTCACCCCTGCCTGGATAGAGAAAGCGGCCGCGTTGCTCGCGGGATCGTCCGTCACCGTCATCGAGGTCGTCGTCATTCCCTTCCTCGCGGAGGACGGCATACCGTCGTTGGGTCCTTACCTGGGCGCGCAACTCGTCCAGATCCAGAACTTCCTCTTCTCGCATGGAACCGACCTGCGAGTCGCGGTCGTCGGGGGTGCCCACGACCACATCGAGCGGATGTGGTTCAAGATCACCTACTCCAGCAGGTGGGTGAGCCGAATCCTGCAGAACTCCCTCGCGTTTCACCTCACCGATGCCGCGTCCACGGCGGCCGTCGCCGCTGCCGCCACCACATACCGGCAACGGCACGCCGATTTCGTCGACGCGCTGAAGCGGCGTGGATTCGACATCGGAAGTAACGCCGGCATCAGCGTCTGGGTGCCGGTTCCCGACGAGCACTCGGTCTGCACACGCTTGGCCCGAGAGGGCGTCTCCGTACTCCCTGGATTTCTGTTCCGCAGGCAGCCGGTCGCTCCGGGACACATTCACGTGAACGGCGCCGTGGCCGCCCGGTCCGCCGACTTCTTCGCGGACGCGATCGCCGGTGCCTCCGATTTCGGGCTGACGGGCCCTGTGTTCTCCGGACGCCGGAGTAAATGAGCTGTACCGTGCCGCCACGCCATTCGCCGGGCACTCCGACGGCCTGCGCGGAGTGTGGCGGGACGATCGGGTCGACCGGTTGACCTAAACCTTGGTTGGGGTTGCAGGGTGGTGGCTGACGGCGACGAGTGAGGGAGCTTTCGATGAAGGCCGCTGCGTTTTCCGAGTTCGGTGGACCCGAGGTGCTCAAGGTGACGGACCTGCCGGTGCCGGAGGCGGGTGAGGGACAGATCCGGGTCCGGGTCAGGGCCGCGGGCGTGCAGCCGTTCGACGTGGGCGTGCGCCAGGGGTGGCTGCCCGCGGGCGTGGAGGGGGATCTGCCCCGTGTTCCCGGCAACGAGTTCGCCGGGGTCGTCGACCAGGTCGGGCCGGGGGTGCCCGGAACCGCCGGGGTGGCCGTGGGCGACGAGGTGCTGGGCTTCAGCCTGCTGAACTGCTACGCCGAATACGTGGTGGTGCCCGCCGAGAACGTCACCGCCAAACCCGCGAACATGTCCTGGGAGGTGGCGGGCGGCTTCACGGCGGGCACGCAGACCGCCCACATCGCCCTCAGGCAACTCGGCGTCGGGCCGGGCGACACGATCCTGGTCCACGCCGCCGCGGGCGCGGTCGGCAGTGCCGCGGTACAGCTGGCCCGGCTGTGGGGGGCCACGGCCATCGGCACCGCGCGCGAGGAGAACCACGACTACCTGCGCTCGCTCGGCGCGATCCCCGTCGCGTACGGCGAGGGCCTGCTGGAGCGGGTGCGCGCCCTCGCCCCCGGCGGGGTGGACATGGTCCTGGACGGCGCGGGCGGCGACGCCCTGGACGTCTCACTGCGGCTGGTGAAGGGAGAGCGAGTCGTCACCCTGGTCGAGCACGACAGGGCCGAGGAACTGGGCGTCCAGGTGACCAGGGGAGTGCGCCTCGCCTCCCGCCTCGCCGAGCTGGCCGATCTCCACGCCAGGGGGGAGCTCGCCTTCCACGTGCGCCGGACCTACCCGCTGGACCGGGCCGCCGACGCCCACCGCGAGGTCGAGGCGCGGCACGGCCGGGGCAAGGTCGTCCTCGTGATCGAGTGATCCGTGTCCGGGCGATCCGGGGACCCGCCCCCGCGCGTTCGCGCCCGGAGCCTCTCGCGACGCCGTACGGTGAGCGGTGGCGCCGGCCTGACCGGCGCCCGTACGATGATCGCGATGCGGCGGACGCCCCGTTCACGGCGGTGAGCGTCCGTTCGTGGCGCGGAGGGCCTGCTCGTGGCGCGGAGGGGAAGGCCTTCGAGGTGGCCGGCGGGGAAGGGGCCTTCCGGCCAGGTGAATATGCGGCCGGTATGTAGCCGCACCGAATGAATTTTTAGTAAGGTTTCTTGTTAATAACGCGCTATCCGTCGGCCGTTGGACATGTCCTACCTCCATCCCCCCTTCCAGGAGGAGTCCACGTGCACCTGCGACACAAGGTGGCAACCGGTGCCGCCGCACTCACCATCGGTTCCCTGCTCGCACTGCTCCCCATGACGGCGGCGGATGCCCACGGGAGCCTGTCGAACCCGCCCAGCCGTGCCTACGTCTGCAAGAACGAGGGGCCCGAGACGCCCAAGTCGGACGCGTGCAAGGCGGCCGTCGCGGCCGGCGGCACCCAGGCCTTCTACGACTGGAACGGAGTCTCCATCCTGGAGGCGGGCGGCAACCACCGCGCGCTCATCCCGGACGGCAAGCTCTGCAGCGCCGGGCGTGACAAATACCGTGGCCTCGACCTCGTCAGGGCCGACTGGCCCGCGACCCAGGTCTCGCCGGGGCCGCTGACGGTCACCTACCACGCGACCGCGCCCCACGGGGACGGCAACTTCGAGTTCTACATCACCAAGCAGAGCTGGGACCCGACCCAGCCGCTGAAGTGGTCGGACCTGGAGCCCATCACCACGTTCGCCCACCAGAACCCCACGACGTTCACGAACTGGACGATCAACCTTCCGCAGCGGAAGGGCCGCCAGCTCATCTACTCGATCTGGCAGCGCATGTGGGGCAGCACCGAGGCCTTCTACACCTGCTCGGACGTGGACTTCGGCGGCGGGAGCACCCCGACCGCGACGCCCACGGTGACGCCGACGGTGACGCCGACCTCGACCGTGACCCCCACGGTGACCCCCACGGTGACCCCCACGGTGACGCCGACCGTGACTCCCACGGTGACGCCGACCCAGTCGGGCAACGCCTGGAAGGCGGGCACCGTCTACAGCGCGGGCACCCTGGTGACCTACAACGGGGCGACCTACCGGTGCCTGCAGGCGCACACCGCGCTGGCGGGCTGGGAGCCGTCGAACGTTCCCTCGCTCTGGCAGCGTGTCTGACCTGGCCTGATCGGGACGGCGCCCGCCGTCCCGATCAGAGCACCCCCCCACAGGAGTACCAATGATGAAACGCGCGGTCCCGATCGTCCTGGGCGCCTTCCTTCTCACGGGCTGCGGCGCGCACAGCATCCAGGAGTTGCAGGGCGGAGGTCAGCTGACCTACACCCCTCCCGGTGCGCCCGTCGCGGCGCCGGCGGCCGACGCCGGTCCGGAGCACAACCCGGCCGACGTGACGTTCCTGCAGATGATGGCGCCGCACAACACCCAGGTCGTGAAGCTGGTACGGATGGCCGAGAGCCGGAACGTCCGGTCCGACCTCAAGGTCCTGGCCGCGGCCATCGCCACCACCCAGGAGGCGGAGACCGCCTCGATGGTGGCCTGGCTGAAGGGCTGGAACCAGCCCACGGCGGGCTCGGCCTCCAACGCGCACGCCTCCCACGGTGGGTCGGGGCTGACCAAGGCGCAGTTCGACGCGCTTGAGAAGACGGCCCCGGCGGACTTCGAGAAGAAGTTCATCAACGCGCTGATCGCCCAGCAGGACGACGCCGTCCAGATGGCCAAGATAGAGAAGATGGCCGGCGGGAACGCCGCGACCAAGGCCCTGGCGGACCGGATCGAGGCCTCGCGCTCCGCCCAGGTCAAGCAGCTGCTGGCGATGCTGGGCCAGTAACCGATTTGTCCGCGGACTCTCCCCTGTGACATATTTCCCACTAAACATGCGGGAAAAGGGGGAAAGTCATGCGCAAGTTGCTCGGGATCGTGGCCGGAGTGATCCTGGCCGGAGCCCTCACCGCGTGCGGCGGGTCGTCGGCCACCACGACCGCGCCCGCCGCCGCGCCGAAGGCCGACGCCCCGCTCAAGGTGGGGGTGAACCCCGTGCCCCACGGCGAGGTCCTGAAGTTCGTCAAGGACACCCTCGCGGCCAAGGCCGGGCTGAACCTGGAGATCGTCGAGTTCACCGACTACGTCCAGCCCAACGTCCAACTGGCCGAGGGACAGCTGGACGCCAACTACTTCCAGCACATCCCCTACCTTGAGGAGTTCTCCAAGGGCAAGAACATCACGCTCAGCTGGGTCGCGCCGGTCCACATCGAGCCGCTCGGCCTGTACTCCAAGAAGATCGAGAACATCTCCGAGCTGGCCGAGGGAGCCTCGGTCGCACTGCCCAACGACGTGAGCAACCTGGGCCGCTCGCTCAAGCTACTCGCCGACAACGGAGTGATCACCCTCAAGGAGGGCGTCGGCGTCAAGGCCACCGAGCGCGACGTGGCGGGCAACCCCAAGAACCTGCGTTTCAAGCCCCTGGAGGCGGCTCAGCTGCCCCGCTCGCTCGAGGACGTGGACGCCGCGATCATCAACGGCAACTACGCCCTGGAGGCCGGGCTCCAGCCCGCGACCGACGCGCTGATCCTGGAGAAGGGCGAGGGCAACCCCTACGCCAACGGCCTGGTGACCGTGCCCGCCAAGGTGAACGACCCCCGCATCAAGAAGCTCGCCGAACTCCTGCGGGGACCCGAGGTCAAGAAGTTCATCCAGGACACCTACAAGGGCGCCGTCCTGCCCGCCGGCGGGTGACCCATCCCCGGGAAGCGCTCCGTAGAGGCGGAGTGTTTCCTCCGCCTCCGCGTCCGACTCCCGGCGGGCAACGGGACCTGGACGACTTTCGCCTGCTCATCGAGGCCGTGGCGACGGCAGGGGTGAGGCGTCCGGGGAACGTGACGTTTGAGATTCGCACGGGGGATAGGTGATGGGGCGTTGGCTCGAAGGAGGGAGTTCCCCATGACCATCGCAGGCGGCATCGTCCTCATCATGCTCGGCGCCATCCTCACGTGGGCGGTCGAATTCGACATCGCCGGCTTCGACATCAACATCGTCGGCGTCATTCTGATGCTCGGCGGTCTGGCGTGGCTGCTGTTCGCGCTCTATCGGCTCAGGATCGCCCGCCGGGCGGTGGCCTCCACCGCCACCGTCGTCGAGGACCCGGTGACCCAGCGCCGCGTCTATGAGGAGCCGGTGACCCAGCGCCGCGTCTACGAGGAGCGTCACTACGACGACCCGCCGGTCGTGTGATCCTTCCCCGCCCTTACGGGGCGCGGAGGATCCACGGCCCCACCCGCCCACGACCGCCCCGCGGCCGGTACGGGCCAACCGGTACCGGGGCGGGCCGGGCGGGTGCCGCCGCCCGATCGGTGGTGAACGTCGACTGTGAATGGAGAGCGGAACGTTGAGCAGGGTCGTATCCCGGGGAGCGAGCGCCGTGAGCGGAATGCTCGGCGGCGCCGTCGCGGGTGCCATTTTCAAGCAGGTGTGGAAGTTCGCGTCGGGCAAGGAGGACGCGCCCCAGGCGACGTCCGCCGAGTACGGCTGGGGCGAGATCCTGGTCGCCGCGGCGATTCAGGGTGCGATCTTCGGTGTGGTCAAGGCCGCGATCGACCGCTCGGCCGCCGGGAGCATCCACCGGGCCACCGGCAAGTGACCCCTGCCCGGAGGCCGGGACTGCCGGAGGCCGGGACGGGCACCCCGAACCGGCGGGCGGCGGTGGTTCTCACCACCGCCGCCCGACACCGTCCCCGAGTGCCGTTCCCGAGCGCCGTTCCCGCCAACCGCGGCTTCCCCCCGCTGCTTCGCCGCGCGTCTCAGCTTCGCGCGCGCCGCAGGGCCGCCACGGCGATCGCCCCACCCGCCAGGGTGAGGGCGGCCAGGCCCCGGTGCCGGGAGAGCCAGGCCTGCAGGCTGCGCGGGTGGGAACGTTCGTCGAAGGTGCCGTGGGCACCGTAGTCCTTGTTCTCGTCGGCGGGCTCCCACAGGTTGGCCACGTCGTTGGGAGGCAGCTCCTTCGTCTGCTGACTCTCCCGGCCCGAACGGGCGAGATAGCGGTCGACCAGCCCGGGAGCCAGCCGCTGCGCGATCATGGTCGCGGCCGTCGGGGCCCCGACCCAGTACTCGCGCCGCTGCGGGTGCTCGGCGGCGAAGACCAGTGCCCTGGCGGCCACCTCCGGTTGATAGATCGGCGGCACCGGCTGCGGATGACGGCCGAGCTTGGACAGCACCCAGGAGAACTGCGGGGTGTTCAGCGCGGGAAGCTGCACCATGGTGATCTGGATCCCGCTCCCGTCGCTCATCAGCTCGGTCCTGACCGTTTCGGTGAACCCCTTGATCGCGTGCTTGGCGCCGCAGTAGGCCGCCTGCAGCGGGATGCCCCGGTAGGCCAGGGCCGACCCGGTCTGGACGATCACTCCCCGATCGCGGGGACGCATCAGGTCCAGCGCCACCCGGGTACCCCAGACGTAACCGAGGTAGGTGACGCGGGTGGTCCGCTCGTACTCCTCGGGCGTGATCTCGGTGAAGGGGGCGAAGACGGAGGAGAAGGCGACGTTGATCCACACGTCGATCGGCCCGATCTCCCGCTCGATCCGCTCCGCGGCATCCCTGACCTGCTCGTAGTCGGCCACGTCGGCCTCGTAGACCAGCCCGGAGCCACCGGCCGCGCCGACGTCGACCGCGGCGGAGCTCAGCCCGGTCGTGCCTCTGGCGATCAGTGCGACGGTGGCGTCGCGGGCACCCAGCTCCTGGACCACCGCCCGTCCGACCCCGCCGCTGGCTCCGGTCACCACGACGACCTTGTCCTTCATGATCTCCTCCTCCGATGGGGCAGGCGGCTCCCGTACCCGAGCGTGTGCCGGTCATGCCCGGCGCCCGGATCGTGCTCTCCCCTCCCTCACGCGGTACCGCCCTGCCGATCGAGAGCAGGATCGGGCCCGGACCGAGATCCGTCCGAGGGCCCGCTCTCCCCCCGGGGGCCCTTTAAACGCGTTTCGCCCGGTGTTTCGTGGGAACGCGGTATTTCGCAGCCAAAGGAGGTCGACGGTGGAGGCTCCGCAATATGTCGCCGCGCGTGTCCAGCGCGCGCTGGCCGAGGACGAGAGAACCAATGAACTCGGCATCAAGGTGGACGTCAAGGGCGAGCAGCTCTTCCTACGCGGACAGGTGACCGGCACCGAGCGCCGCCTGCTCATCGCCGACGTGGCCCGCGAGGCGGCTCCCGGGCTGACGGTCCGCAACGAGATCAGCGTCATCGACGTCCGGGAACCGGGAGAGGAGGAGCAACTGTGAGGCAGCTGCGGATCGCGGCGGTCGGGGACGTCCACCTGGACGAGAGTCTCAGGGGGCGTTACCGCGAACGGCTGGCCGACATCGGGGAGCACGCCGACGTGCTGCTGCTCGCCGGGGACCTGACCCGGCACGGCACGCTCGAGGAGGCGGCGGTGGTCGCCGACGAGTTCCGCGATCTGCCGGTCCCGGTGATCGCCGTCCTCGGCAACCACGACCACCACTCCAACCACCCCGGGGAGATCGCGGCCATGCTGTCCGACGTGGGGATCAGGGTCCTGCACGACGACGCGACCGTGCTCAGCGTCGACGGAGTACGGCTGGGCGTGGTCGGCGGCAAGGGCTTCGGCGGGGGATACGCGGGCAAGTGCGCCAGCGACTTCGGCGAGCCGGAGATCAAGGCCTTCATCGGGCACACGAAACGGATCGCGGACCGCTGGCGGGTGGCGCTCAAGGAACTCCAGGCCGACCGCAGGATCGTGCTGTCGCACTACTCCCCGGTCAACGACACCCTCGCCGGGGAGCCGCTGGAGATCTACCCCTTCCTCGGCAGCTACCTGCTGGCCGAGGCGGCGGACGCCGAGGGCGCCGACCTGATCATCCACGGTCACGCGCACGCGGGAACGGAGAAGGGCGTGACCCCGGGCGGCATCCGGGTCCGCAACGTGGCGCTGCCGGTGCTCAGGCGGGCCTACGGGGTGTACTGCCTCTGACGCCCACGGGTGCACCTGCGACCCCGGAACGGCGGCCGGCGAGAAAGGTCACCAAGAAGAAAAGAAAAGGTGACGGAGACGGAAAAAGAGAAAACGAAAAGCCATGAAGAAGCGGGCCGGGTGGAAACCCGGCCCGCTGATGCTTCTGGTGAGAGTTCGGGACGATCTGTGTTCGGCGCCGAATATGGTTTCGCGCGGGCATCCGCCCGCGTCATACGTTGAAGATGCTCACACCCCCGGGCCCGATGAGGAAGCCGAGGACGATGAGGACGATCCCCCAGAGGAGATCACGACGAGCCAGGATCACGTAGATCCCGGAGATGACGAGAACGACTGCGATGATCCAGAGCAAGGTAGCCATGACAGGCCTCTGCCCTCACAATTCATGATTTAACATCTTTGATCCGGTAGAGATCGACAATTGGCTGAAGAATCCATAGCCATGTGCTTGCCAGGGCGATCGCACCGCCGAACAGGGCGGCGGGCCACGCGTTGATGACCGTTTCCGCGACGAGGGCCACCGCGCTGGTCATCGCGACCGCCAGCCCGACGGCTCCGGCGACGCCCAGTTCGTTGGCCCTGTGCAGCATCTTCTCCTTCAGCGGGGTCCGGAACAGCAGGCGGTGCTGGGCGGCGGGGGTGATGAAGCAGACCGACGCCAGGGCGGCGCTCAGCAACGCGATGAAGAACAACCAGCGGCCCAGGGTGTCCACCTTGTGGAATCCCGCCGAGAACGGCAGCGTGAGCAGGAACGCGAAAAGGACCTGCACGCCGGTAACGGCGACCCGCAGGCCCTGTAACAGCTCGCCCAGCTCTCGATCGACCCGTTCTTTGTGTGTCTCGCCGGGCTCCGGTTCTGCGTTGTGCGTCTGCTCCACCTGAATCATGAGGAGGCATTACCCGAGTCAAAGTTCGCCATGCCTATCCGGGAATCTGTGGGGTACGCGGGAGGTATGGGAAGTCACAGCCACGAGGTAACCGACGCGATCCTGGAAACGCTGAAACGGGCGGGCAGCGGGCTCAAGGACGCCGGTGTCCGGTTCGCGCTCGCCGGGGGATGCGCCGCCTACGCGCGCGGGGCCGCGCCCTCGCTGCACGACGTGGACTTCGTCCTTCCCCAGGAGGACGTGCCGGCCGCGCTGGAGACGCTGCGGGGCCTCGGGTTCGTGACGGTCAAGCCGCCGGAGGACTGGCTGGTGAAGGCCTACGACGAGGGCAGGCTGGTGGACCTGATCTTCAGCATCTGTGACCATCCCATCACCCCGAAACTGCTGGCGAGGGCCGAGCCGATGAAGGCCTCCGCGGTGATCCTGCCCGTCCTCGAGGCGACCGACCTGGTCATCACCTGGCTGCTGCCGCTCTCCGAGCACAGCTGCGACTACGGCTCTCTGCTGCCCCAGGTCAGGGCGCTGCGCGAGCAGGTCGACTGGAAGCGGGTCGCGGCCGTCGCCCAGGACTCGCCGTACGCGCTCACCTTCCTGACCCTGCTGGAACGGCTGGACGTGCTCTCTGGGCCCGTCATCCCCGAGGGCGAGTCGTCCTGGCCCTGAACGCCTCCCGGAGCCCTGCGTGCTCCGGCCCGGAGCGCCGCCCGGTCCCGCGTGCCGGGCGGCCGAGGGGGAAACTCCCGGGGCCCGGTACGGCGGGCCTCCCTCCGCCCCGGCCGTTCCCGGCGGGAAGACCGCGAGGACGGAAGCCGGAAAGAAGGACGGAGGACGGAAAGAAGGGGGAGACGCGGGAAGGACCCCGCCGAAGCGGGGCCCTTCCCGTCATCGCTGTTCGAGACGCCGACATCAGTAGACGCTCGGACCGCCGCCGTAGGGGAAACGGCCGTAGTAATCGCCGACGGTGTCCCGGTAGACGCGCTCCTTGAAGTTCGACTCGTCGAACTCGGGGGCGTTCTTGATCTCGTCCTTGGTGCGCGAGAGGTGGACCCTGCGCTCCTGGGGGTCGATCCGGATCACCGTGCTGGCCGGAAGCAGGACCTTCTTACCGAAGATCCAGGGGCCGGTGTCGACGACGATGTAGCTCTCGCCGACCTCGTAGGTCGCCTCGTCGACCGAACCGATCTTCCCGTCGGCAGCCTCCACATGGTAGCCCGCGACGTCGAGGCTCTTGTTGACGTCATAGACATCATCTCGGTAGCTCCACAGCTCAGGCTGCATGGTGTACATCTCCCTCTGGGTTGATTCTTCGGGCCTGCTCCCACTGCCCGGGAGGGCGGGACTAAACGGCGCCCGCCCGGCCCCTGCCGTGGTCCACGCCGTGATCAAGGCCGTGGCCTGGCGGGAGCGAGCGGAAAAAATCATGGACTCCGCCGGGAACGCTCCCAGACGTCCCGCGTCCGCCGACGCCCCACGACCGCGAGCCCGGGGCTGCTCCGGGTTTCGTCACACGCCGTCCTGCGGCGTCCCATGTACAGACCAGGGTTTCGGATCCGGTAGTCTTGTCGAGGTCAAGCGCCGCTAGCTCAGTTGGTTAGAGCAGCTGACTCTTAATCAGCGGGTCCGGGGTTCGAGTCCCTGGCGGCGCACCGACACGAAGGCCCGGAGCGGATTCGCTCCGGGCCTTCGTTCTTCCATCCCGGCCGGTTCACGTTCCCCGCTGCCAGGTGCCGTCTTTTGTCGGTGGGGTGGAATATGGTCCCTGTCATGTGCCGGAGCATCAAAACCCTTCGGGAGCCCTACGCCAGTGACGTGACCGACGAGGACGTGCGAGCCGCCGCGCTGCAGTATGTCCGTAAGGTCTCCGGCTTCCGGGCGCCGTCCACGCGTAACGCCGAGGCCTTCGAGCGGGCCGTGGACGTCATCGCCGCCGCGACGCAGGTCCTTCTCGACGACCTCCAGGTGAGGCATCCCGCCCGGTGAGACACCCGACCTGGTGAGAGGGGGGCGGTGGGCGCGGCTTTCCGCCGATCGCTCGGTCCGGTCACGGCCCTCCGCCGGGTTCCCATGACGGTCTCAGGCGTTTCCGCCGGTCGGTGACCTTCCCTGAGCCGTCCTCCCCTGAGCCACCGGGAGCGGGATGTCGCCCGTCTGCCGGAGGGCGCCGCCGGCGAGCACGATCACGCTGTCACCGGGCTCGAACGTCAGGCGTCTGCTCTTGGGCGGGTTCAGGACGATGCCGCCGCCGGAGTGGGCGGTGGCCGTGCAGTCCATGCGGTAGCCGAGCGCGACCTCGCCGTACGCCTGCGCGGCGGCCACCACGGTCGCGTAGTCGACCGGGACCGACAGCCGCACGTAGGCGTCGGCGGGCCTGATGTAGATCTCCTGGCCTCCGGCGTCGAACAGATCGGTGAACACGTCATGGCGCCGGGGGTTCTCGGCGACCTGGATCATCAGCAGGCTGGTGATCTTGGAGCTGACGATGAAGTCGTCGACCTCGGTGACCTCCACGAGACGCCGGTCGCGATCCTTCGCGATCTCGGTCACCAGGGTGTGCCGCCACCCGTTGCTCCTGCTCATCTCCCTGACGTGCAGGAGGGTGAGAAGCGTGCGCGAGTCGGCCACGTGCGGGCTGAGCCGGTCGTCGGCCAGGATCAGGACGTGGTCGTAGGCGCCGATGTTCAGCGCCTCCAGGGTGCGGTACCGCGTGATGTCCCCGGCCTCGTGGGTGAGGGTCAGGCGGGCGACCCCGGCGGAGAGGGCGGCGGCCTGGGACGTCATCCGGGAGTCGTTGGTGACGATCTTCACCTGCGAGCCCCGCGGGATGTAGCGGTCGAACTCGGTGACGATCGCGGCACCGCAGTCGTTCCAGCCGAGCACCAGGACACGGCGTGCGACGGGGGCGTGCGCGCCGGTGGCGACGATCATCTCCCCGTCCACCCCGGCGGAGGTGCGGACCGGCTTCGTGCCCTCGGTGTCCGCGAGCAGGATGAGCCGGTCGCCCGCGTCGATCGCGGTCTCCCCGGGCGGGTTGAGCAGCACCCTGCCCTCCCGCTCCAGGCCGATGAGCGAGCAGTTCTCCAGCGTCGGCAGGACGTCGCCGAAACGCTCGCCCGTCAGCTCTCCCGGCTGCCGGTAGTAGATCTCGTTGCCCTGGAAGCCGAGCAGGTCGTTGTAGACCGTGGACAGGCCGGCGTGCAGGCAGGTCTGGACCATGACCCGCGCCGAGACCTCGTCGACGTCGACGATCAGCGCGTTTCCCCCGCCGGCGAGACGGGCGGCGATGAGATTGTCCGGATCCCGGATGCCCGCGACCAGCCGGCCCCTCGGCCGCACCCCAGCGGCGTCGAGGGCCAGGAGGCTCTTGATGGTCCTCGCGTCGGAGTCGGCGTCCTCCGAACCGAGCACGATGACCGCCCGCGCCCGCCCGGGGTTGACGATGGCCACGTCCGCCGGATCGGTCGGGCTCCCGGTACGGCACACGACGCGCAGACGGCGGGGAAGGGCGACCCTGTCCCTGATGGCCTCCTCCATGGAGACCCGGTCCTTGTCGGCGAGGATCGCCACGCAGGTCCTGCCCCTGCCTCCGCTCCTGCCGACGCGGGCGACGGAGAGCTCGGACAGGATCAGGAAGACCTGCTCCGACCAGCCGAGCACCACCGTGTGATCACGCTCGATCACCAGCGACCTGCCCTTGCGCAGGCTGGCCAGCTTGTGGTCGAGCCCCGTCTTGATCAGCCCGATGAGCGTACTGAAGATCACGATCCCCGTCAGGGCGAGCACCAGCATGCTTCCCAGGAACGCCGGTGAGCCGCTGTCCTGGGTCACCATCCCCGGTGACATCGTGCGCATGAGGCCCGACCAGAGAGCGGAGGGCAGATCCGTGGCACCCGGGGCGAGGGCGAGGACGGCCGTCGCCCCGACGACCGTCATGGCGAGCGCCGCGACGGCGAGCAGGCCGATCATCGCCCAGGTCCCCCGGGCGACGAGGTTGTCGAAGCCGTACCGCAGACGCCTCAACGGGGAGCCCTCCACCTTCTGACTTTGAGTGACTTTATAGACACTGAAGGTGATTATGGCTCGCCATCGAGGGGAGGGGAAGGCGGGTGGGTGCCTGGGGCTCCCGATGCCCGCCGAGAGCGGAGGGGGTCCCGGCCGGAGCTTCGGGAGTCCGGCCGGGACTTGTGGGGCCCGCGGGCCCCTCGGGATGGTCAGCCCACCTTGGCGCAGATCACGAAGACGCTGATGCCGACGTCGTTGTGCCCGGGCTGGCGGCCGAGGCCGATCCAGCCGGTGCCGTCATCGGTGGGGAAGGAGCCGACGAGGATCGCGTCGTTGCCGCGGGCCTCGGCGCCGCCCCCGGTGGCCCGCTTGCCAGCGGGGCACTTGACCGTGCGGCGGGTGAAGTTGGGGACGTTGGCGTTGGGAAGGGTGACGACCTGGTACTCGCTGAAGTCGGCGGCCGCGCGGGCGGAGGCCGTGGCCGGCGCGACGGACACCGCCGTCAGACCGGCGCACCCGACGAGGGCGGCCAGGGCGACAGTCGTGAGCTTGTTGGGGCGCATGCTCTCTCCTGGGTCGGATGGTGCTGCTGTGATCACGTAAAGTAAACACATGGACACGTAAAGTGTCCAGACCGGGTTTTGTGGCCTCGCGGTGACTTGCGCCGGGAGATCCGCCCCGCAGGGTCCTCCCGCCCCGCCGGCTCCTCCCGCCCCGGCGTCGAGAGACGTTATGCACATGTCTCCAGGTCGTCGCCCGATCGCCCGCGGAGGACGGGTATACCTTGTGATCGGGTCGTGGGACCGCCGGGGCGGGCCGCGCCATCGGTGAGGGGGGAGGGAGAAACGGGCGATGAGCGAGGAGCTGTTCGTCCACGTCACCCACCACGAGGAGGCGGGGTGCGCCGTGCTCACGGTCACGGGTGACATCGACCGGACCTCCAGTCCGTTGCTGAGGAACACCATCCACGAGCTGGTCGCGAACCGTCACGTCCGGCTGGTCCTCGACGTCGAGGGGATCACCTTCTGTGACTCGAACGGCCTGCGGACCTTTCTCAGCGGGATGGCCCTGGCCTTCGACGCGGGCGGGTGGATGCGGCTGGCGGGCGTGCGGGGGCACTTCGAGCGGCTCCTGCGGATGACCGACCTCTACGGTTTCTTCGCCATCGACCCCGACGTGGTCGGCTCCCTGCAACACGCCTCCGGCGGCGACGGGACCTCGGCCCGGGAGTGAGGCGGGCGACGTCCCGGCGCGCGTTCCCGGCCCCCTCCCCGTGGCCTACCGGCCTCCTGTGGTCTCCTAGGGCCTCTTGTGGCCTCTTCCGGCGTTCCCCCGTGTTCTTTCGGCCCCCCGGCCGGTCCCCGGGTCGGCCCCCGGTCGGCCGCTCCGGGGGCTCTGGCCGCCGCCGTACTCCCGCGTGTCTCCTCACATGCTCTGAGCAGGGGGTTGACGGAACGGGCCGTAGCCGTACTATGACATAAAGTAATCGATGATTAACGCTTTGTGATCAGATGAGGGTGTGGCCGCATCCGGTGGTCGACCGCCGGGGCGCGGAGCGCGTCCGATCGCTCGCGGGCGTTCGGCGGGGGCCGTCGACTCACTGACTCCTGCGCCGCACGCGCCGCCGACGCGATCGGGGAGGCCGAGCCCTCTGCGAACGGCGTGCGTTGTCGAGAGCTTGAAAAACGGCTCGAACCAGACATCTCTCGCGGTTCTCTCTCGACCTTGTTCTGCCTGTCGCGCGGGGTCGCGATCGTGTCTGGCCGTTCGTCCCCCCAGCCGATGGAGAACGGCATGCTTAAGTCACGAAAGGCAATCACGGGAATCCTCTGCGTCCTCGTCACGCTCGCGGCCACCTTCGCCGCCATGGCCGCCAGGGCGGGGACCACGGTCCCCAACCGTTGGGGATTCGCCTACGTCGATGTCTTCAACGGCGTCCCCGACCTCGCCCGCCAGGCGGGAAGCTGGACGCCCGGTCCCACGGTCTCGGTCACGACCCCGCCGGGGGGACCGACATACGTACGGTTCCCGCAGATCGCGAGCAGCGACGGCGTCGTGCACGTCACGGCCGTCTCCCAGGGCGCCCACTGGTGCCAGGTCCTGAGCTGGGGCCCCCTGGGCCTCGACCTGCGCGTGGCGGTGCGCTGCTTCCGGCCCGGCGGTTTCCCGGCGACCGTCCCGTTCACGATCGTCTTCGAGCAGAGCAGCGGCCTGCTGCCCGCGCCCAAGGCGTTCGGCTACGTCCACCACAACGGCGCGGTGATCGCCGACCAGTTCAACTCCTCCGGCGCGGTGAACACCGTCGCCGCCGGGCCGGTGGGAGTGTGGAACGTCGTCCTGCCCGGTCTCGGATCGGCGGGCAGAACGGGCGGCGTCCAGGTGACCGCGGTCAATCCCTCCCAGGCCGCCCGCTGCAAGGTCGGCGGGTGGGTCTCCACGCCCGCCGCCCAGACGGTCCGGGTGCGCTGCCACGACGCCGCCGGAGTACCGGTCAACAGCGGCTGGACGCTCACCTACCAGCGGGAGCGGGCGATCACCGGGGCGGCGCTTCCGCCGAAGAACTTCGCCTACACCTTCGACGTCACCCCGGCCAACCCCGGGCCCTACGCCCCGCTGCCGCCCGCGATCAACTACAACTCCCAGGGCGGCGTGAACACCGTGCGTTCCGCCGGGCTCGGCCTTCGCCTGGTGACCTTCCCGAACGTCGGTGTGCTGCCCGACAACGTCCAGGTCACCGCCTACGGACCGGGGCCGGAGCACTGCAACCTGCTGGCCCCGTGGAACACCGGCGGGCTCACCGCGACGGTCCGTGACGTCGCCTGCTACAACGGCTCCACCCGGGTGAACCGGGCCTCCCTGGTCACCTACACCTCGGCGCGCTGACGTCCTCAGGCGCGAGCCGGGCGGCCCGGCGCGTGTCCGTGGGACGCGCGCCGGGGCGGCCGGGCCACCCGAGGCCGCCGGGGTCGCCGGAGCCGCCGGAGTCGCCGGAGTCGTGGTCTCCGGCGT
The DNA here is from genome assembly GCF_040683035.1 of Streptosporangium sp. NPDC051022. NCBI lineage: Bacteria > Bacillati > Actinomycetota > Actinomycetes > Streptosporangiales > Streptosporangiaceae > Streptosporangium > Streptosporangium sp. NPDC051022. The sequence goes on along the minus strand of NZ_JBFBCF010000020.1, from coordinate 110,976 downwards.
TCCCGCCGGGGCCGCCGTCACATGTTGATCATGTGTCCCGCCAGCCCGTGGATCGCCTCCTGGATCGCCTCGCCGAGCGTGGGGTGAGCGTGCACGTTACGGGCGACCTCGCTGACCGTCAGGTCCCACTTCTGGGCCAGCGTCAGCTCCGGCAGCAGCTCGGTGACCTCGGGGCCGATCAGGTGGGCGCCGATCAGCTCGCCGTGCTCGCCGTCGCTGATGACCTTCACGAAGCCGACCGCGTCCCCCAGCCCGTGGGCCTTGCCGTTCGCGCTGAACGGGAACTTGGCCACCTGGACGTCGAAGCCCAGGTCCCGTGCCTGCGCCTCGGTGTAGCCGAAGCTCGCGACCTGGGGCTGGCAGTACGTCGCCCTCGGGATCATCACGTAGTCGAGCTCCATCGTCTCGGCGTCCGCGATGGTCTCCGCCGCGATGATCCCCATGGCCTCCGCCGCGTGCGCGAGCATCAGCTTGGCGGTCACGTCGCCGATGGCGAAGATGTGCGGCACGTTCGTACGGCACCGGCCGTCGACGGCGATGGCGCCCCGGTCGGTCAGGGCGACCCCGGCGTTCTCCAGCCCGTACCCCTCCACCCGAGGCTGGAATCCGATGGCCTGCAGCACCTTGTCGGCTTCGAGGACCTGCCGCTGCCCGTCCCGGGAGACCGTCACGCGCACCTTGGCGCCCGAGTCGTCGATGGACTCCACGCGCGTCGAGGTCAGGACCTCGACGCCCAGCCGCTTGTAGTGCCGCGCCAGCTCGGCCGAGACCTCCTCGTCCTCCAGCGGGACGATGCGGTCGAGGAACTCCACGATCGTCACCTTGACGCCGTAGTTCTGCAGCACGTACGCGAACTCGACGCCGATCGCGCCCGCACCCGCGATGACGATGCTGCCGGGCAGCTCGTCACTGAGGATCTGCTCCTCGTACGTCACGACCCGTTCGCTCACCGAGGTCCCCGGCAGCAGCTTCGTGGTCGCGCCCGTCGCGATGATGCAGTGGTCGAACGTCACCGTCTGCTCACCGCCGTCGGCGCCGGTCACCCGGAGCGTGTTGGCGTCGGCGAACGTGCCCCGTCCCTCGTACTCGACGATGCCGTTCTTCTTCATCAGGAAGTGCACGCCCTTGACGTGCCTGTCGGCGACCTTACGGCTGCGTTTGAACGCCTCGCCGTAGTCGAAGGTGACCGTCCCGTCGACCCGGATGCCGAATGTCTTGGCCTCGTGGCTGAAGATGTGGGCGAGCTCGGCGTTGCGCAGCAGCGCCTTGGAGGGGATGCACCCCACATTGAGGCAGACGCCACCCCAGTAACGCTCTTCGACGATCGCGGTGCTCAGGCCCAGCTGGGCGGCCCGGATCGCGGCCACGTATCCCCCGGGGCCCGCACCGAGGACTACGACGTCATAGTGAGTGCTCATGGGTCGGACACTATTGAATGCGCGGGCGCCGTGTTCGAAGGGGGGCGCCTTCACACGCCGTCCGGCGGGAGGGGGGGACCACTTGCCTTGGGAGGCGCCTTCGCGCACGCCGTCCGGCGGGAACGGTGACCACCTGCCTTGGGGGGCGCCTTCGCGCGCGCCGTCCAGGGGGAGCGGTGACCACCTGCCTTCACCGGGTCTGTGACCGTCCGGGCGCCGGTACGGCGGGCAGGGAAGCGGGGCGGATCGGCGCCGATGAGCGGTGCTCGGCCCGGTGGGCGTTTCCGGAGGTCCTGTCAGCCGCCCCGGCGCGCGTGCTCGAGGCACTGCCGTCCGATCCGGCGCTCGATCTCGTCGTGTACGGGCCGGTAGGTCGCGGCGGCCGTCAGAGCCTGTTCCCGGAAGCGCCCTCGGGCCTCCTGGAGCTCGGCGGCGATCCTGCGTCGCCCGCCGGGCAGCAGCCGTACGAACCGCAGTCTCGTGCGCTCGTGCGCGGCGCGCAGTGTCGTGCCCGCCTCCCGCAGCGCCGCCACGTAGCCGATCGCGGCGTCCCGCCACAGCCGGGCCTCCTCGCCGCTGCACGACACCCTGTGCCCGGCGCCGTGGCGGCGCAGGGTGTAGACCGGGCACATCCCCTCGGGCATGGGCGTGGTGTTCAGCTTGTAGCTGCCCACGCTGATCCGGCCCTCGGTCACCGCGAAGTGGTGCCCGCACGGCTGGCCGTCCACCCTGCTCTGCAGGCCGATGTCGTAGAAGTACGGGTAGACGGCGTGGTCGCGGCGGTTACGGCGGACGCGGCGCGCGCGCAGGGTCTTGGCGCGGAGATCCGAGACGAGTCCGGGCACCGAGACGCCTTCCACGAGGCTCACCATGCTCACGAGGACGGCGAGCAGGCCGAGCACGAGCAGGATGGTCTGGAGCATCGACGGCTTCTCCCCCAGGCGTCCGCGAGAGCGGCGGACGTTTCGACAAGCGGTGTGACCGCTCTGGCTTTCGACGCTGTCGCCCTGTCGCCAAGCCGCGTTGGGGATCCCCGATTGCGCCAACGCACGGCCGTGTGCCGAACAATAGCATTTTTCCCATCATATTAAATGGTTTTCGCTACCTAATCATATTTGGAGTTGTGTCGCTGGAGTGCAGTTGATTGATGGGCGGCAGTTGTGGGGGAATATCACATCCGAAGATGTTTTCCGTACGGCGGGCGTGACCGTCACGTTCCCCGATACGGAGCCCCGCTCACCCATGCCGACCGGTCAGAATGAGGCTTTGGGCGACCCGGGACGGCCGAGAGGGGGCGCGATGACCGGCGAGGACGGGAACGCGGGCGGGACGACGGCCCCGTGCCGGATGGGGAGACGGGAGCCCCTCGAGTCCCTGGAACGGGCGGTCGAGGCGATCCCGCTGGTCGACCACCACGTGCACGGAGCCCTGGCCGAGAACGTGTCCCGGCGGCGGTTCGAGGAGCTGATCACCGAGTCCGACCGGCCGGTGCCCGGCTGGATGACCCAGTTCGACTCCCAGATCGGCTTCGCCGTCCTGCGGCACTGCGCGCCCGTGCTCGGCCTCGACCCGCACACCGACCCCGAGACCTATCTCGCCCGCCGCGGCGAGCTGGGGGCCGAGGAGGTCAACAGGCGCCTGCTCGCCGCCAGCGGGATCGGCCACTTCCTGGTCGAGACCGGCTACCGGGGGGAGGAGATCCTCGACCCGGCCGGGATGGCGGCGGTGTCGGGGCGCCCCGCCGACGAGGTCGTCCGTCTGGAGGCGGTCGCCGAACGCGTCGTCGCCGACGGGACCGACGCCACCGGGTTCGCGGCCCGCTTCGAGGCGGCGCTGTGGGAGCGCAGCCGTACGGCCCGCGGTCTGAAGACGATCGTCGCCTACCGGTACGGGCTCGACATCGACCCCCGCCCGCCGGCCCCCGGCGAGGTGACGGCGGCGGCGGGACGCTGGCTGCGGGAGACGGATCTGACCGGGACGATCCGCGTCGACGACCCGGTGCTGCTGCGCCACCTGATCTGGAAGGGCGTCGAACGGGGTCTGCCGCTGCAGTTCCACATCGGCTACGGCGACCCCGACGTGGACCTGCGCCGCTCCGATCCGCTGCTGCTGCGCGGCCTCATCGAGCTGGCCGAACCCAGCGGGGTCCCGCTGCTGTTGCTGCACTGCTACCCGTTCCACCGCAACGCGGGCTTCCTCGCCCACGTCTACCCGAACGTCTACTTCGACGTCGGGCTGGGCGTGAACTACACCGGGGCGCGCAGCGTGGCCGTCGTGGCCGAGAGCCTGGAGCCGGCCCCGTTCGCGAAGATCCTCTTCTCCTCCGACGCCTGGGGACCCGCCGAGCTGCACCACCTGGGCGCCCTGCTCTGGCGGCGGGCGACGACCCGGGTGCTGTCCGGTTTCGTGGCGGACGGGGAGTGGAGTGAGGCGCAGGCCGTACGGGTCGCCACGATGATCGGCGCCGGGAACGCCCGCCGCGTCTACGGCCTGGGGGAGGACGTGTGACGGGCGATCACCGCGGCGGGGAGGGACGTGTCGTGGGCCACCACGGACACCTCGTCGGGACCGCACACCCCCGCGTTCCTGCCCGGTTCCTGCCCGGCGGCGAGACGGTGGCGAGACGGTGGCGGTGGTCGCCGAGAGCCTCCTGGCCGCCTACCCGGCCGCCGCCCGGGTGATCGAGGAGGAGAGCGCCCGGCCGTACGTGCCCCGGCAGGCGGCGACCACTAGCCTTCGCCGCGTTCGTGATCGTCCGGGGCCGTCAGCGGCCGTCAGCGGCCGTCAGCGGCCGTCAGCGGCCGTCAGCGGCCGTCAGGGGCCGTCCGGGGCCGTCAGGGTTCCGCGGTGATGTGCACGGGGCCGCCCCCGGGGTCGACCGAGGACAGGACGTCCGTCGGGACGCGGAACACCCGGCCGGGGGCCACGGGCCACCACACCCGCCTGCGCGCCACGACCTTTCCTCCCTGTCTGAGAACGACGTGCGGGAACGGGATGTACCGGTCGCTCCACAGCAGCAGGCGGCGACGGGCGGGTACGGGGTCACCGGGGCGAAGGATCTCCGGCGAGACCCACCGGAAGGGCGGATCGGCGATCAGGCGCACCTGCCCGGCGGACGCCTCCCCGCCGGCCGGTGTCCCCCCGCCGGTCCGCGTTTCCTCGACGGTCCGCGTTTCACTGTCGGTGTCGGCCCGCGCCGTCCCGTGGTCCGGCCATGTCCCGGGCTTCGACCGTGCGGTGCCGTTCAGCCACGCCATGACCGAACGCGCCACGTGGGCGCCGTCGATCGCCGCGATGTCGGCCGTGTCGACCGGGTGGAGCATGTTGCCCACGGCGAACACGCCGGGCCGGTCCGTGCGCATCGCGCTGTCGACCAGCGGGCCCTGCGTACCGGGGTCCATGGCGATCCCGGCGGCGCGCACGAGCTCGTGGTCGGGGATCCAGTCACCGGTGAGGACGAGCGTGTCGCACTCGACGACCCTTCTCTCGCCGGTGTCGACGTTCTCGATCTCGACGGCCCTGAGCTCCGGCCTGCCGATGATCCGCGCCACGCGGGTGCGGGTGGCGACCTTCGTCCCGAACAGGATCCTGCCGGGGACGCTGAACAGGGCGTAGGAGTCGGCGCGGGGATACTCGGTGGTCATCAGGACGGTACGGCAGCCCGCCTCCCGCAACGTCAGCGCCGCCGACCAGCTGACCAGTTCGGCGCCCACGATGACCGCCCGCTCGCCCACCCTGCCGTGCTTGAGGTGGACGAGGTTCTGCAGGTGCCCGGTGGTGTAGACGCCGTGAGGCCGGTCACCGGGGATGAGCCGGGCCGGACGGGGGCGTTCACGGGCGCCGGTGGCCAGGACGACGGCCCCGGCCTCGACGCGGATGCGGCCCTGCGGGGTGGTCGCCTCGATCGTGCGCTCACCGGCCCAGCCGGTCACGGTGGCGTCCGTACGGATCGTCGCCCCGGCCGCCTCGGCCTGCCGGACGAGTCTGCGGGCGTAGGCGGGCCCGCTCATGAAGCGTCCCATGTCCCTGATCCCGTAGCCGGGATGGTCGCTGTGGCGGGGGATGCCGCCGGCCGTACTCTCCCGGTCGAGGACGAGGACGTCACCGTCGAGCCTCGGTGCGAGTTCGCGGGCGGCGCTCAGCCCGGACGGACCGGCGCCGACGATGACGACGGCGGGCCTCAGGACGGTGACGGCGGTGCCGGTGCTGTCGGTGCTGTCGGTGGTGGTGTCGTTGCTCATCGGTTGGTCTCCAGCGCGGAGCGGCACCGCCCGGCGGCGTCCCCGTCCCCTGTCTCCGGCGGGTTCGCGGCCTCGCCCCTGGTCTCCAGCAGTTTCGTGACCTCCGCGCCGCAGAAGAAGCCCTGGCAGCGGCCGTTCATCGCCCGGGTACGGCGGCGCAGCCCCTCCAGGCCGGTCGGCGGGATCGGCGACCGGAAGGCGTCGCGGATCTCACCCGCGGTCACCCGCTCGCAGAAGCAGACCACCTTCCCGTAGGCGGGGTCGGCGGCGATCCGGGCGGCGTCCTGGTAGGGACGGAGGTAGGCCTCCCCGATGTTGGGCATGCGGGGCGGCTCCGGCAGGTCGTCGCGCGGCACGAGCGGCAGCCCGGCCTTCCCGGCGAGCTCGGCGACGTACTCGGCGATGGCGATGCCGGCGGTGAGGCCGGTGGAGCGGATCCCGCCGACGAGGACGTAGCGCCGCCGCTCGTCGGCCTCGATGAGGTAGTCCGGGTGGTCGCTCGCCGCGCGCAGGCCCGCGTAGGTCGCCGTGACCTCCTCCCGCAGCAGGTCGGGCATGAGTTTCTCCCCCTTGCCCAGCAGGAACTCCAGCCCCTGCTCCGAGGTCCCGGTGTCGGTGCGGTCGGTGAGGTCCTCCGCGGTCGGGCCGAGCAGGACGTTGCCGTAGACGGTCGGGCTGACCAGGACGCCCTTGCCGCGCGAGGTGGGCACCGGCAGGACGATCCTGTTGACCAGCGGGCGGGCGAGCTTGTCGTACACGAGCAGCTCGCCGCGCCTCGGCGTGACGGTGAACCGGTCGTGGCCGAACAGCCGGTCGACGACGTCGGCGCCCAGCCCGGCCGCGTTGACGACCCAGCGGGCGCTGACGTCTCCGGCCGAGGTGCGCAGCACGGTCGTCTCGCCGCGTTCCTCGACCGACTGGACCCTCCGGCCCGTCAGCAGTGTCGCGCCGCGCAGTACGGCCTCCGTGGCCAGCGCGAGGTTGGTGGTCCAGGTGCAGATGATGGACTCGCCGGGAACGGTCAGACCGCCCAGCGCCCCCGGCCCGAGGTGGGGCACCTGCCGGTACACCTCGTCGGGGCCGACGATCTCCGTCTCGCCGTACCCGTTCCGCTCCGCCTTCTCCTTCAGGCCCGGCAGGGCGGCGAGCTCCTCGTCGTCCCAGGCGACCAGCAGGGCGCCGGTGCGCTCGACCGGGATGCCCGTCCGCTCGGCGTAGGCGGACAGCAGGTGGTATCCCTCCCGCACCAGGCGGGACTCCAGGGTGCCGGGCTTGGCGTCGAAACCGGTGTGCAGGATGGCGGTGTTCGCCTTGCTGGTGCCGTCTCCGACGTCGTCGCGCGCCTCCAGCAGCGCGACGCTCAGCTCGTGGCCCGCCAGCTTCCTGGCGATGGCCGAGCCGACGATGCCGGCGCCGATCACCACCACGTCGAACGTGGTCCCCTCCGTGGTGTTCACCGTTTCCCCCGTGGTGCTCACCGCTCTTCCTCCCGTGTCGTGGTGGTCCGTACCGTGCCCTGTGCCGTGACGGCGGAGACGGCCTCTCTCCAGCGGGCGCGGAAATCGGCCGCCCGGCCGGCGGGCCACCGGGGTTCGTAGGTCGTGCTGGGCTCCCACGCGTCGACCGCGTCCTCAAGCGCGAGCGACGGGTCGAGCGAGGCGCGGGCCAGCGCCACCGCGCCCAGCGGCGTGGCGTGCTCGGACGGGTAGACGTCGATCCTGACCTGCGTCAGGTCGGCGACCGCCTGCATGAGGACGCGGCTACGGGTGAGCCCGCCGTCCACGCGGAGCGTGCTCAGCGGCTGCCCGAGATCGGCCGCGACGAGGTCACCCAGCTCGGCGACCTGCGCCGCGATGCCCTGCAGTACGGCGAGCACCAGGTGCCCCCGCCCGGTCGAGAGCGTCATCCCGGTGAACGCGGCCTTGGCGTCCGGCCGCCACCACGGGGCGGCCAGCCCCGCCAGCGCCGGGACGCACAGCACGCCCTCGCTGTCGTCCGCCGCGACGGCGTCGAGGTCGGCGGCGGTGCGGACGAGGCCCAGGTCCTGCATCCACCGTACGGCCGAGGCCGCCGTGTAGACCTGGCCGTCGAAGCAGTAGGAGGTCTCCCCCCTGACCCGCCAGGCGACGGAGGCCGCCAGACCGGAGGTCGAGCGCGCGGCGGAGGTGCCGGTGTTGGCCAGCAGGAACGCGCCGGTGCCGAACGTGCACTTCGCCTCGCCCGCCTTCAGGCAGTTCTCGGCGAGCAGCGCCGCCTGCTGGTCGACCACCAGCCCGGCGACGGGAACGTCCCCGCCGAAGGCGGAGGTACCGCCGACCACCTCGTCGCACGCGACGATGCGCGGCAGGCGCTCCCCGCCGAGCCCGAACAGCTCCAGCAACCCGGCGTCCCACTCGGCGTCGTCGAGCCGCGTGACCAGCGACCGGCTGGCCGTCGAGACGTCGGTGACGAACTCGCCGGTCAGCCGGTGGACGAGCCAGGAGTCGGAGGTGGTGACCACCCCTTCCCGGGTCATGTTCCGGCGCAGCCACGCCATCTTGGGCGCGGAGAAGTACGGGTCCAGGATCAGGCCGGTGGTCTCGGCGATCCGCTCCCTCTCCCCGTCGAGCTCCGCGCAGATGCCCTCGGAGCGGCGGTCCTGCCACACGATGGCGGGGGAGAGTGGCTCACCCGTGCCGGGGTCCCACGCCAGCACGGTCTCGCCCTGGTTGGCCAGCGTGACGGCGTCGATCGGCACCCCGGCCCGCGCGAGGGCCTGCCGCCCCGCCTCCAGGACCGAGTCGAGCAGTTCCCCCGGGTCCTGTTCGACCCCGCCCCCGGGCAGGTAGGCGGGGCGGACCGGCAACTCGGCGAGGCCGAGCACCTTTCCGGCACCGTCGACGACGACCGCCTTGGTGCCGGAGGTGCCCTGGTCGATCGCCAGTACGGTCGTCATCGTCCCTGTGCCCGGCTCGGGTTCCCGGCGGCGTGCTTGGCGCCGTGCCTGGCGGTCTCGGCGTCGGCGTCCAGCTCCGCGTCGATGGAGTGCATGTCCGGCATCGCCAGGCCCTTGGCGCCGCCCCGCGTGACCAGGAGGTAGGCCAGGTAGAGGGCTCCCAGCACCAGCATGATCAGCACGTAGGTCCACGGGTCGGCGAACGAGGCGTCGCGGAACAGCGACAACTCGAACACCAGCCAGATCACCGCGATCACGATCACCGGGATCTCCCAGCGGCCCAGGGCGAACCCCTTGCTCGGCGGCAGCGACTTCCGCTTGGCCACGTACAGGGCGACGGTCGCGGTGTAGATGATCGCCGGCAGCAGGGTCGCGGCGGCGAACAGCCCGAAGAGGGCGTCGGTCCGGGTGGAGAAGATCGCCAGGATCAGCTCGCCGACGACGCACATGAACACGGTGGCGTTCAGCGGCGTGCCGAACCTCGGGGAGACCTTCCGCAGCGCCTGCCAGCCGGGGAAGCGCTCGTCACGGGACATCGCCCACACCAGGCGCACCCCGCTCATGAGGATCACCATGCCGCAGGCGAAGATCGCGATGACCACCAGGACGAGCAGGGCCGTACCCACGACGGGGCCGAGAACCCGGCTGATGACGTCCGCGATCGGCGTCGCCGACTTCGCCAGCTCGACCGGGTCGCCCGCCAGCAGGGTGACGGCGATGAGGAACAGGAACCCGAGCACACCGGAGGCGAGGACCGCCTGCCACATCGCGCGGGGCACGACGCGGGCCGGGTCCTTCGTCTCCTCGGCGAGGTTGGCCGCCGACTCGAAGCCGACGATCGTGAACGCGCCCAGCAGGAAGCCCAGCATCCAGGGACCGGCCGAGGTGAGCGTGCCGAAGCTGAAGTAGCCCTCGGACGGGACCGCGCCGGTGCTGAACAGGTTCGCGAAGTTGACCTCCTTGGCCACGAAGCCCACGCCCAGCAGCAGGAGGACGAGGGCGATCATGCCGATGAGCTCCGCGGAGACGGCGAAGTTGTTGACCCGCTCAGTCCACTTCGTCGACAGGCCCACGAAGAGGGCCTGGGCGAGGATGACCACCCCGGTGATCGCCCACGCGTTCATCGCCGTGCCCTCGTACTTCAGCAGTACGGGCAGCACGGTCGAGGCGATGGTGTAGTCGACCGCGACCACCACGATCCCCAGGAACGTGAACGAGATCCAGCCGATGATCCAGCCGAGGAGCGGGTTGGCCAGGCGGGAGGTCCACTGGTAGGAGTAGCCGGTCACCGGGATGCGCGCGGCCAGCGAGCCGAAGATGAACGAGACGGCGAGCTGCCCCACGATCACGATCGGCCAGGTCCAGATGCCGGCGGGTCCCGAGCTGTTCAGCACCGAGCCGTACGTGGTGAAGATGCCGGTGGCGATCGAGACGAAGGCGAACGCCACCGCGAACGACGCGAAGCGGCCGGTACCGCGCTTCATCGCCTGCTTGTAGCCGAACTCCTCGACGCTCGCGCTGGTCTGGTTGTCCTGTTCGGGTGGTGAATACTGGGGCATGGATCCAACTCCTATGTTTCCTGTCAGATGGCGCATCGGTGGGGGGTCCGAGCCGGGTGGCGTTGCCGCGCCGCCCGGCTCCTCGAATCCTCGGAAACCTTCAGGAATCCTCGGAGGCCTCTTCGGTCGAATTCCGGCAGATTCGGACAGATTCCGGTTCGGACAGATTCCGGTTCGGACAGATTCCGGTTCGGATAGATTCCGGCAGATTCGGGCAGAGGCTCTCAGGGCAGAACGATCACCCCGCCCCCGCGCGTGACGGCGTCCCGAATGCTCGGGGGCGGTTCGGCCTCCGTGATGAGGCCCGTGAACTCGTCCATACCCGCGACGCGGTGGCGGGCGATCCTGCCGAATTTGCTCGAGTCGGCCAGCACGTAGGAGCGGGCCGCGTTCCTGTGGATCGTCCTGCGCACGGCGATCTCGTCCAGGTAGTAGTCGGTCAGGCCCGTCACGGCGTCGACGCCGCCGGACCCGAGGAAGGCGATGTCCGGGTTCAGATCCGCGAAGAACGCCTGGGCGACCGAGTTCGAGAGCGCGAGATCCCCTCCCCGCAGCCTGCCGCCGCAGACGAGGACCTCGACGTCGGGCCGCTCGGAGAGCTCCGCCGCGACCAGGAGGGAACACGTGGCCACGGTCCCGGAGAAGTCCAGCGGCAGGGCACGGGCCACGTCGACGGCGGTGGTCCCCACGTCGATCACGATCGTCTGTCCCGGGTGCGTGAGCGTCGCGGCCGCGCGCCCGATGCGCTTCTTGGCCTCGGCGGCGGTCCCGGCGCGCTCCGGGAACGGAGCCTCCTCCCCGGCCGCCTGCCCCAGCGCGATCGTCGCGCCCCCGTGCACACGGGCCAGCTTGCCCCGGCGCTCCAGCAGTACGAGGTCACGGCGGATCGTCTCCGCGGACACCCCGAGATCGCGTGCGAGCTCGTCCGTGCTGACCACACGGGAGGCTCGCAGCGCCTCTCCGATCCGCGTGTGCCGCTCAGCGGGCAGCATGTGTGCCCGTTTCTGTGGACTTCTGTGCTCCCATGAGGGGAAGTATGGTTCGGTGTGGTTTACGCGTCAATACGCATCCTTGACGCAACCGGACTTTTTACCCAAATCTTCACCAACTCCCGGTGTCCCGCGCCCCCAGAGACACGCGCGCCCCCCACCAACCACCCCGGCGAACCCCCATCACTGCCCTTCCCCCTGTCACCTTGCCACGCCGGCGCCCTGCTGACCGCCCCCGAAAGTCCGCCGACGCGACGAGTCATACCTGACGTGTGCTCTGATGACCGGTACGAGAAGCCCATTGGTACGGCGAGCCATCCCCAACGTGGTGCCCTGACGGCTCCGGCACCGCAAGGCCGCCGATACGGCGAGACATCCCCACCATATGTGCGGTTGTTCGAAGCGCCGGTACGGCGAGCGGCGGAGCGAAGCGGGTCGGCGCCGATGAACGGTGCCCGACTCGGCGAGCGTTCGTGGTCACGACATTCAGGTGTTGGCGAGGACGTCAGCCGAGCTGGAAGGCCCTGACGAACGTGTCAACGTGTGTGCAGGCGCTCGTCCTCTCGCCGGTGAGCGCGAAGAACCAGAACAGCCCGGCCTTGAGCGGATTCCTGCTGTCCTGCGCTGTGGGACTCGTCGCGTTTTCCGCAGGGCTTGACGTCGAGGAGTTCGGTCCGCGGGATTTCTGACGGAGTTCGGCGTGCCGGCCGAGGCTCTGGCGGCTTCGGGGAGAGCGACTCCCTCTCATGGGGATGAGGAGAGCTGTTTCATGCAATGGCACATATGGGCTTTTTGTCCGAATGGCGGAGAAATATCGTGACACGTTACGGTGCATGTGTGTCTTCCGCTACTTGTGGAGCTGACACGCCTTCCGGAAGACAACCAGATGTCAAAGGAGCGGGCTTTCGTGACATCACGCTGTCTGTACCGGGCATCCGCCCGAGAACTGGCAGAACTCATTGAAAGCGGCACCCTAGTCAGGTTCCTCCGGCGGAGTTTCCATGAAATGTTCGGCGAGATGCCGCACCTCAGGGAGGTCGAGTCCTGGGGCAACAGCGTCCCCAGCGTCGTCAAGCTCCTCCTTGAGAGCGGGCTTGACGACGTCCAGGTGCTCCTGGAGATGAAGACGCCTATCACCGACGTACGGATCGACATGGTCCTTGTCGGATCGCATCCCAGCAGCGGAACCATGTCGGTCGTAGTGATCGAGAACAAGCAATGGTCGTGGGCGAGGCCGGTCCCGGACTCCGAACTGGTCTACGCGCCGGTGACGTCTCCCGGCCGCCCGACTCTTCATCCGCTGACCCAGGCCTGGGGGTACCGTCAGGTCCTCCTCGACTTCATCCCCTTGCTGCGGACAGCAAAAGTCTTCTGTTTCGTCAACATGCACAACGCCCCCGACGCGGGATTGGAACCGATCCAGCCCACCGTCCAAAAGTTGAGCGAAGCCAAGAACATGCATCCTTGGGCGCGGATGTACGGAAGCGACCGAAGGAGCGAGTTCAAACGACTACTGAAAAAAGTCATCTCTTCGAGGGAGGCGGCCCAGCATGTTCAGGAATTGCTGGAGGCGCCCGTCCGGCCTGCTGAGGACCTCATGTCGCTGGTCGCCGAAAGCGTCCGCCACAGGCCGATGTTCCCGCTGCTGGACGAGCAGCGGGAAGCATACGAATACGTCAGGGCCCGAGTGACCGCGAGTCGGCGGGGTGATCACAAGGAGATCGTCCTGATCGTGGGCGGTCCCGGCACGGGAAAGAGCGTGATCGCGGTCGAACTGCTCGGCCTCCTGAGTCGCAGCGGTGTTCACGCTGTTCACGCGACAGGCAGTCGATCCTTCACCACGACACTCCGAGAGGTGGTCGGCGGGCATGAGGCACGCACGCGCCGGACCTTCAGCTACTTCAACAGCTTCACCCATGCCGATGAGAACGATCTGGAAGTCCTGATCGCGGATGAGGCACACCGCCTCCGGGAAGGACGCCGGACGCGTCGTGGTCAAACTGACGCGGAGCTGGCACAAGGACAACTCCGTGAACTGATCAATGCCGCAGGCGTGCCGGTTTTTCTGCTCGACGAGCACCAGGTGGTCCGCCAGGGAGAGGTGGGGTCCGTCGCTCTCATCAGGGAAACCGCCGCCCAGATGGGACTGGGAGTCCACCAGATCGATCTCCGCCACCAGTTCCGGTGTGGAGGTTGTCCCGAATACGTCCGGTGGGTCGAGCAACTCCTGGGACTGGACCCGGAGTTCCCCGGCCCTCAGCCGTGGCAGCCGATCGACACCTTCGAACTGTACGTCGCGCGCGACCCCGCCACCATGGAGAACTTCCTGCGTGCCAAGGAGGGGCAGGGCGGCACCGCCCGGATCGCGGCGGGATTCTGCTGGGACTGGAGCGACCCCAGACGCGGCACCCTTGTCGACGACATCGTGATCGGCGACTGGCGACGGCCGTGGAACCTGAAAGCCAGGGAAGCTGTCAACGGCGTTCCACCTTCGGACCTGTGGGCGACGGACAGCGCCGGGTTCGGCCAGATCGGCTGCATCTACACGGCCCAGGGCTTCGAGTACGACTACGCGGGCGCTATCTTCGGGCCGGACCTCACATGGACAGGACAGGCATGGAAGTCCGATCCCGCAGCGAACAAAGACTCCGCCGCCAAAGGCTCGGAGAACTTCGACCGCCTTGTCCGCAACACCTATCGCGTGTTGGCCACCCGCGGTATGCGCGGCGCAGTCCTGTACTCGACCGACCCGGCCACCATTGACATGCTTGTCGACCTGGGGGTTCCCGTTCTGGAGTAGCCGGTTGTCTGTGTCCGAGGACCGTTCATCCCCAACGGAACCGGTTCGGGTCAGTAACCCGCCACGGGATCGATGATCCCCTCCAGCGGATGCCCCGTCCGCAGGTTGCGCACGTTCCGCTCCACCCGCTCGCAGAGCATCCGCGTGACGTATTCAGCCGAGTCCGCGCAGTGCGAGGTGACGAGAACCCTTGGGTCACTCCACAGCGGATGCCCCTCGGGCAGCGGCTCTGGATCCGTCACGTCCAGCCCCGCTGCGGAAATCTTCCCGTCGCGCAGAGCCTCGACGAGCGCGCCGGTGTCAACGTGCGCCCCGCGCGCGACGTTGACGAGGACGGCGTGCGCCGGCAGCAGTGCCAGTTCGGTGGCGCCGACGACATGCCGTGTCTCCGGTGTCAGCGCGAGAGCCACCACCAGCACGTCGGTTTCGGGAAGTACGGCGTGCAGCGCCGTGGGAGGCAGAGTCTCCTCCGCCCCCTCCAGCTTTTCGGCCTGACGTCGGATCACCGTGACCCGGCACTCGAACGGCCGCAGCAGCCGGACCAACTCGGTAGCGATGCCGCCCCCGCCGAGGACCGTCACCCGCAGCCCGTGCAGCGACCGGGGATCCACCGAGCACCACCTGGGTGTCCGTGCCTGCAGGGAGACACTGCGCAGGCAGGCCAATGTCAACATGAGCGCGTGCTCGCTCACCTGCCCCGCGAACGACCCCTTGGCGCAGGTGAAGGTCACCGGCCGCCGGAACACCCCCGACGTTGCGAACCTCTCCACCCCTGCCCACGGAAACTGCACCCACCCGATTCCCGGATGCTCGTCCAGCAGCGCCGCCAATCGCTCCGGCTCCCCGGGAACCAGCCACACCAGCCCGTTCGCCTCACCCGGTGGGACCTCGGCCCCACCACCTCGTATGACGGCCTCAACGACCCTGGACCGCAGCGATCCGAGGTCGGGCGAGGTTGGCACGCCCATCGTCCGCTACTTCTTTCGGGAAAGGGGCAATCGCGACACGCGCATCCATGTCCGCCATTCTGCCCTGCTCCGCAGGAGGTACTGGTCCGGCGGTCTCCATAACGGTGCCTCACCGGATCAGCAGGTGCGTTGGTTCGGCGAGAACGGAGGCCGCCGCGGAGAAATCAGCCAGACGGGTGGCCAGTGTCTCGACGGCAAGGTCACGTGGAAGTGTGGCGTTGAACTTCAGCCCGTTCACTGCCTTGTCGTCCACCTCCGGATACCGGAGTTCGAGGGCGCGTAAGGCGTCGTGCCATATGGATCTCGTGAGGTCGTTGCGCAGCCTGATGCGCAGGTCGTCTACCCGTTGGGTGGGATCGGCCAAAGATCTCAGCGTGGCCGTCAACGTCGCGTTGCCCCGGTAGCCGGCCCAGGTCCACCAGTACAGGTCACCATCGTCGCGCACGATCACGGTCCCGTCGGGACGAGCCGTGTCAGCGATCTCTGCGCGTGTCTTGGCGAGCGTTTCGGCAGCACGGCGCGTGAGCCGTACGGGGGGATCCATCCCCAGGGCGACGTCCCGCATGGCACGTGCCAGTGCGAAGGACGTTCCGCCGAACGCCGACGACGTCCAACGGGCCTCTCCTCCCGTTCCCTCCACGGGTTCGACGAAGCACCGTCGTCGTTTCCAGTCGATCCAGTCGACCTTCCAGGTCCTTCCCGCGAGGAGCAACAACCGCGGTCCCCTGACGGAGGAGGTCAACAGCCCGGGGGCGGTACGGCCCGTGTGGTCCACACCCGCGAGGACGACGTCGGCGCGGCTGAGTCTGGGAAACCGAACCTCGATGAGTACTTCGGCCTTGCCGAGTCCTGCCTCGACGAGGTCCTTCGCGAGCACGGGAGGCTGTGTTTCCAAGACGCTGGTTCCGAGCGGGCCCCTCCTCCCAGCTGATCCTTCAGTCGGCTCGTGATCAACTCTATCGGGGAGGCGAACAGGCTTTCTGCGGATGTACGGTATCCCACCTTCACGAATGCGTCCCCCGGTAGCAGGAAAGCTCAAGGGAAAGCGATTGTGTCTGCTCTCGTCAAGCTGGCTGGAACTCGCCGAACCCTGTTTCATCGAAACGGAGCATATCGCGCTATAAAATGGTATATTTGATTGCAGCCTATCGCTTTACGTGTGAGGGATATGTCTCATTAGCCCCCTGAAAAAGAGCTGCGTCTCCGGGTCGGTCGAGAAAAGGGTGGTGCCGACCATTCCGCGGGTGAGCAGAACCTTGTAGGTGTTCCTGATCAGTCGGTCGGCCTGGTCGTCGGTGGTTCCCCGGGTGAGGGCAGGATCCTTGCTGGCCTTTCGGACGGCGACGAGCTTGCCGTCGCGATAGACCAGGTCCGGGCCGATGATCACGCCGTTCCAGTCGTACTCGAAGCCCTGGGCGGTGTAGACACAGCCGACCTGCTCGAAGCCACCCTCCTGGGTCGCCCACAGGGCGCTCGCGGGGGCGCTCCCCACGGCCCGGTCACCCTTGACGTTCCACGGGCGGGACCAGTTGCCGACCTGGACGTCGTGGACGAGAGTGTCATCCTGACCTGGGTCGCTCCACGACCAGCAGAAACCGGCCGTCATCCGGGCGGAATATCCCTCGTCCAGCTTCGAGTACAGCAGGGCTTCGAGTTCCCGCGGTGAGTCCACCAGCGAGACCTCGAAGTGGTCGTCGCCCTGCCAGGGCACCGGACCGCCGTCCTGGAGGCCGAGGAGCCGCAGCACCCACTCCTCGTACGCCCGGCTGCCGCCGCAGCGGAACTGCCCGTCGAGGGAGATCTCATGGACGCGGAAACCGCGGGCTTCGGCGTGGCCTCTGATCTCGGCGACGGTGCCCATCTCACCGGGCCGTACGATTTGATGCTCGTCCAGCAGGAAGACGGGCACCCGCGCGGCGTCGATCAGCTCGTCGACCTGGCGGCGGTTGCTGCGCAGTTCGGCTCGGGTGTAGCGGTTCTGGGACGTCTCGCGGATGCGATGAGCCTCGTCGCAGATGAGGGCCTCGAGGCCATTGCGATCAGCCTGCATGAAGCTGTTGAAGTACTTGAAGAGGCTCTTCACCTTGGAAGAGCCCTTGCCCGGGATACGGCGCAGTGTCTCGGTGAAGGAACGAGACCCGGTGGCGTGCATGACGGTATGGCCCTGGCGGGACAGCTCGCCCAGCAGGGACAAGGCGATGACGCTCTTGCCGCTGCCAGGGCCACCGGTGACGATGACGACTTCCTTGGAGTCGGCTTGGCGGGCTCTGCTCACAGAATTTAGGACGATCTCGTATGCCAGCTTCTGCTCGTCGAGGAGGACGAATTGCTCGCGCTCCCTGATCTCCTGGGCGGCGAGCTTGAGGAGCTGCTTCGAGGGGCGGATCGCGCTGGTGAGCAGCCGGTCGGCGGCGTCCGCGCCCGAAGCGGGGGTGAACCGCTCGCGGAGGTAGTCGAGGAAGGCACCGCGACGGCTCTTGGTGAACAGGCGCGTTCGCTCGCTCCGCACGCCCGCGTAGAGATCCTGGACGTCCAGGTCGGCCGCATTGTGCAGGTAGGCCACGCCTCTGATCGCATCGGCGTGGTCCTCGATGGCGCCGACGAAGTCGGCGATGTAGTCGCAGTAGCCTTCGACCTGGGTCACGGGGTGCAACTGGGGGCCACCTGGCATGCCCCCGACGAGGACGAGATTCGAGTCGTTCTCTACCAGTTCTGCCTGGCTCCACTGCTTCAACTCGACGACGACGTAGGTGTCACCTCCGGTGCGGGGGTCCACCCCCGCCAGCACGACGTCGGCACGCTTGCTGGTCAGCGGAAGTTGATACTCGATCAGCATCTCGACGTCGCCCAGCCCGGCGTCGACCAGGTCGTGGGCGAGGATGGGAAGGCTGTGGTCCCACGACCTGCGTTCGGCGGGGGAGGGATTGACGCGCACGGTCCTTCTGAGGTGTTCGGCGATGATGTCGCCAAGCCGTTTCTCCAGAAACGATCCGTCGGTCACCAGCTTGGCCAGACTTTCGGCGGAATGCCGAAACGCCGTCACGGACCTACCCCCAGGCAGCACGAGAGACTCGTGCGGTATGGGGACGTGTCCGCGATCAGACGATCGGCGGAAGTCCGTCGGGCCGCATCATTACTTCAGGAACATTACAGCGATCATCCGACAAAATCAGACGAGTGGTGGAGTCTTCCTGGCCGACCCGCGATAGGTCTCCACGGGGAAGCGTTTGTCGTTCTCGTCGAGTTTGGCGTGGGTCGCTTCGACGAGGTCGACCTCCAGTACGTCGGCGAGGCGGACCAGGTAGGTCATGACGTCCGCCAGTTCCGACCGCACACGCCCGGCGGAGGCCTCGTCCGCCATGACCGCCGCGGTTTCCTCGGGGGTCAGCCACTGCAACTCGGCGAGCAGCTCGCCGACCTCTCCGGCCAGGGCCATGGCCAGGTTCTTCGGTGTGTGGAACTGCTCCCAGTCCCTGTCCTGCGCGAACCGCCGCAGTCGGTCGGTCAGTTCTTCGAGCCCCGTCATGAAAGCACGGTACAGGGAGAGGGCCTGCCGGAGTTCGGCCGAGACCTCCGACCGGGAGGAGCGCGACGTGACTGGGCGATAGGGGGAGGAGGGGGCGGCGTGGTATCGTCTCCGCGGTTTTCGTAGATCAAGTAGATCAAGGAAAGGCCGCGTGCCGGATCGGTGGGGTGATCCAGGAGTCGGTCGTCAGCTCCAGTGCGGTCAGCCAGGAGAACGCCCACGGCGATGATCGGTTTGCTCGCCGAGTGCCGGGTGGGGGGATAGTAGAACCCGCGCCCGGGTGAGTATGCGCCGTCGCCGGGGTCTTCGCTCGCGGTTATCGGTGGAGAAGGGGCGGGGTTCGCCCCCATACTTCGTCGGTTCGCCGTACGAAGGACCGGTCCCTTTTCCCGGCGGAGCTTGTACGGGTAAGGAAAAGGGGAGCTCGGCTGCTTGCCTGAACGGACAAAGAGGGCAAAGGTGACAGCATTGCTGTTTTTGCTGTCTCTCTTTCGCGTCAGGTCGTCTTTGTGTTTAGCGAATTATTGATCACCTAGTGTTCTTTTGGTGAAATGGCTCGGTGACGACTCCGGGTACGGCCTCCACGGTGGCGCCGTTGCTCGCCGCGTATCGCACGGTCGCCGAACTCGCCGGCATTCACGCCCCGGCACTGGACACGGCCGCCCGGACCATGGCGGTGAGCGCCTGGGTGGGCGGCGGGGCATCCCGGTTCGGTGATGAGCTGATGGAACGGCGCAGGCGATTACAGGCGGCGTTCGAGCAGGCGCTTGCCGAGATCGCCGACTTGATCGCCAGGAGAGGGGAGAACCCGCCCCCGCCGCCTCGCTTGTTCTCGCCGATCGAGGTCGCCACCGCCACCCGCGGCGCGTTCGCCGGAATGGACGTCGAAGCGATGGAGCGCTTGGCGGCGGAACTGGACCGCGCCGGTCACGCGCTGCCGGAGGCGGGATCGCGGCTGAACGCCGAGTGCTCGGCGGTGTGCGTGGCCGCGGCGGCGGGCCGTACGGTCGGGGAGACGGGTACATGGGCCGCCGCTCAGGCCGGTGACCTGCGCAAGCGCATGGAGGTCATCAAGCGGACGGGCCCGGACCCCTTCGCGGGCGGGGGCGGAGGCAAGGGCGCGGACCTGGCCGCCGCCGGACTGGTGGGGTACGGGCTGTTCGGCGCCTTCGCCCCGGACGGCAATGGAGCCGGGTCCCTCCTGGCCCAGGCGCGGACGGGCGACACCAAGTCGCTGAGCAAGGTGCTGGAACTGCAACGGCAGGGTAAGGATGCCGGTCTGGCCGGGCGGGTCAGTGCCTGGTGGCGGATGCTGGACCCAGCCGCCCGCCAGGGGCTGATCAACAAGGCGCCGGGCGTGGTCGGCTTCCTCAACGGCATTCCCTCCGCCACTCGCGACTCGGCCAACCGGGCCTTTCTCGCCCTTGAGGAGAAGCGTCTCCGGGACGAGAGGGCTGAGTTGCTCAAGAAGCGGGACGAACTCAGCCGACAGCCCGGTCGTTTCATGGGATTCGGGGCGGGGAGTGTGTTCGGGCCCAAGCTTGCGGAGTACTCCACCATGCTGGCCCGGGTCGAGGCGGTGAAGGCCGCCCTCGCCGAAGGAGGCCGCAACGGCCGGCCTCCGGCACTGTTACTGGGCTTCGAGGTGACAGGGCAGGGCCGGGCGGTGGTCTCGTACGGTGACCCGGACACGGCTCACCACGTCACGACGTACGTACCCGGTTTCACCACCACGGTTGAGGGGGATGGCGTCGACTTCGACCGCGCCCTGTTCACCTGGGACCGGGCCAATGGATTGGATTCCGAGAAGCGGACCGCGTCCATCGCCTGGCTTGGCTACGACGCTCCCCAGATCAGTCAGGTTCTCACGCCCGGTCATACGGTGGGCTTCGAGGGGGCGGCTGAGAACGGTGCGAAGGAGTTGGTCTCCTTCGTCGACGGGCTGCGCGCCTCTCACGATCCCGGTGTTCCGGCCAACCTGACCATGGTCGGGCACAGCTACGGCTCGCTGACCACGGCCAAGGCCGCCGTGCAACGCCCCTTCGGTAAGCTCGCCGACGATCTGGTGTTCGTCGGCAGCCCCGGCCTCGGGGTCGGTCACGCCCGCGATCTGGGGGTGGACCCAGAGCACGTGTGGGTCGGCGCAGCCTCTGACGACCAAGTCGCAGCCCTTGGGCGCTTCGGTGAGGACCCCTACGCCCCCAAATTCGGTGCCAGGCATTTCGCTGTCGATCCCGGGGGCCACTCCGCCTACTGGAATGAAAGATCGGAGTCTTTGCGAAACATTGGCTCTATTGTGGCTGGCCAGTATGGAGAAGTGAAGGAGCCTCCGAGGTCGGACCTGGCTCTTCTGCGCTACCTGCAGCAGCCGGTTCCCTCGGAGTGATAGGTCGGCTTTAAGGGGAAAGATGAGATGGTTTCGGATGTCGGTGGCGCTCGTCGCGCTGGTGGCGCTCGGTGGACTGGGGGGTTGCGCGAAGGATGATGCCATGACGAGCGGTGATTCCCAGTTGACGGAGGCTCAGGCCACCGTCCGGGTCGAGGAGCTGATCCACCAGGTGGTCTCCGGGATCACCCCCAAGCCTCGGCTGGAGCTTCTCCCCACGAGCTTGGCCGAGCATCGGTGCCTTCCGAACGAGGGGAGCGTTCCGACAGGAAAGATCTATGTTGTGCGGAGTTATTACTTGAAGGGCCTGCCTGAAAAGGATCTTTCTTCGGCGGCTCTGATAATTCAGGGTAACTGGGAGAGCGCCGGTCATAAGATCGCGATGACCCACAGATTCGATGCGGGAAAGCCGCGCCTCTCCGGAGATACGGACGATGGTTTCGGCCTTTCCCTTGATACCACCACCACCATGGAACTTCTTCTGGCAGTGGTCTCGCCGTGTTTCCGGCCCAGCACGTCGCCTTCGCCTTCGGCCACTCCGTGACCGGCGCCGTACGGTGGCACCGTGGCGATCGGCGAGTTTCGCAACCACCTGAGGACCGAGCTCGCCGCTTGAGCGCGAGAGTACCGAGGAAACCCCCTTACGGCTTTGACGGATGGTTCCCGGCCGGCCGGGAAAGACCTGCGATGATGGCCGGGCAGGGAGACGGACGACTTCTCCATGCTCGGCGAGGGGCGCACCGGTCCGGTGTTTGGACGTTCTCGCGGTCGTTCGAGGCGCCGGTACGGCGAGTGGTGGAACAGGCCGGATCGGCGCGGATGAGCGGCGGGTAACCGGGTGACCATTCCCGGGGACCTGCCCCCGGGGTGAGGTCAGTATCCGGCGGAGGGATCGATCAAGCCCTCCAGCGGCAGGCCCGTCCGCAGGTTGCGGACGTTCCGCTCGACCCGCTCACAGAGCATCCGCATCACATACTCCGCCGAGTCCGCGCAGTGCGAGGTGATGAGGACCCTCGGGTCGTCCCAGAGCGGATGCCCCTCGGGCAGCGGCTCCGGATCCGTCACGTCCAGCCCGGCCGCGGAGATCGCCCCGTCGCGCAGAGCCTCGACGAGCGCGCCGGTGTCGACGTGCGCGCCGCGCGCGACGTTGACCAGGACCGCGTGCGCGGGCAGCAGCCCCAGCTCGGCAGCCCCCACGACGTGCCTCGTCTCCGGTGTCAACGCCAGTGCCAGCACCAGGACGTCGGTCTCGGGAAGCACGTCGTGCAATGCCGAGGCGGGCAGCGTCTCGTTCGCCCCCTCCACCTTCTCCGGCCGCCGCCGGATCACCGTCACCCGGCACTCGAACGGCCGCAGCAGCCGTACCAGCTCGGTGGCGATGCCGCCCCCGCCGAGGATCGTCACCCGCAGCCCGTGCAGCGACCGGGGATCCACCGACCGCCAGTGAGGTGTCCGCGCCTGCAGCGAGACACTCCGCAGGCAGGCCAGCGTCAGCATCAGCGCGTGCTCGCTCACCTGCCCGGCGAAGGACCCCTTGGCGCAGGTGAAGGTCACCGGCCGCCGGAAGACCCCCGACGACGCGAACCTCTCCACCCCCGCCCACGGAAACTGCACCCACCCGATCCCGGGATGCTCCTCCAGCACCGCCCCGAGCAGCTCCGGCTCCCCGGGCACCAGCCACACCAGCCCGTTCGCCTCCCCGAGCGGCACATTGACCCCGCCGCCACGCGAGACGGCCTCCATGATCTGGGAGCGCAGGTGGTCCAGATCGGGCGAGTTGGCCCGGCCGTAGGCCGGGGCTTCGTCGGGGGCGGGGGCGATTGCGATACGGGCTTCCATATCGGCCATTCTTCCGGCCGGTCAACGGAACCCCGAACAGGAACCATGGCTGGTATCTTCTGGCCTTTCACTCGCGCTACCGCGTGATGGACGGCAACGGTTTCTGGGTGAAGGTCACCAACCAGGCGAGCGACGGCCACCGGCCCGTGATCCGTGGGCCGACGGCCTCGCCGTACGGGAGCGATCATGACGCACGGACTGCCCACACGGCTCCACGACCTCCTGGAGGGCTACGGCTGGGGCCCGCTGTTCCAGATGGTGTGGATCGAGGGCGGAGACCTGGAGCGGGTCGCGCGTCTCCTGCGCGCCGATCTCGGCTCGGCGCGGGAGTGCGCCCTCGGCGACCACTCCGTCTACGAATGGGACTCGCCGGGAGACCTTCCGGTGGCCGGAGCGGTGTGGGGAGGAGAGACCGGGACGGGCTGGACACAGGTCCTGCCGCTCGCCGGATTCCTGCTCTCCGCCCTTGAGGTACAGGCCGCGCTCACGGTCGGCGGCGGGCGCCTACTCCACCTCCACTGGAACGTGGTCGACGGATCCAGGACCCTGATCCACGTCGTCGGCGGCGAGGTGACCACGGTCGTCGACGGGTGGGGATACACCGACGGCTCCGACCCGGCCGCGCTCGACCGGTACCGCCTCGACCTCGACCTCGACCTCGGGCCCGACACTCCGTGGGACGTCGGCATCTCGTCGATGCTCACCCTCGTCGGCCGGGTGGTCGGACGGCAGGTCGACCGGGAGTGGCTGGATGCGGCGCACCTGCGTTACCTGATCCCCGGTGACGCGTGGCCCGAGGTCACCGGATGATCCTGGGCGCGCTGTCGACACCGGCCCCGGGGGACAAGGCGCCCAGGTGATCGCCGGTCCCGGAGACGACGCGCCCGGGTGGCCATCGGCCGGGGCGGCTGTCGAGCGTCACCGTGCCGGGCTCCTTACGGCGCCCATCCGGCGAAATCAGACGAGCGGTAGTTCGGCCGAGCCGGACGGGCCACCGACGAGATGGTGATGCGGGTTTCTGTCGGCTTCGGGTGCTACTGATGATCACCACAGTGATTCCGATGATTTGTGGAGCTGCGGCATGGCGACGGTCACGTTCCGGGATGAGACCGCGACGGGAAAACCGATAGAGGAGTTCACACTCCCCGACCTGCCGGAAAGCATCTCGGCGCGGGAGCTCGTACGGCTTCGTGTCCGTGAGGAGGTCGCCCGGTACAACGCCGCTCCCTCCGCCCGGTTCAACGGCCTGGTCCGTCCGGTGGACGCCGAGGTGGAGCTGAACGGTTACCGGATGGGCGCGAGACGGCGGATCGACTGGGAGCGTCAGGCGGACGCCGCCGAGCGGGCGTTCCAGCGCAACGGGTTTCTGCTGCTGATCGGGGAGCGTCAGATCGACGACCTGTCCGAGGTGATCGACCTGACCGTCGACCCGGTCGTGTCGTTCATCAAGCTCGTTCCACTGGTCGGGGGCTGAGCATGGGCATCATCGCCGACTTTTCCCAGTATCACAGCT
The DNA here is from genome assembly GCF_040683035.1 of Streptosporangium sp. NPDC051022. Taxonomy (NCBI): domain Bacteria; kingdom Bacillati; phylum Actinomycetota; class Actinomycetes; order Streptosporangiales; family Streptosporangiaceae; genus Streptosporangium; species Streptosporangium sp. NPDC051022. The sequence continues at coordinate 86,802 of NZ_JBFBCF010000020.1, read as the reverse complement.
ATTTCATTGACAATCCGGATCCATTGATCATGAAGGCCTTCACCCATTTTGACGCGGCCTTCGACGCGGGGCGAGAGCCCTTCGGTGAGGACGATGATCCGCGGATGTTCGGCCGCTGGGCGCAGATGCGGCTTACCAAGGGAATGGGCGGAGGCCACGACTACGACGAGCGCGTTCTGCGCGTGACCAGGCTCGCCGCTGACGGTGACGTCCCGTGGACGGCCGAGGACGTCCGCTTTCTCTGGGTGGTCGCAAACGTGCTGATGACCCAGCGGCACACGAACTATCCGGAGCTGTACCGGATCCCGCTCGCCGCGACCCGGCGACTGGGCTACACCGATCGCCGTCGCATCCTGGGAGACACGCTGCCCTGGTTCCACCGTTACTACAGGCCTGTCTGGGAAGCCCTGCACGAGCAGGTGAAGGAGCTGCTGACCGAATCTCTCGAGCACGGCCCGGCCGGTGTGGTGCGTAATCTGATCTGGGACTGCGACGACGTCGCCCGTACGCTGGCCGAGGAGTACGGCGCGCGCCTGGCCGACCCCGCCGTCCTGCCCCTGCTGCACCACTGGAACACCGCCCGGTCCGCCAAGCCCAGCGACAGATGGCTCAAGACCGCCCGGACGTTGGTGACGCCCGAGGCCGTCGGTCTCGTCCGCGAGATCCTCGCCCTGGTGGCGGCCCACCGGGAGAAGACGATCGATCACGTGGCCGCCAACGGCTATGAGTGGAGGGAGAACGTCTTCCTGCACGAGCGCACCGCCGTACCGGTGCGTGGCATGGTGTGGACCTGCGAGCTGATCGACGAGCCGTGGGTGGCCTCGCTCCTCGGTGACGTCGCGCTGACCTGCGGCACCGGGATCGGCGGGTCGGGCGCCAACTGCCGCAGCGAGAGGCTCGCCAACGCCGCCGTGAACGTCCTGGCCCGCAGAGGCGGGCTGGACACGGTCGCGGCGCTGGCCAAGGTCCAGGTCAAGGTCCGTAAGAAGACCGTGCTGGCCAACGTGGCGCGCACGCTGGACGCGGTGGCCGCCCAGGCCGGGCTCAGCCGAGAGCAACTGCTGGACCGCACCGTGCCGACCTTCGGGATCGGCCCGGACGGAGTGCGGGAGGAGAGGATCGGCGACTGTCTCGTACGGCTCCACGCCGACGGCCCCGCGCTCCGGTTCGTCAACGCCGCCGGAAGAGCCATCAAGTCGGCCCCGCAGGCCATCCGCAGGGATCCCGCGCTCGCCGAGCTCAAGAGCACGCTGAAGGACCTCAAGCAGGCGCTGCCCGCCGAGCGGTTCCGGCTGGAGCGGGCACTGGTCGAGGAACGGATCTGGCGCTGGCACCAGGTGACGGAGTTCTTCCTCGACCACCCGGTCACCGGTCTGTACGCCCGGAACCTGATCTGGCAGATCCTCCAGGGCCCGGCAGGGATCCCCGTCAGGACCGATGCCGGCTGGGAGCTGACCGACCCGCGGGGCCGCAGGATCCAGCCGTACCCCGACACGCCGGTCCTGCTGTGGCACCCGATCCGCGAGACGGCCGAGGAGGTGCGGGCCTGGCGCGACCACCTGCTGGAGCGCGGGGTGCGTCAGCCGTACAAGCAGGCCTTCCGTGAGGTCTACCTGCTGACCCCGGCCGAGGAGCGGACCCGCACCTACTCCAACCGGTTCGCCGGGCACGTGCTGCGCTACGGCCAGGCCAAGGCGCTGCTGAACCAGCGAGGCTGGACCGATCTGTCGATCGGCCACTGGGACTACGAGTCCGGCGGCCAGAGCGACGCCGTCAAGGAGCTGTCCGGCTGGCGGGCCTTTTGGAGCATGCGCATAACGGGCGACCCGGAAGCCGACGGGTGGGGAACCGCCTCCTTCTGCGCCGGCGAGCGGATTCGTTTCCACCGGGACGGGCAGGACGCCACCGACGACTACGGCTACGCCTACCATGAGGGTGTTCCGCTGGCCGAAGTGCCACCGCTGGTGCTGTCGGAGGCGCTGCGTGACGCCGATCTGGCCGTGGGCGTCACCTCGGTCGGCCTCGACCAGCAGGCGGCCCACGGGCACGAGGAGTACTGGAACTCCTACGGGTTCGGCGAACTCACCGAGACCGCCAAGACCCGGCGCGACGCGCTCGCCCGACTCCTGCCCCGGTTGAGGATCGCCGGCAGGGCGGAGCTGACCGACCGGTTCCTGCGGGTGCGCGGAGACCGGCGGACCTACAAGATCCACCTGGGGTCGGGGAACATCCTGATGGAACCCAACGACGCCTATCTCTGCATCGTCCCCGGGCACGACCGCGACGCCGCGTCCGTCTTCCTGCCCTTCGAGGAGAACGGCGGCATGCTGTCGGTCATCCTGTCCAAGGCGTTCCTGCTCGCCGACGACACCTCCATCACCGACCCGTCGATCACCCGCCAGCTCGGCGCCTGAACGCGCCGTGGCCTCCTCTGACCGCCGGGGGCCCGGCGCCCGCTTGAGGCGGTCCTCCGAGGCGGGGCCCTCATCGTGTGAGGGACGGATCCCTGCCGGCCTCTCGGCCCGGAGCATGCGCGTGCTGGTACGCCGTGACCACGTGTTCGGGAAGGCGGCCCCGGTCACTGACGTCATGGCCGTGCTCGCGGGCCCAGGCACGGACCTGTGCGACGGTCGCCCCGGCAGGGAGAAGGGGAGTGAGACGGGCAGCGGCCGTCGCCTCGATCGGAGACTCGTTCATGTCGCCGGAGTAACCGTCTTCGAGGCCGTCCCAGCCTTCGTCGCCCGACAGGGGCAGTGCGCTCCACGATGAGGGCACGCCGTCCTCCTCTCCGACGGAGACCTGGCCGGGAAGGATTCCTCTGCGCTCAAGCTCGGCCCAGAGCGGCTCCATCGCCGCCGAGGGGTCGAAATAGAACTCGCTCTCGCGGATGCGCCAGAACCGCCACCCCGCGCGCTTGAGCTCGCGCTCCCGGTCGAGGTCCGCCTCCCGCTGCTCGGGCGTGCCGTGCCAGAAGTCACCGTCGCATTCGACCGCGAGGCGTCCCTGGGCGCCGCTCACCACGAGGTCGATCCGGCGGCCGTTGACCTCCACCTGCGGGACGACGTGGTACCCGCGCTCGCGGATGCGCAGGAAGACCCGCTGCTCGAAGAGCGAGTCGAACTCCGGGTGGGAGTCGTCGGCGGTCACGTCGTCCAGCGGAGTCGTGAGCGGTGCCGCCGGTGGATTCAGCATGTAGGTGAGCAACGACCGGCGCAGGCACGCCGGGGAGAGGAGGTCGGGGCTGACCGAGTGGAACAGCCACATCTGGTCCTTGGCCCGCGAGGCGGCCACGTTGAACCTGCGCTGCCACTCGGTGCTCGTCACCGCCGAGCGTCTCTCGGCGATCACCATCGAGAGGAACACCACGTCGCGTTCGTCGCCCTGGAAGTCGGGAGGCGTGCCGACCCGCAGCCGCCGCCTCTCCCAGTCCTTCGGATCCAGTCGGTCGAGCAGCATGTTGTGGATGAGCTGGACCTGCGCCGACCCCTGAAGCACGACGACGCCGAAGGTCTTGTCCCTGTAGGCGGGGTCCTCCTCGCAGGAGAGGATCCGCTCCACGATCGCCTGCGCCTCCACCTTGTTGCGCAGCCGGGTCGCGGACCCCTCACTCGACGCGCCGGGGACGCGCACCACCTGGAGCGGAGGCAGGCGGTCGGAGCCGAACTGCCGCAGCGGTACCAGCGGTTCGTCGGCGTAGAACTGCCGCGAGGAGAAGTCGATGATCTCCGGCATGCACCGGAAGTGCTCCTTGAGCCGCAGGACCGAGCCGAACCTCGTCGCGAGCAGGTCGAACAGGCTCGACTTGGGGGTGAACGCGTCCCGCAAGTAGGCGGGCATGTCCGGGAGATAGGTCGACAGTTTCGCGAAGATCGGCTCCAGTTCACCGTGGCTCACGGTGGAGGGCGCACACTGTTTGTCGTCGCCGACGACGATGACGCGGGGCGCCAGCCAGAGCAGGAAGAGCGCCTCGATGCTCGCCTGGCTGGCCTCGTCGACGATGACGACGTCGAAGGAGTCGCGGACGGGCGGGATCGTCTCCAGCACCTGCCGGAGCGGCATGACCCAGGCGGGTACGGCGTCGCGGGCGTGCGCCATGGCCTCGCGCGCGAGCGACTGGAACCTGCCGGCGTATCGTCCGGTGCCCTTCCCCAACTTGCCGATGTGGTCCTGGTAGGCCCGCAGCGCCGTCGTCTGGCGGGAGGTCATCCTGCCCAGGGCGGCCTGCCAGGCCTGTTCGGCGGCGAGTTCGGCGGTCAGCCGCATCTCCCGGGCGGTCGCGGCCTCGAGCTCGGCCTCCAGCCGCTGTTCGAGACCCGGCTGGCGCTGTTCGGTGAAGAACGTCTGAGCCCCGCCCCACGCCCAGGCACGGTCCCAGGCGGAGAAACGGGGCTGCCATGTCCGTGCCTCGGTGAGAAGACCGAGCAGGCCGGGATGGGCGTCGCGGACCCGGCCCGAAAGTTCGTCACAGCGTCGCTGCTCGGCCTGTTCACGGTGCGCTTCCAGGAGACCGGTGAGACAGCGCTCATAGGCGGCGCCGTCCCGCAGGGCCACCGCCCGCCCGGCCTCGACCAGCTCGGGAGCCGGAGCGCCCAGCCAGGCTTCGTGCTGGAGCGCCGAGCAGAGTTCGTTCAGCGCCGCGGTGGCCTGCTCGGCCTCGATGCGAAGCCGTACGGCCCGCAGAGCCGTCACGTACGACAGCCACTCCGCGTGGCTCCGGAGCCCGACGTGCATTCCCGCTCCGGCGAGCAGCCGTGTCGTCTCCGCCACCGCGGGCATGATCTGACGCACCCTGTGGAGCCGGTCGAAGGCGTCACCGAGCTGCGCCACGGTGCGCTGGAGGGGCTGGTCCGGCGGGAACTCCACTCCGACCAGCTGCCACCCGCGCAGGAGCTCGCCGACCGCGGCCCGGCCCTCGAACTCGGTGATGACCAACGACAGGAGCTCGGCGTTGGACGGGATGATTCCGTCGACCGACGTGCCGGCCAGCCACGGCTCGGCCTGCTTCTGCACGGCGGGCTTGAACAGGCCGCGTTTGAGCTGGTTGCCGGCCGCGAAGTGGTCGCGCAGCGCTCGCATGGACTGGATGTAGGAACCCGTCGCGCCCGGTGAGTCCAGCGCCGGATGATCGATCTTACGGAAGCCGACGGAGCGGATCGCGTTCTGCGCCGTGACGAGACGGTCGGTGTGCGCGGCGAGCTGGTCCCAGACGGCCACCTCGCGGCCGCCGAGCCCGTCCGCCAGCGCCCGGACCGTCCAGTCGGCCGGATCCCCGGCTGAGGCGTCCTCGGGGACGCCGAGCTCCTGAAGGCGGAGGGCGACGTCGGCCGCGATCACCTCCAGCTGGGCGATCAGCTGAGACGAGAGATGCTCAAGCCGTTCGGAGACGTACGTCTGGGCCCGCTGGGCCATGTTCTGCGCGGCGAGCTCGGCCGCGATCAGCCCTTTGAGCCTCTCCACACCGGGCAGCCCGGCGACGTCGGGAATGCGCTGGGAGAGCCGCGCTCTGCGGTTCGGGGTCTCTCCGGCGAGCAGGGGGACGAGTTCGGCGGCCTCACCCACCGTGATCGGGGGTGAGGAGGGAGCCGAGGCCGGCAGCGGAACCGGCATCCACGAACATTCGGTCTCCTCCCGTGTCAGGCGCCGGACCATGTCGGAGAGGGTGCCCGAGTAGCCGGTCGCGATCTCGGGGTGGCGGTAGGTCTCGGACTCGCGCAGCGCCCGGATGCGCTCGGTCAGCTCGACGGTCGCGCGGCGCGCGGAGTCGAGCTGGTGGCGTTTCTCGGTGATGCTCCTGGCCTGCCGGGCGGGATCGAAGGAGGAGAAACGGTTCGACAGCGCCTTCACGCCGCCCTCGAGCTCCGCGGAGCCACCGCGGCCGAGATCGGTCATGGACACGCACAGCTTGGCGATCTCCGGCGGCAGCTTGTCCCGCAGGACGCGGAGCGCCTGCGCCTTCTGGCTGGTGACCAGTACCCGCTGGCCCTGGGCGAGCAGCGCCGACAGCAGGTTGGCGATGCTGTGGGTCTTTCCCGTTCCCGGCGGCCCCTGGACGACGACGCCGTTGTCAGCGCCCAGGCGTGTCATGATCGTGCGCTGCTCGGGGTTGGCGGGAAGCGGGAACAGCGGATCCTGGCCGAGGGCGTCTCCCGCCTTGACGCCTCCGTCCCGGAGGAAGGCCATCCGCTCCGCCGGTTCGAGGGGGCTGACGAGCTGGGCCAGTCCGAGGGGCGTCTGGGCGTCAGGCCCGGTCAGCGTGGAGATCATTTCGTCGTAGTAGGAGATCAGGGAGCCGTGGTCCCGCCTGCGCAGCACCAGCGCGGGCGCCGGCCGTACTTCCGCGAGCTTCACGGACGCGTCGCCGGGAGCCCAGTCCGGCAGGTAGCGAGGCCGGGGCTCGGTCTCCAGCCCGCGGTCGCACCACGATTCCAGCAGGTCGGTCACGCTGTCCTGCAGGCCGATGCCCTCTCCCTCCCTGGCCCGCTGGCGGAGGCGGTCGGTCCGTTGAGGGGTGAACCCGCGGAGGTCGGCCAGCAGTTCGCGGTCCTGGAGCACGGGCGCCGTTTCGCCCAGCACGACGTTGATCCGTTCGGTTTTCCGGTCGACCCGGAGATGAAGGCGCGTCGTGAGCAGATGATTGCGGACACGGACGCCGGGGGCCCTCCAGGAGAGCAGACCGGTCGCCAGCACCAGTTCCCACTCGTCGTCGACCTGGCCGAGCTGGTTGGAGATCGAGAAGAGATCGCGGTGCCAGCGCTGCTGCCGCACCCGCTCACGTTCCTGGTCGGCCCACGCCTGCCAGCGGGGAAGCCACCTGCCGTACGCCTCGACCACATCCGGCCGGTCCTGCCGGGTCTCCCGGCGGGACACCGGACGATCGTCCTCGTCGATCTCCTCGATACGGTCAGGGCCGGTCTCGGACAGGGCGGGAGCCTCCAGCTCCGGATCCTCGAGTTCGTGCTGTCGCAGCCAGCCGTGGAGCACGTCCGGCGGAGCCGGGGGCGGCGCGCTCCTGACATGGTCGACGGAGAAGAGAACCTCGCCGAGCCCTGCGTCACGGCGCGGTTCGACCGCCTCCGGCAGGTCCACCAGCCAGAGAACCCGGCCGTGGTCGCGGAGATCTCGAACCGGGACGCGGCGGGCGGTCGCCAGATCGCGGAGAAACTCCACCAGCCGCGTGGTGGAGTCGACGAGGCGGGGGTCGCGGGCCCGGGACTGCTGCGTGCTCACGCGGCTCTCTTTCTCCTTCTGGCTGGTCATCCGCACGGAACAGAGGCCGTTCGACGGCGAACTCCGAAGGCCCCTGCCTGTGACAGGCGAGATGCTAGTGGCCACAAGATCCGCGGGAGTGGACCGTTCCCGTAATGAGATCCATTTCCGGTTCCACCGCTCAGCGGGGAGAACTCCGGTCACTCTGGCCTGACGCAACCGGTGCACCGCCAGAGCCAGCGCTCCGGGGGCCACCCTCGTCGGCTCTTCGTCGGTCGCCGGCTTGGCCAGAACTTCGGCGGGATGCCGAAACGCCGTCACGGACCTGCCCCCAGGCAGCACGAGAGACTCGTGCGGTATGGGGACGTGTCCGTGATTAGTCGATCAGCGAAAGCCCGTCGGGCCGCATCACTATGGCAGGAACATTACAGCGATCACCCGGCGAAATCAGACGAGTGGTGGGGCCTTCTTGGCCGACCCGCGATAGGTCTCCACGGGGAAGCGTTTGTCGTTCTCGTCGAGTTTGGCGTGGGCCGCTTCGACGAGGTCGACCTCAAGCACGTCGGCGAGGCGGAGCAGGTAGGTCATGACGTCCGCCAGTTCCGACCGCACACGCCCGGCGGAGGCCTCGTCCTCCATGACCGTCGCGGTTTCCTCGGGGGTCAGCCACTGCAACTCGGCGAGCAGCTCGCCGACCTCTCCGGCCAGGGCCATGGCCAGGTTCTTCGGTGTGTGGAACTGCTCCCAGTCCCTGTCCTGCGCGAACCGCCGCAGTCGGTCGGTCAGTTCTTCGAGCCCCGTCATGAAAGCACGGTACAGGGAGAGGGCCTGCCGGAGTCCGGTTGAGACTCCGGCAGGGAAAGCACGACACGTGGCGGACGTATCACGTCCAACGGAGCGGTCCGTGAGTCAGCGTCAGCTCCGCTCCGGTCAGCCAGGAGAACGCCCGACCGGCGATGATCGGTTTGCCCGCCGAGAGCCAGGTGGCGTGATAGGAGAACCGCGTCCTGGTGAGCACCCGATGTCATTGCGGGCCCGGCAGCCGGCGTTGACGGCGAACGCAGCAAGTCGCCGATCCACCTGCAAGCCGTGGTTACCAGAGGGAATGGGCGGTGTTCGACCCTCCGTTTCGTTGGTTTCCCGTACAGGCGGGCCGACCCCTTTTCCCGCCGGAATCCGTCCGGTCGAGGAAAAGGGCTCATGTGCTCGTTCAAGCGGACAAAGAGGGCGAAGGTGACAGAATTGCTGTATCTTTTCGCGTCGGGCTGTCTTTGCGTTAGCAGATTATTGATCGTCTAGTCTTCTTTTGGTGAAATGGTTCGGTGACGACTCCGGGTACGGCCTCCACGGCGGCGCCGTTGCTCGCCGCGTATCGCACGGTCGCCGAACTCGCCGGCACTCACGCCCCGGCACTGGACACGGCCGCCCGGACCATGGCGGTGAGCGCCTGGGTGGGGGGCGGGGCACCCCGGTTCGGTGATGAGCTGATGGAACGGCGCAGGCGATTACAGAAGGCGTTCGAGCAGGCGCTTACCGAGATCGCCGACCTGATCGCCAGGAGAGGGGAGAACCCGCCCCGGCCACCCCGCTTGTTCTCACCTATCGAGGTCGCCGCCGCCTCCCGCGGGGCGTTCGCCGGAATGGACGTCGAAGCGATGGAGCGCTTGGCGGCGGAACTGGACCGTGCCGGTCACGCGCTGCCGGAGGCGGGGTCGAGGCTGAACGCCGAGTGCTCGGCGGTGTGCGTGGCAGCGGCGGCGGGCCGTACGGTCGGGGAGGCTGGTACATGGGCCGCTGCTCAGGCCGGTGACCTGCGCAAGCGGATGGAGGTCATCAAGCGGACGGGCCCGGACCCCTTCGCGGGTGGGGCCGGAGGCAAGGGCGCGGACCTGGCCGCCGCAGGACTGGTGGGGTACGGGCTGTTCGGCGCCTTCGCCCCGGACGGCAATGGAGCCGGGTCCCTCCTGGCCCAGGCGCGGACGGGCGACACCAAATCCCTGGGCAAGGTGCTGGAACTGCAACGGCAGGGCAAGGATGCCGATCTGGCCGGGCGGGTCAGTGCCTGGTGGCGGATGCTGGACCCAGCCGCCCGCCAGGGGCTGATCAACAAGGCGCCGGGCGTGGTCGGCTTCCTCAACGGCATTCCCTCCGCCACTCGCGACTCGGCCAACCGGGCCTTTCTCGCCCTTGAGGAGAAGCGGCTCCGCGACGAGAGGGCCGAGTTGCTCAAGAAGAGGGACGAACTCAGCCGACAGCCCGGTCGTTTCATGGGATTCGGAGCGGGGAGTGTGTTCGGGCCCAAGCTTGCGGAGTACTCCACCATGCTGGCCCGGGTCGAGGCGGTGAAGGCCGCCCTCGCCGAAGGGGGTCGCAACGGTCGGCCTCCGGCGCTGCTGCTGGGCTTTGATACGACAGGGCAGGGCCGGGCGGTGGTCTCGTACGGTGACCCCGACACGGCCCACCACGTCACGACGTACGTACCCGGACTCGCCACCAAGATCGAAGACGGCAAAGCCGACTTTGAGCGCGCCCTGTTCACCTGGGACCGGGCCAATGGACTGGACAGTGGGAAGCGGACCGCCTCCATCGCCTGGCTCGGTTACGACGCTCCCCAGATCGACCAGGCTTTCACTCCTGGTCATACGGTGCTCTTCAGGGGGGCCGCTGAGAACGGCGCGAAGGAACTGGCCTCCTTCGTCGATGGACTGCGCGCCTCCCACGATCCCGACGTCCCGGCCAACCTGACCATGGTCGGGCACAGCTATGGTTCACTGACCACAGGTCAGGCCGCTGTGCGGCGCCCTTTCGGCAAGCTCGCCGACGATCTGGTGTTCGTCGGCAGCCCCGGCCTCGGCGTCGATCACGCCCGTGACCTGGGAGTGGATCCGGCGCATGTGTGGGTCGGTGCGGCCCCTGACGACTTCGTGGCGGAAGCCGGATGGTTCGGCGAGAGCCCCTACGCGCCCAAATTTGGCGCCAAGAGTTTTGTCGTCGATCCCGGTGGACATTCCGCTTATTGGTATGATAAATCAGAATCTTTGCGAAACATCAGCTCTGTTGTAGTAGGTAAATACGAGGCGGTGCAGGTGTCTCCAACGCCAGACCTGGCTCTTCAGCGATACCTACAGCAGCCGGTTCCTTCGGAGTGATCTGTTGGTTAAGGGGAAAGATGAGATGGTGTCGAATATTGGCGGCATTTGTCGTGCTGGTAGTGCTCGGTGGTTGCGCGAAGGATGATGCCATGACGGATGCCGGACCCCGGATAACAGAGGCGCAGGCTACGGCTCGGGTCGAGGAGCTGGTCCGCCAGGTGGTTTCCGGAATCACCCCCAAGCCTCGGCTGGATCTCCTTCCTACGAGCTTGGCTGAGCATCCGTGCATCCCGAACGAGGGGAGTTCTCTGACGGGAGAGATTTACGTTGTGCGATCCTATTATTTGAAAGGCCTGCCCAAAGATAACCTTTCCTCGGCCGGGGAAAAGATTCGGGACAACTGGGAGAACGCCGGCCACAGGATCACGATGACTCACAGATTCGAGGCTGGGGAACCACGTCTTTCTGGAGAGACGAGTGATGGTTTCGGCCTTGCCCTTGACACCACGACCACTATGGAACTTCTCCTGCTGGTGCAGTCGCCGTGCTTCCGTCCCAGTGCCTCGCCTTCGCCTTCGGCCTCTCCATGACCGGTGTTCCGGCACCGTACGGCGGCATCGTGGCGATCCGCGAGTTCCGCGACCACCTGAGAACCGAGCCCGCCGCCTGAGCGCGCGAGAACCGGGGAACCACTTACGGCTTCGACGGATGGTTCCCGGGCGGCCAGGAAAGAGTCGCGACGATGGCCGGATAGAGAGGCGGACGACTCCTCCACCTCCGGCGTAACGGCCTGATCCGAGGCACCTGCCGTCGCCGTTCCGGTGTCATCGTCGTTCCGGTGTTCCCGGGGTGAGCAGTCCGCGGTTGAACGCCTCGGCGACGGCGGCGGCGCGGTCACCGACGCCGAGCTTGGCGTAGATGTTCAGAAGGTGGGTCTTGACCGTGGCCTCGGTGATGAACAGTCTGGCCGCGACCTCCCGGTTGGTGTTCCCCGCCGCCACCAGTTCGAGGACCTCCAGCTCTCGGCGGCTGAGCGGCCCCGCGCTGAGGGTACGGACCCGGCCCATCAGCGTGGCCGCGACCGACGGCGACAGTACGGCCTCGCCTCGGGCCGCCGCCCGGACCGCCCGCAGGAGTTCGGCACGGGGAGCGTCCTTGAGCAGGTAGCCGGTGGCGCCCGCCTCGATCGCGGGCAGTACGTGGCCGTCGGTGTCGTAGGTGGTCAGCACCAGCACGCGTGCGGTGATACCTCGCCTCGCCAGCTCGCGTGTCGCGGTCACACCGTCCATGCCGGGCATCCGCAGGTCCATCAGGATCACATCCGGCCGCAACTCCTGGGCGAGCCGGACCGCCTCGGCGCCGTCGGCGGCCTCGCCGAGCACCTCGAACCCCGGATCGCGCGCGAACATGCTGCTGAGGCCGTCCCTGACGACGGGGTGATCATCGGTGATCAGCAGCCTGATCGGGGTGTCGGCCTCGCCGCCCTGGCCGCCGCTCTCCGGGGCGCTCTCGGGGCGGCTCACACGTGGTCCTTCGCGGGCGGGGTCGGGACGCAGGCCGAGATCCCCGTGCCGAGGCCCGGTTCCGATTCGATCTGCAGTGTTCCCGACAGGCCCTCGATCCGCTGCCGCATCGCGACAAGACCGAAGCCGCCACCGTCCGGGGCGGCGGTGGTGCTCCTGGTGCTGCCGTCATCGGCCCAGGTGGCGGTACCGCTCTCGGTACTGCCGTCACCACCTGGGGCGGCGGTGATGTTCCCGATGATGCCGTCACTGAGCCGGGCCGGATCGAAGCCTGTGCCGTCGTCGCGCACGTCCAGAGCGACCTCGTGTTCCATATAGGACAGTGTCACCCCGACCCTGGTCGCATGGGCGTGCCTGGCCACGTTGGCCAGCGCCTCCTGCGCGGTCCGCAGCAGCGCGACCTCGGTTTCCGGCCGCATCGGCCGCGCCGTACCGGTCGTCGTGACCTGGACCGGGATTCCGTGCAGCGCCGACCAGCGTCCGGCGACATCGGTCAGGGCCTCGCCCAGCCGTGCCGTCCGCAGGGGCTCCGGACGCAGCTCGTGCACCGAGCGCCGTGCCTCGGAGAGGCTCTCCTTCGCCAGCCTGGTAGCCGCCGTGACATGTCTGTGCCACTCCGGCGGATCGTCGCGGGCATGTTCGGCCGCGTGCAGCTGGGTGATGATCCCGGTGAGTCCCTGCGCCAGGGTGTCGTGAATCTCCCGTGCCATTCGCTGCCGCTCGTCGTGGACACCGGCCTCCCTCGCCTGGACCAGCAGCCGCTCGTGCAGCCCCGCGTTCTCCGCCAGTGTCGCCTGCAGCCTGCGGTTCGCCTCGCGCGCTTCTTCGAGGGCCTGCTCGCGTTGCTCGTTCTGCTCGGCACTTCGCCGGGCGAACCAGGCGAAGCCACACATGGGGAGCACGTTCGCGGCCAGGATGGCACCGTAGATCGCCAGACCGACGACGGTGGTCTTCTCCACGGCGTATGCCTGCGCGGTACCCGACACGACCGCCACCGCGGCGACGCCGGACAGCCGCCACGGCCAGCGCAGGAGCCTGAACGCGTAGACGTATCCGGCGGGTGTGAAGAGGCCGAACCAGGGGGCCCGGAGCACCAGGACCATCATGATCACGATCAGCCCGGTGAAGAACACCGCCATTGTCGGCGGGTGCTCCCGCCGGGCGGGACGCGACGTGAAGAGCCACAGCATCCACGCCGCGGCCAGCACGCACAGGGCCAGGTCGGTGAGCAGGGAGTCTCTCGTCGACCACTCGCCGATCACCGTGACGATGCTCAGGATCGCCAGCAACAGGTACGGTGCGACGGTCACCGCCGCCGACCACCGTCGCTCCTGCGTGTCCGGCCGGGAGTGCGGCATCGAACCGCTCATCCGCGCCCTCCTCACCGCACCCGCTCCCGGCGGAACAATCTAGCCGTGGCCGGTTCGAGCGGCACCACCTGTGCGCGGGGACGGTGACGGAACAGGGCGGGGGAGCGTGAACACCACGAGAACCGAGGACTGCCGAGGGCGCGGGTGCGCTGATCCATCGGTGGGCCGGTCTACTCGTCCGTCGGTGCGCCGGTCTGCTCGGCGGTGAACAGCGAGCGCAGGTGCCTGCCGTTGGCGATCACGACGACACCTGTCAGGACAAGTCCGCAGACGCCCTGTTCGATCCTCATCCATACCGGTAGGAAACCGGGCAGTGAGGCGAGGACCACGACGGCCGCCACCATGATGGCCGAGGCGATCCGTAGCCGGAGGTATGAGCGGCGGCGGCCGCGGGACGTACCGGCGACGAAGCCGAGCATCACCACGGAGGTGACGGCGACGATCCCGCCGCGGACCCAGACCGCGTCGTTCACCAGCGCCGGATCGTCGCGCATCAGGTAGACGGCCACGAGAGTGAGCACACTGATGAGGACGTAGCCGCCGACGAGAAGCCTCATGCCGCGAAACGCCGTCAGACTGCGCGGATGGTTCAGGGCCTCATCGGATATCGCGGTGAGACGCGGAGTCCGGGCGTTCATGATGCTCCCTCTCTTTCCTGCTCCTCGTGTTCTCTTTCCTGTTCCTCATGCCGACGCCGCCTGCTTCTCCCGCTGACGTCGCTTCTCGGGCCGACCGGTGTGCCAGGGCTTTCGTACGGATGTCGCCCCCGCTCACCTCCGGTGCGTACTCGCCCGTCCGGTTCCGGTCCTTCGCGGACCCGATGTCCTCAGCGTCGCAGCGCCGAGTCCGGGCGCGCATCGACCGATCTCATGGAGCGGCGGCTGAACCGCCGGGCCGGCCGTTCGGTTGAGCCGATCCACCGATCGGCTGACCGGCCGGGCTCTGTCGGGACCGTCACCGTGACGGGGATGCCGCGCGGCGGCGTTCGGGGAACGGCGGGCGGGTGAGTGGGGCTGGTCCGTCGGTGCGAAGACCGTCTAGCGGACCAGGCCGAACAGGAGGGCGCTCCACATGGCGTCCGCCTCGGCGGCCGGCCAGTGGTCGCTCTCCTCGACCAGGGGAGGTTTCGACGTCCGTTTCGTGCGGCGGATGAAGCGCAGGCCGTTCGCCTGAACGAACTCGAAGAAGACCGGGTCGCATTCGCACGTCCACCGGATGACCCGGCCCCGTTCTGTCATCGCTGGAGCGTTCCACGTCAGCGTCTCGCAGTGGGAGCGTGGGGAGGCGACGTGGGGGCTCAGGCAGCGGGGTGGGTAGTCCCACTGGATCATCGTTTCACTCTCCCGTCAGCTGGAACCAGACCACCCGGCCCGCCGGGATCTCGTGCCAGCCCCAGGCCGAGGCGATCTCCTGGACCAGCCACAGGCCGCGCCCGCCACTGCTGTCGGCGCTCACCTGCGAGCAGAGGCGGGGGTGGTGGTCGGCTGATCCGGCATCGGCCACATCGATATGGATCGTTCCATTATGGGTGGCAACGGACACCGTCACCCGTCCATCAGGGCGGCCCGAGCGGGAGTGTCGCACCGCGTTGGTGACGAGTTCGGTGACGAGGAGTAGGGCGTCGTCGTTGCGGGTGTGGCCGACAGAGTCCAGGAGGTCGCGGACGTAGCGTCGCGCGACGGGGACGGAGGAGACCTCTCCCGGGAGTGCGACCTGTCCGAGCATCCCCAGTGCCTTCATGGTGTGATCCCCTTCCCGATCTTCTCGAAGGCATTCCGAACATGATCGATAACCTGGAGCCCCTGGTTGTGGCGCCGACTCCAGGTGAACACCGAGACACGGCCTGGGTGGGGCGTGGCGCTCCCGGGTCGCCCTGACGGCATGAAGATCTCTAGGCTCGGACGCTGGCCGCGAGGAAGCCTGACCGTGGAGTCGAAGCCGAGATCGCTCAGCTCCCACGCCAGCTCCACGAGCTGAACCTTCCACCTCTGATGATCGAGCACTTTCATCTGACCGCCTGCCCTTCGAGTTCGTGGCTGCCTGACACCCGCCACCCCTACCGAGAGTCATCGAGTGAGCACCTAGAGCATGCATCTATCTCGGATGTTGGCGCTACCAGAAGGGCAAATTTGCTTCTCGAGAAGCTTCGATACTCTGCGTCAAGGAGCGGCTACTGTTGGCTCCGGCCCAAGGGAAGGCGGTCATGAGGCAAACGGGAAGTCCTACGGTGCGAAGGCGTCGCTTGGCTTCTGAGCTGCGCCATCTGCGCGAGCGTGCTCAGTTGACGTTGGAGGAAGTCGGTGAGCGGCTCGGCTGGTCAGCCACCAAGCTCTCTCGAATCGAGACATCGAGGGTAGGTGTCGTCCCCAAAGACGTCGGGCGCCTTCTTGAGCTCTATGAAGTCGACAGCTTCAAGCGGGATGAGCTGCTCAAACTCACGCGGGACGCACGAAAGAAAGGTTGGTGGCAGGCATACAGCGAGCTTTCCGGCGACTATGCCGCCTACGTCGGACTTGAAGCCGAAGCTGCCTCGATGCGCAGCTTCGCGCCTCTGGTTCTTCCCGGCCTCCTCCAAACTGAGGACTACGCTCGCGCTGTCATCCGTGCAGGCCTGCTGCTCTCGCCTCCTGGCGAGATCGCGCGCCGGGTCGAAATCCGTATGGCCCGCCAGGAAGTCCTCGCGAGGAAAGATCCCCTGCATCTCTGGGCGATCCTTGACGAAGGCAGTATTCGCCGTAACGTCGGCGGATCTGCTGTGATGCGATCACAGTGCGCGCGGCTCCTGGAGGTAACAGAGTCGCCTAACGTCACTCTCCAGATCCTGCCGTTCGCCATCGGAGCCCATTCAGGCACAAGCGGCGCATTCGAAATCCTTCAGTTCCCGGAGCCAGCCGACCCGGATGTGGTTTTCCTGGAGAACATGACGGACAGCCTCTATGTGGAGAGCGATGCGGATGTATACCGTTATGTCGTGGCATTTGACCATCTCCGCGCCAAGGCGCTGGACCCAGATAGCTCTCGGCGCCTCATCACGGAAGTGGCCACTCAGCTCGGCTGACGGCTACGAAAGGGGTATGGAATGTCTGACCTAGAACTGTCTCATATCGTCTGGCGCAAGAGTTCCCGGAGTGGTGCCGGACAGAACTGTGTTGAGGTCGGTGTCTGGCGTAAAAGCTCCCTCAGCGGAAACGGTCAGGACTGCGTCGAGGTTGCGGCTGCCCACAATGTCCAAGCCGGGGTTGGGGCAGACGCCGACCATCTCTTCCTGGTCCGCGACTCCAAGGACTCCGACGGCCCGGTCCTGGCCTTCGCTCCCTCCGAGTGGGATGCCTTCCTCGCGTCCATCAAGGGCGGCGGCTTCGACGACCTGGTCGGGCGCCACGAGATGTGACCCGGTGTGGTGAGCGAAGGGGGGGCGGGCTGGGCGCCGCTCGTCAGTGTTGATCCATCCCGCCTGACCGCCCGCAGTACCGGCGCCCGGACGTCCTGGAACGCGGTGAAGACAGAGGTAGTTCCCGGCGGCGGCTGCCGTTTCCTGAAACCTCGTGTCACGTCCACCTCGCGCAATCGGTTCCGCGGGCGGTGTGGAGTTATGCCGGCCTCGCACACTTCAGGGCTTAGATGATCAAAGCGCTGAGCTGATCTTTTGCGGGCAGGTGCCGGTGCTGAGGGCGTGGGCCGTGAGGTCTGATGCCGAGTGGAGACGTTTCTGGGGGCGTGACGGTGGAGCCGGCCTGGCCGAGTGAAGGGAGATCTACCGGATGGCTCGATTGGCGGTCATGCGGGTGGCCTGAAACAGGTCGGAGAGGACTGCTTGGGCAGGCCGGGCGCCGGTGCAGGACAGTGGCTCGAAGAATACGGGTTGATTTTCGGCAAGTCCTCAGCCCGCTCCCGGATCTACGCCTGGGCGGCCGTCACTTCTGCGTCACTTGAGTCAACACAGAACTCGTTGCCTTCGGGGTCAGCCATTACCACCCATCCGATCCCACGCCCCCGTTCCTGCTCACTGACGACGACGGCTCCTAGGCCGACAAGCCGCTCCACCTCTTCTGCGAGGGTCCCGCCACCAGGGTTGAGATGAACATGTGGCTGGGTTTTCCCCTTTATTTCGGATGATGCGTGCATGAACAGTATCTGTGACGGCTGGTTGCCTTCGGGTAGTTCGATCCAGCAGGATTCCGCGCCGCCGTCTATCGGAAGGGCGAGGACAGTGCTCCAGAACCGGGCCAGCCTGTAGGGCTCAACGCAGTTGAAGACCAGGTAGCGCAAGCTCAAGCTCATACCGGTCAGGCTAATGCATCCCTGCTTGTGGGGCATCTCATGCGCATAGGCGTAACCCCTGCGCCGGACCGAAAATTTCAGATGAACAACACGAAAACACTTTACCTGTTGGCGGGAAACTTTCGACTTCCATTGGGGTGCGCATATTTAGTAGAGGTCGTAAAGATGGGCGTCGGAGTCCGTAACAATATTTCCGCATGGGGGATGCGATCGAAAAGCGGGTGTGATTTTTGTCACCTCGCCAATTCGTCAAGGTTGCTCAGAGATCTCATTTACTGGAGGTGTTGTCCACCGGAAAGGAGTTCCCTTGAAAATCTGGAAAAAGCTTCTCGTCCTGGCGTTGCCGGTCGTAGTGGCAGCCTCTACGCTGGCCGGTTTCGCCTCGCCGGTCGCGGCGGACGAGGTGCCGCCAAAACCAGAAATCTCTCCAGAAATAATCGCTGACCCCGAGGGTGAGGTATCGATTCCTTCACCTCCTGTGTTCGTGGGGACCACAGAGGGCAATGGTGTCAAGCAAGCCGCTGATCGTATCGGGTGCTGGTTCAGAACCGACAAACCGGTAACCCTCACACCGACAAGCAAGGACATCATCGGCTCAGCCGAAATAACAGGATGCACATCCGAGAGGCCTACCAGCTGTGCCCTTACAGCATGGCTCTATAGGATCAACGCGGACGGGTCGGAGACTCGGGTCGGCACAGGCTCCACAAAGCATAGCTGCAACGCGGGATCAGCCTCCCGATCGGAAGCGCACTACAATTGCACGTACTATCCGTCCAGGCAGTTCGCCTACCGTACCGAAGCCACTCTCACTGTCGTTTCGAGGTTGGGAACCTCGCACACGGACAGCTCGAGCGTAAACAGCCATTACTGGTGCATCTAACAGCTATGCCGGTGTTGGGAACGCCATGGCAGTACATGGTCTCCCTCCACTTGAGTGGTGCGTAGCGCCACCTCGTGCACGTCCTGGACGCTCGGCCCGGTGAGTGGGATCGGGCTGCCGCTCAGGGGCGCACCATTTCTGGGTGGCGGTGTATTCGGGGTCGGGGAACGATGAGCTCATTTCACCGTGACGTCGCAGGTCATGGCTGTGTTGAAGGTCGTCGTCACTGATCCAGAAGTCGGAAGGCCCCTGGTGGAAAGGCCGTCGACCAAGAGCAGCCATCTCCACCGGGGGTCTGTGCTGTTCTAACGTGCCGGGCTACCGCTGTCGTCCCAGACGCTGAGCCTCCGGCCGGTGTGCTCCGGTGACACCGTCTCGCGGTCAGGCCCACCTGGCGCCGCCAGTCCGCCGGCGTGGTGTGGGAGGCCGGTGCCCACAGCCACTGGTGGGTCACCGGTCGGCGCCGGTATCCAGGCTGTTAATACAGGCGGGGCAGTCCCCGCTTGGCCGGGATCACCCGAGCTCCTCGACACATCTGAAACCGACCGCGTTGCTGCAACCCCGGCGCTGGGCCAGCCCTTTCGAGGATGTCTGCAGTGCGCGGTGCGGGTTGTCGTACGA
Organism: Streptosporangium sp. NPDC051022; assembly: GCF_040683035.1. Classification (NCBI taxonomy): domain Bacteria; kingdom Bacillati; phylum Actinomycetota; class Actinomycetes; order Streptosporangiales; family Streptosporangiaceae; genus Streptosporangium; species Streptosporangium sp. NPDC051022. The sequence continues at coordinate 67,826 of NZ_JBFBCF010000020.1, read as the reverse complement.
GCCGCCGCAGATGACCACCTCGTTGAGGTCTTCGAGCACGGTCCCCGTGATCTCCCAGACGTTCCCGACCATCTCCCGTACTCCGAACGGCGACACGTTGCCGGGATGGGCGTCAACGGGACCCGGCATGGTCTGGCTCAGTCGCCCTCGATCGAGGTCCTCCCGCCACGCCTCGTATGTGATCAGCGGCCGGCCGCTCCAGGAGTCGGCGCAGCTGACGATGTCCAGGTCGATCTCGTCACCCCAGGGGAACAACCGGCCGTCGTCACCCCGGGCCGCGGCCTCCCACTCAAGGGACGTCGGCAGGCGCTTGCCCTCGAAACGGGCGAAGGCGTAGGCACTCCAGTAATTGACGCAGATCGCCGGGTGGTTCTCGTACGCCGGATCGGTGAAGTACTCCTGAATCTTGAGCCGTTCCTTCCAGGGCTCGTGGGAGAACTCCGCAGGCTTGTCCGGGTGGTCCCACTGCTGCGAGCCGTACTGCCGGACCGCCTCCAGGAAGCGGTTGTAGCGGCCGACCGTGACGGGGAAGCGGTCGAAGCGCACCGGCCGTTCGACCCGCCGGTACATCAGGTGATGGCTCGGCCCGACGAGATACGTACCCGACGGCAGGACGCAGTCGTCGGTGGGCACCCGCGATACCTGGCGAGAACCTCGGTAGAGGAACTCCCGGACCTGCTCGGTCAGGCGTGGGGCCGTTTTGGGGATCGACTCCCCGCTGCCCGGGTCGCGAAGGTGCTCGGCCGCCAGTGGTTCCTGGTAGGCCGAGTGAAGGAAGGCTACCCCGGACGACTCGACAGGCCGGAAGAACTCCTTCAGGCGGAAGGTGTCGTAGGTCAGGCGTCCTCCCTCGAAGAGCGATATGCCCAGGTCGTTGACGAGATCCACGAAGGTGAAGGTCGTGCGGCCCTGGAGAAAGGCCGCGCCGAAGTAGGAGATGATCGACGGCAGGACCTCTGTGAGGTCGGCCGAGGCCGTCACCCGCGCCATATGCTGCCATGCTGGCTCGGCGAGGTGGGGGAGGTCGGCGCCGTCGAGTTCCAGCTCACGGGCGAGGCGACGTTCGAGAGGCGTTCCGGCGCCGGTCGGATCCTGGAGCCGCAACGCCGAGAAACGGGGCACGTGCGGCGGGTTCACCCCTTGGGCGTGGAGTTGCTGGATGAGTTTCTCCGACACTATGGCGGTGCCGTCCGGCAGTCGCCGTACCTGAGGAGAGTCCTCCAGGAAGGAGACCCGCGAGCTGGTGACGACGGCCGACTCCGCGGACAGGACCTGCGCCGGCTCGGTGAACAGCTCCAGGAATCCCCGCAGGGTCATCGACCGGTCTCCGGGCGGGCGTGGGTGTCAGCCGGGTTGGGTGTTGTCCTTGAAGGTGCCCCAGCCGTGCCAGCGGTCGATCTCGATCAAGGCGCTGACCCGGCTGCGGTCCCGCTGCGGATACTTCTTTCCGAGGTACTGCTGGGACAGCCTGTCGATGTCGGTCAGATCTTTGTCGTCGCGCACTTTGGCGACGTGGCCGATGATGCTGATGTGGGTGTACCAGTTGCTCCCGTCGAGCACGGTGAGGGTGACCCGGGGATCGTCGCGGATGTGGTTCAGCCGCTTGCGGCCCTCGTCCATGTTGACCAGGATCCGGCCGTCGTCCCAGAGGTACCAGGTGGCTGTGGACACCGGCTGGCCGTCGGGCTGAAGTGTCGCGATGACGGCGGGGTTCGGCTTCTTCAAGAAGGCGACTGCATCCTCGGGAAGCGGCGGTTTCGACATGATCTCTCCTCTTCGCGTCGGTGTTCCCAGTGGTGAAGGTGGTGCGTACGGTTCATGAGACTTACGTTCACGGTGTCATATGCCGTGTGGTGACGGCTTCGCGACCTTCGTACGCGGCCTGTTCCGTGGTGGAACAACGAGAGAACGCTTGCCGAAGCAGCCGGCCGGACCTCGGATTCGCGTACCGGGCCCGCCACATGGCCGATGATCGACGACAACAGCGTTCTCATCACCATCGCGGCCTGTCTCGTCGGTGAGCGCGTTGCGGTTCTGCCCGGCTGTGCGTGGTGAACGTCGTTCATAGATAGCCCGATCCCGTGCACTTGCTGTACGGGATTGGGTCGCCGCATTCCTCTACTGTCTCGGGTGTCCGGGACGGGGTGAGCGGGCGATCACGAGAATGCGCTGCTCTGCTCTCTTGAGGATGACAGCCGTGGAGGTTTTCGAAGCTCCGGCTCGGTGCGTCAATGACGGTTGGTGGACGACGGGACTTTCTCCGGGAGAGAACGGAGTTCCTCTTCGAGTGTTTCGACGAGTGCCCTGGCCGCCTGGCGGAGCCGTACGCGGCGGGCGGTGAGGTCCTCGGCGAACGTCCGGGCCTTCGGCCCCACCCACACAGGTTGACCGGTGAACTGCCCATGGGCCGGGTCGAGCGCGGCCTCCAGGATGGCGACCCGTGCCTTGACCTCCGCCAATGTCTGTTCCAACATCTGACGGCGCGGATTGGGAACCAGGTCCTCCGGACGAGGATTCATATCCCTCTCTTCGGATGCCGATACATCGGACGGACCTATTGGACATTATTGGATCTACGGCACATCGGCCAGCCCTGGAGGAATGTATGACCCGTTTTGTGCGGTGCGGTGCCCTGGTTTGCGTGGCGGCGTTGCTGGCGGTGTCCGGATGCGGTGACAGTGGCCCCACGGCGACGGAGGCGGGTAAGACCCTCAAAGCCCACATCACTGAGCTGATGAAGAAAAGCCACGCCCTGGATGTCAGGGTCACCGACCCTGGTGGGCGTGACATACCTTGTGGCGAGGGCAAGGCTAAGCAGACCTTCGGGGCCACTGCTAAGGACGCTGCGCCGCAGAGCGAACCAGATGGGCTCAATATTCTTCTGCTGGGTGCTCTTTCTTCAGTTGCTCCATACCGGATCGTTGAAGATCGTGGCAATGCACCTATCCGTCTAGAAAGTGACGAATACAAGACGATGATTATCTTGGAGTCTCCGGCCAACGGACAGTACGCGGTTCGAGGAGAGACGCAGTGTCTCCCGAGCTCGTGAGCTAGCTGTCATAGGCCAAGGCGCGCTCTCGGCCCCGTTTGTTACCGCCCTCGAAGCGGTTCGCCATCCCATCGGATAGTTGCCCCAAGGAAAGCTCGTCGTCGCTTCCCATGCCGTTGGCGGCTGCCCACTTCTCGAAGGACTCGAGCCCCTTGTTCCCCTCCTTGATCAACTCTGAGAACGGTTTGAGGTTACCGTGTGCGTCGGCGACGGCCACGGCGGGTGAGTAGAGAGCGTCGAACTCGGCGGGTGTCATCTTCGGGGTGAATCCGTTGGCCATGAGCACCTGGGCGAACGTGTGCTGGCGCCCCAGGGTTTCGGCGTCGTCCTCCTTGTTGACCTGGTCCATCCGGGTCTCATCTTCTCCGCCGAAAGTGCCCTGGGCGGAGAGAGAGGTACTCAGTGTCAGCCAGATGAAACCTTCGGCCAGGGTCGCTGCCGTGAGCGTGTTCGCCAACCCGATACCCGTGTCGCGGATGAACAGCAGGACATCCTCCCGTTGTTTGTCGAGCATGTCCAGGTTGCCCTGCACTTTCTCGACGGCGCCCAGTTCGAAGCCGCGCACGTTGCCCAGTGCTTGGAAGACTCGGTTCAGGTGCCGGACGTCCCCGGTCCGGCGGGTGGTCGCTGACGTGGAGGCGATCACCTTCTGGGAGAACCGCCCCATCCCCTTGTCGAACGGGGCGAGGTCCTCGGCCGAGTCGGCGAAGGTCTTCAGGAAGCGGTAGGTGTCCTTGGGGCTCAGCGTGAACGCCGACTTTGTGCCGAATGACGAGGTCGAGGATTTCAGCACGCTGTCCTCGGTCATGTTCGCGTCGCCGATGTTCGCGCCCTCGGTGATCTCGGTGGTGTACGCGCCTGCAATCTCGGCCAGGTGAATCCGGACCTCCTGACCGAGCTGGAGGTCGTCGAGCGTCGTCATCACGGTGAAGGCGAACGCGGCCGATTCTGCGCTGTGCTTGCCGTCCTCCTCGTCGTAGGCGCCGGAGGCCGCGGCCAGCATGCGCCCGAAGGCGTTCTTCTTCTCGTCCGTGCTGAGATAGCGACCGCCAGCGTGGTCGTTGAGGTTTTTCAGGAACGTCTTCAGCTTCGACTGGTCCTTCGCATACGGCCCGACCACCGCCGCGATCGCCTGTCGCGCGGCTACCGGGTTGTTTCCCAGGGCGTGCAGGAAACCCGCGTCGATCTTCTTGGGATCCGCGAGTCCCTGCGCCAGTACGGTGTCCTTGAGCCACCCAGCGGGAAACCTTCCCACGCTCAGCAGAAGGCTCGCCTTGAACCGCTCCTCTGCGTCCGAGATGGGACGCCGCATCGCTTCCTTTGTCGCGGAGAACCCAGGGACGCGGGATCCTGCGGTGACCGCGCTGCCGAAGGACTGGCTCACCGTACGGAGCATCTCGTCGCCGAGACGGGGCTCCTCGTGGGAGCCTCTGAAAGGAATGCTGGGGATGTTCTCCCGCAGCAGTACGGGAAGGTTCAGGGTGCGTTTGGTCCCGAGGACGGCGAAGAAGGCCGCGGTGAAGTCGCCGTCGTTCTTATGAGCCTCCAGTTCCCGGAGAACTCGTAGATAGTCGTCCTGGGAGGTGCCCTTGAACAGAGACCTTCCCGCCGGGTCGATGGCCAGGAAGCGCTTGCCCAGCTCCGCGCCCTGCCGCTGGGCCTCGGCCGGGGAGAGGATTTTTCCCTCGTTGTAGGTCACCAGCCCCGAACCGGGCATCCAAGGCGTCAGTTTCTCGCTCGCCTGGATGGTCTCCTGCCGCTTGCGCAGTTCGGGTAGCCGGCCGTCGATCCAGTCTTCGATCTCCTTGATCGGCCGCAGTCCCGCCGCTGACACCTCGGCCGTCGTGAGCAACTGCCGGATCCGCTCGGACTGCTCGCCGATCACGTCGCGACCGCGCTCCAGCCCGGTGATGAAGCCCCGCATCAGGTCGGGGTCGATCCCGGTGAAGTCCGGCGACAGAGGCCCCGTTCCCGATGCCATCGGCTCCATCATTCCCTTCGAGCTGTTTTCGGTTATTTCACTCTAACCTTGTAATGAGGGTATTAAGCGGTGAACAAAGGAGATCTGGCTGGTTTCTCTGAGGTGCGGCGACTAGTCGTCGCCGATCCGTTCCAGCGGGTCGAGAAGGAGCCAGAAGCCGGACTGCCCTGTCTCGGCGAGCACCGTGTGCCGTCCGGTGTCGGTTTCATGGGAGCGCGTTTCCACGGACACCACCGTGCCGTCCTCGTCTTCGTCGGCGTCGGTCGGCCGGATCCACAGTCGCGTCCGGCTGAGCATGCGCCACCGGAACTCCAGCGTCTCCGTACCGAATGCGACCGAATGGGTGAAAAGTCGGCCCGTGCCGTCCCGGGCGAACACCATCTCGTCGCCGACCAGCACGATGGCCGTACCGCTCGCCGTACGCCACCGTCCGATCGGCCCGTGATCCAGGATTTCGTCTATATCCATCATATTTGTACCTATATGTCATGTGATTTCTGATTTCATCATGGTCAAAGCTGTGTGATGCCGCGAATCCATAACCGCGTTTTTCCATCGGAGTGTTCCGCGGGGGAAGAGGGTTCGGCGCCGTTGGAGACCGCCACCTGCCCCCCCGTCTGGTTGGAGCCGTCAGGTGATCACTGTTTTCGACGCCGTCCAGCGGGCGATTCGAGATGTCCGCTGGAGGGAGTGCAAGCGTATGTGCGCGTTCGCCGACGGTCGGCATGCTGGACCACCGGTCGGCGGTCACCGAATGGAGAAACGGGGGAGGGGATTCGGGTGGAGAGGGAGGCGTGGAGTGCGGCGGCCGCGGGCATACGTGGCTCGAAGTTTCCAGGAATCGTGAAGTCTTATCCCCGATTTCGCCGAAGTGTCAGATGTCGATTCTGTCCTCCCGTGTACGCGCAGCGTCACTGGATATCACGGGCCGTCAGGTTTCTGGAACGCGTGAAAATCGATTGACCCGGCCCGCTTTCTCTGCTGTCCGTGTTTTTCGGGTCGCTCCCCATCCGCTTTATGGCTCGTCTGTGAACTGCGGAAAGTGAAAGTGTCATCACGTGAAGCGGATGTCATTCATATTTCCTTTACTCCTGTGCGGGATATGTGTGAGGATCACCCCGTCCTGTGGCGATCTACAAGGAAGGTTGGAGTGAAAATCAAAAATTCAAGGGCCGGTGTGCCGGGCCGCGGCTACGGCCGTACGTCTCTGGTGGCGGTTCTCGGGCTGTCCGCGGCGCTGCTGGCGGCACCCGCCGGCGCCGCCTCTGTCTCCTCGCTCGCTTCCGCTTCCACCGACCAAACGGCCCCGGTCTCGGTGTCCTCGGCTTCCGTGCCCGGGTTGGTCGCGGCCTACGGCCTGGAGGAGGGAACGGGCACGACGGTGGGCGACGCCTCCGGGAACAACAACACCGGTACGGCTCGAAGTACCAGTTGGGTCACCGGTAAGTACGGTAAGGCGCTGTCGTTCAACGGCACGAGCAGCTGGGTCGCGGTCAATCACTCGTCGTCGCTGCGTTTGTCGTCCGCTGCGACGTTGTCGGCCTGGGTCAAGCCGACGACCGTGGCGGGCTGGCGCACGGCGGTGATGAAGGACCTCCAAGGTGGAGGCGCTTCCTACGGTCTGTACGCCTCCAACGGCAGTGCTCCTCTGGGCTGGCTGCAGACCGGGGCGGAGAGCGTGGGGTCGGTCGAGGGCTTCACCCCGCTGCCCACCGGGGCCTGGAGTCACGTGGCGGTCACCTACAACGGCAGCGTCGCGCGGTTGTACGTCAACGGTGATGAAATTGACGAGGCATCTGTCAGCGGCGGCCTCTACGATGACGGCGGCCCGCTGCACATCGGTGGCAACGGTTTCTGGGGTGAGTTCTTCAGCGGCGTTCTTGACGAGGTCCGCGTCTACAACATCGCCCAGACCGGCGCGCAGATCCAGGCTGACATGAACGCCCCCGTCGTCGCCCCGACTCCCACTCCCAGCCCCACTCCGACGGTCACCCCGACGGTCACTCCGACCCCGACTCCGACCGGGTCGCCGACTCCCACTCCCACTCCGACTGAATCGCCCACCCCCACTCCGACCCCGACCGAGTCGCCGACTCCCACTCCCACTCCGACCGAGTCCCCCACCCCCACCCCGACTCCGACTGAATCGCCCACGCCCACCCCGACCCCGACCCCGACCCCGACTCCGACTCCGACTCCGACGCCCACTCCAACTTCGGTGCCCGGGTTGGTCGCGGCCTATGGCCTGGAGGAGGGAACGAGTACGACGGTGGGCGACGCCTCCGGGCACGGCAACACCGGCGCGGCTCGTGACACCAGTTGGGTCACCGGTAAGTACGGTAAGGCGCTGTCGTTCAACGGCACGAGCAGCTGGGTCACGGTCAATCACTCGTCGTCGCTGCGTTTGTCGTCCGCTGCGACGCTGTCGGCCTGGGTCAAGCCGACGACCGTGGCGGGCTGGCGCACCGTGCTGATGAAGGACCTCCAAGGCGGAGGCGGCGCCTACGGTCTGTACGCCTCCAACGGCAGTGCCCCCCTGGGCTGGCTGCAGACCGGGGCGGAGAGCGTGGGGTCGGTCGAGGGCTTCACCCCGCTGCCCACCGGGGCCTGGAGTCACGTGGCGGTCACCTACAACGGCAGCGTCGCGCGGTTGTACGTCAACGGTGACGAAGTCGAAGAGGCATCTGTCAGCGGCGGCCTCTACGACGACGGCGGCCCGCTGCACATCGGTGGCAACGGTTTCTGGGGTGAGTTCTTCAGCGGCGTTCTTGACGAGGTCCGCGTCTACAACATCGCCCAGACCGGCGCGCAGATCCAGGCCGACATGAACACCCCCATCGGGGCCGCCCCGTCGGCCGGGGCACAGGTCTCGAAGCGGTCGGACACGGGCCGTTCCCTGACCGCTCCCGGGGTGGGCATCGTGAAACTGGCGGTGCCCGGATCCACGGTGGTGAACGGCGGCGCGACGTCCGGTCTCACGCCGAGCCTCACCGCGTGGGTGTCCGGTCCCGGAGCCCGGCAGTCAGCGGTTGAGTTCGAGGTCGTTCACACCCCGGCCAAGTCATCTCGGACCGGGCAGCTGATCTTCTCGGGTAAGGCGACCGGGAAGGCCGGCGGTATCGGCAGGACGGTGAAGGTTCCGGCCGGCAAGTTGAAGAACGGCTGGCAGGTGCACTGGCGCGCACGCGTCGTCACCGGTGGTGTCAAGGGCGTCTGGTCCGCATGGCAGCCCCTGACGGTCGGTGCCTCCGCGCCGACGGGCGGATCAGGCTCGTAACGGCACTCGCGGCATCGCCGTCGGAGCGCATGATCGGAACATCGCATGACGTGAGGCGATGATTTCCGGATCGGGCCGTCCGGCGGGATTCCCCGAACCGGGGCCGGGCCACGCCGATCACACGGCGTGGCCCGGCTCTACCGGAAGACCCCGGTTCTACGGAAAGGCGCCGGCCCTGCTGGGAAGGCCGTTCTGTGGCATGAGTGCCTGTGGCCTGGGCGGTCGTCCGGGCGAAGGCGCGGGCAGAGGGGCATCGCTCGCGCGGACTTCCGCGCCGGGCCGGAGTAGCGATCGTCGTGAGGGGTCACCGGGCGTTCGGTCGCGCCTGCTCCGGTGCGCGGGAGCAGCCGTAGGTCATGAGGTAGATCTCCATGGAGATCGAGCCGGGCGGGGCGGAGAGGTCGTGGAAGTTCCTGGTCACGGCCGTGCCGAAGATGCGGGGGTAGGCCTCGCGGATGGCCGTGTTGACCCGGGTGGCCAGGCGGACGCCCTCCCCGGCGCCGCCGTCGGCACCGAAGGTCAGCACCATCCCGGCGTGCTGTCCGGCCAGGCGGTCCCGGTGCTTGAGCAGCTCCTGCCGGACCTGTACGGCCAGCGTCCCGTCCCCCACCGCCGGGGGGACCTGGAACGCGATCGTGATCGGCTTCGCCTGGACGTCTCCTAGGCGGTCGTCGCAGGGGGACGGGGTCGGCGAAGGCTCCGCTGAGGAAGTGGAGGAAGTGGAGGAAGTGGAGGAAACAGGGGAGGGGGCGGAGGTCGAAGGGCTCGGCTCGGCGGGTGTGGGATCGGTCTCGGTGCTCTTGCGCCCGGAATCCTCCACGGGCCCGGGACTCTCCGCGGGGCTAGGCTCCCCGGCCTCACGAGACTCCCCGCCCTCACGAGGCTCCCCGGCTTCTCGAGGTTTCCCGGCCTCTTGAGTCTCCTCGGCCTTTCGAGGCCCACCCTGTTGACTCTCTCCGGACTGTTGAGGCTTCTCGGTCTCCCGGGACGGCCCGCCGGTCTCCCGGCTGTCTCCGGCCTCCTGGCCGTTCCTGTCCTCGGGGCTCTCCTCGCCCTCCCCCGGAGAACGGGTGGCGTCCGGCAGGGGCCGTACGGTCTCCGGAAGGGTCCGCGCGGCCTCCGCCAGAGCGTCGGCGTGCGAGGGGGCCGGCGCCTGCGCTCCCAGCATGATGATCGTGACCCCCAGCAGCAGGTCGGCGAAGAGCCAGCCGGCCAGCAGGGTGGAGGTGGAGGTCCTTCGGCGGGTGCTCACTTCGAGGTCCTCCGGCGGGTGTCCGGACCGTTCTGGCCGCCGCCGGAGGAGCCGAGGGTGTCGAGCGCGGACTGGAGCCGGTTGATCGCGTGCTTCAGGTCGGTGACGTCGTCGTCCGCGAGGTCCCGCGTCCTCATCGGCAGTTCGGCCAGGACGCTCCCGAGCGCGGTGGGGAGCCGGTCGAGGGTGTTCCGCGTCTGCTCCAGGAGGGCGACCGCCCCGCCCGAGGCGTCGGCGGCGCGTTCGAGGCGGGAGGCGTGGGCGCCGGCGGCGGTCGACCAGTCTCCGAGGGCCTCCCGGATCTCCGTGCTGGTGGTGCCGAAGGTGCGGCGGAGCTCCTCGGCCGCGCCGACGAGGGTGTCGGTGACCCGTTCGCCGAGGAGGTCGACGGCCTTCTCCGTCGACGTGCCGACCGAGTCCATCGAGACGGCCGCCCGGTCGACCGCGTAGCCGATGCTCACCGTCGCGTCGACCAGCTTGTCGATCCGGGTGTCCAGCCCGGAGACGGTGCCCTGGACGGACCTCATGGACCGCACGAGTTCGTCGTTGAACGCGCGGCGCATGTCGAGGGTGGTCTGCGAGATCGTCGTCGACAGCTGGTTGCCGGCCTTGGTCACGGCCTGGTCGGTCCTGGAGCTCGCGCTGTCGATCATCGCCGAGGCGCGGGCCACCACCGTGGTGAGGTCGTCGCACGTGCTGTTGATGGTCGCCAGGTGCTTGCCGAGGAGCTCGACGCCGTCGCGCACGTCGACCGCGCTGGTGGTCAGCGCGTCCGTGGTCTTGCGGGTGACCTCCAGGGTCAGGGTGAGCGCCTCGACCAGCTCCGTGTGGACCTTGCGGGCCGTGGTGCCGACGAGGCCGATGTCGGTGGCGGTCTTGCCGAGCTCGGCCGCGAACCGGGCCGGGGAGGAGAGCCGGACCTCCCCGAGGACGAGGCTCGCCTGGGTCAGTGCTCCGCGAAGCCGTATCCGCAGGTACGCCAGATCCCGCTCCGCGGCGTCCTCCCTGCTGTTCTTCGTGACGTTCTCGATCACGGTCCACACGATGAGGCAGAAGATGGCCGCGAGGGTGCACAGCGCGATGTTGTCGAACTTGAAGAACTCGGGCAGCCTGCCGTCGAAGCCCTGCTGCCACATCTCCAGGAAGGGGCGGCGGGCCGCGTCGAGCCCGTCGGCGTCGAGGACGTCGCCGTAGGCGCCCGTGGCCATCATCAGCCCCAGCCAGGTGATGAAGATCGGCACGAAGACGAGGGCGGGGCCGACCGCGGCGCCGAGCCTTCGGCGCCGTCTCGGCTTGCCCTTGGAGGAGGCGATCTTCGCCGCTTCGGCGTCCGTGATGATGGTGTCGTCGGGGGCGAAGGCGGCGAACAGGTCGATCTCACACCAGCGCCCGGCCTTGCCGGGGTCGATGATCGCGTCCGCGAGGTCGCATAACTGGTCTCGGCGGGCCGTCAGGCGGGGATGATCGGCGAGCTCGCGAAGCTCGGTGACAAGTTCCTGCTCCGTCACGGACACTCGACGTCCCCTCCTCGATGTCGCTGGGCGCCTTCGACGATCCAGATGGACCGTTTCACGCTGCCGCGAGGCGTGATCATTTCGGCATACGGCGCATCTGTCAAAGGAAGAAGGGGGATGAAGGAGAAGGTGGGAGAGTTCACCGGTTCAGCGGAACGGTGAACGGGAGCGGAGATCGCCCTTAAGGTGCCTGCTCGTCCGTCTTCCTGTCGCCGGGAGCCGGTCAGCCCGGTCGCCAGGTCAGCCCCGGGGATACCTCGCGAGCCACGCCTCGGTGATCGTGTGGTTCTCGGCCGTGTGGGCCGCGAAGTCGTCGGCGAGTTCGGTGATGGCCGCGCGGCCTTCGAGGTGGGCGAGCCAGCCGGTGGGGAGGGCGGCCTCGCCGTGCAGGGCTCCCAGGAGGTTGCCGCAGACGGCGCCGGTGGAGTCGCTGTCGCCGGAATGGTTGACCGCGAGCAGCAGCGCCCGGCCCAGGTCACCGGGTTCCGGGTGGGACAGCGCGCAGTAGACGGAGATCGCCAGCGCCTCCTCCGCGATCCACGCCCCGCCGAGTGACTCCACCTTCTCGGGGGTCGGGTCGCCCCGCTCCGCCAGGGAGACGGCGGCGCGCAGGGCCTCGGTCGTCTCCTCGTGGGAGGGGTAGGTGGCCAGCAGGTCCATGGCCTCCCGTACGGCCCGCGTCAGCGACCCCCCTTCCATCACGACGTGGACGAGAGCGGCGAAGGCGCCCGCGGCGAGGTATCCGGTGGGGTGGCCGTGGGTGATCTGGGCGCACTCGGCCGCCAGGTCGAACGCCTGCCGGGCGTCCGGCGCGTGGAACCCGAAGGGAGCCGACCGCATGACCGTTCCGCAGCCCTTGGAGCCGGAGTTGACCGGTCCCGGCTCGCCGAACGGCGCGGCGGCGAACGCCTGCCCCTGGCGCAGTCCCGACAGGCAGGCGTTGCCCGGGGCCCGCCGGGAGTAGAGCCACCCCTGCTCGCGCAGCCGGCCGTTGCGGAACACGTCGTCCGGGGGAGGCGGGCAGGAGTGCTGCTGGGTGTCCAGCCAGCGCAGATAGGCGTGCCGTACGGCGTTCGCCCCGTTCTTCGGGAACCCGCCCTCGGCGGTGGCGGCCCTGATCAGCCCCTCCACGGTGAACAGCGTCATCTGCGTGTCGTCGGTGACCAGACCGGTCCTGCCGCGTAGGTCGGGGACGAGGCCGGTCACCCCCGTGAAGCCGTACTGCCTGCGGATCGCCTGCATCGAATCGAACTCGACGGGCGCTCCCAGCGCGTCGCCGAGGCCGCCTCCGAGCAGGCAGCCTCTCAGGCGGCTTCGGTATTTCGGCAGGTCGGTGACGGAACGGCGCACGATCACGGCCCTCCTGCCTCCCCGGCGGCGGGTGGAGGCGTTCGTCGTCGGTCGAGAGGTGATGAAAAGGGGATATAGCCGGAAGTCGCCGTTATCAACGGTCAACATCATGTCTGTGAGGAACCCTACGGTCACGGCGGTGCTCGCGGGGCCGGTTGGGTGCGGTATTTCATCCGCCGATCCGTCCGCGGAGCTCCGGCGTTCCCGCCGGGTTTCCCTTTCCGGGCCGGCTCTCCCTTCCGGGACCGGGCGGTCGCGTGTCTCCCCTCCCGGAGGCCGCCCGCGTGTCCCGGACGGTCGCCCGCGTGCGACGTGACGCGCTTTCCCGTTGACCTCGGAGAGGCTGCTCCCGGTCCCGGTCCCGGTCCCGGTCCCGGTCCCGGTTTCGGTTTCGGTGCCGGACGGCCTGAGCCTGGGCGAGGCGGCCGCGCTGTCGCAGATCGGCCCCGCCGTACACGCCGCGATCGAGTCCCGCGACGTCGTCGGCAAGGCCCCGCTGCTGATCCGACCCTCGGGAGAGCGGTCCCCGGGGGCCCGCGGGGTTCCGGCATCGCGGTAACGGGTGCTCCGGCGGGGGCTCCGGCGCCACGATAACGAACATGTTCGTTAAGAACTTGTTCGCGACGAACATGTTCGTTACCGTGGACGGCATGACAGGTCACTCCGACACGCCCCGCTCCGACACGCCGCGCAGTCGCCGGGAGCGCCCCGCCAAGCCGGCCCTGACACGGGCGGGCATCATCGCCGCCGCGGTCGAGATCATGCGGGACGAGGGTCTCCGGCGGGTCACCATGCGCCGTCTGGCGGAGGAACTGGACACCGGGCCGGCCTCGCTGTACGTCTACGTCCGCAACACCGCCGAGTTGCACGCCGCGATCCTGGACGAGCTTCTCGGTGCGGTCGATCTGGGGCCGGTGCGGGCGGAGGGCGACTGGCGCGAGCGCCTGGAGGCCGTGCTCACCTCCTGCGTGACCGTGCTGCTTGAGTACCCCGGCCTGGCGCAGTCGGCGCTGGTGGCCCGTCCCAGCGGGACGCACTACCTGGCGCTGATCGAGGCGTTGCTGGCGCTGCTGGACGAGGGCGGCGTTCCGGCCGGGCAGGCGGCCTGGGGGGTGGACCTGCTGCTGCAGTACGCCACCGCGACCGCGGCCGAGCACGCCGCCGGAGACCGGGCCGCCGACACCCGGCAGGAATGGGACGCCTTCACCCGGGCCCTGCGGGGTGTCTCCGGCCGGACGCACCCGCACATCGCCGCGCTCGCCGGCGACCTGCTCTCCGGTCCGCCGCCGGCCCGTCTGTCCTGGGGCTTCCACATGTTGATCAACGGCATCTCGCACACCCCGAGGCCGGAAACGGACGCGTCCTCGGAAATCTCTCCGGGCTGAGCGCGTCACCGCGCTCTCTCACTGGAAGGACGACACCTTGAACCTCCACCACCCCATCGCGATCGTCGGCGCCGGTCTCGGCGGTCTCACCCTCGCCCGGGTTCTGCACGTCAACGGCATCGAAGCCGCCGTCTACGACCTGGACGCCTCCCCGTCCGCCCGTGCTCAGGGCGGCATGCTCGACATCCACGAGGACTCGGGTCAAGTCGCCCTGCGCGCCGCCGGTCTCCACCAGGAGTTCCGTGCGCTCGTCCACCCCGGTGGCGAGGCCGTGCGCGTCCTCGACAGGCACGCCGTCGTCCGCCTGGAGGAGGCCGACGAGGGCGGCCACGGGCGCCCCGAGGTCGAGCGCGGCCTGCTGCGCGACCTCCTGCTCGGCGCGTTGCCCGAGGGAACCGTCCGCTGGGGCGCGAAGGTCACCGGGGCGCGCCCGTCGGGGGAGGGCCGCCACGAGGTGACCCTCGCCGACGGATCCACCTTCACCACGGGCCTGCTGGTCGGCGCGGACGGCGCCTGGTCCCGGATCCGCTCGCTGGTCTCCGGCGCCGTCCCCGTCTACTCCGGCGTGTCCTTCGTCGAGGCGGACCTGCTGGACGCCGACGTCCGCCATCCCGGCAGCGCCGCCGTGGTCGGCGGCGGCATGTTCTTCGCGCTCGGCGAGGGCAGGGGCTTCCTCGCCCACCGCGAGCCCGATGACAGCCTGCACGTCTACACCGCGCTCAGGGTCCCCGAGAACTGGATCTCCGGCATCGACTTCACCGACGCCGACGCCGACGCCGCCAAGGCGGCCGTGCTGGAGCACTTCGCCGGCTGGGACGAGAGCCTTCGGGCGCTGATCGCCGACGCCGACGGCGCGCTGATCCCCCGGCCCATCCACGCCCTGCCGGTCGGCCATCGCTGGGATCGTGTCCCCGGAGTCACCCTGCTCGGCGACGCCGCCCACCTGATGTCCCCGTTCGCCGGAGAGGGGGCCAACCTCGCCATGCTCGACGGAGCCGAACTCGGCGAGGCCATCGCCGCGCACCCCGGCGACGTCGAGGCCGCGCTCACCGCCTACGAGCGGGCGCTGTTCCCGCGCGGGGAGGCCGCCGCGGCCGAGTCGGCCGACAATCTCGCCATCTGCTTCCGCGACGACGCGCCCGAGGGCCTGCTCGACCGGTTCGCCTCCTACCGCAGGGCCGCCTGACCCACATCGATGACCCGCGTCGGCGACCTACGCCGGCGCCGTCGCGTTCCGGCGTTCCGGAAAGGTTCGCGAGTCACCCGCGGAAGGGTTCGCGAGTCGCCTGCGGGAAGGTTCGCGAGTCGCCTGCCGGGAAGGTTCGAGGGTCGCCCGCGGTGAAGGTCCGCGCTTCGCCCGCGGCGCTTCGGCGCCGCGGGCGTTCTGTGTTCCGGGCCGGCCCGGCTCGGCCCGGTGCTCCGAGATCTATGCCACCATGCGGGATGCGACTTGACGTGTACTAAACCTACCTGAAATATAGGAAATGTGTCGCAAGTCCCCCTGACCCTTCGGCGGGTCGTCGATCTCATGCGTCTGGACAGCAGCCTCTGTCCGTGAGCGCGCTCCGTCTCCTCCCGCGTTGAGCCTTGTCGGGCCGGTCGAGCCCTTCGTTCTCCGCTCTCCCTTCTCCGTCTTCTCTCTCTTACGCGCGCGCCGCCACCGTCGTCGTCCCGCGCGTCGCCGTTTCCGCGCGCCCTCGCCACGTCGGGTGTGCGCGTGCCTTCACCTCTCGATCTTCCAAAGGGGTCACCCATCATGTGGACATCTCGTCGACGGACGCGCGCCGCGCTCGTGGTCGCGGCGCTCTCGCTCACCGCCCTCACCGCCGCCTGCGGGGGCACGGGCGCCGGCAGGACGGCAGCGGCGGCGGCCGGGGGCGCCGGAAGCAAGGGCGGGGCCGTACTCAAGATCAAGGATCCGGGGAACTCGGGGCCGCTGGCGGTGGCCAAGAAGGAGGGAATCCTGGAGAAGCGGCTGGCCGAGGTGGGGGCCACGGTCCAGTGGGGCGGGTCGTACGCCTCCTTCACCGCCACCGTCGACGCCGTACGCTCCGGATCGATCAACGTGCTGGAGGGGGCGATCTCACCGGTCCTCGGCTACCTCGTCAGCGGCAAGGACATCAAGATCTTCTCGGTCACCGACCCGGTGACCGACCCGGCCGCGCCGCAGACCGACGGGCTCGTCGTCAAGCCCGACAGCCCGATCAAGACGGTCAAGGACCTGGTCGGCAAGCAGGTCGCGGTCAACAAGGGCGGTCGCGGCGAGTACCTGCTGCTGCTGGCCCTGCAGGAGGCGGGGATCCCGGCCGACCAGGTCAAGCGGGTCTACCTCAACCCCGACCAGGGCGCCTCGGCCTTCGCGACCGGCAAGGTGGACGCCTGGTGGGCGATCGTGCGGGCCTACCCGGAGGTGGTGGCGAAGGGCGCGCGGGTCGTCGTCCACGGGCGTGACCTCAAGGACCGGGACCTGAACATGCAGGCCGCCCGGACCGAGCTGCTCACCGAGCATCCCGAGGTGGTCCGCGTCTACCTCAAGGTCCTTCAGGAGCTCACCGAGGAGGCCAGGCAGAACCCCGGCAGGTTCCAGAACGTCTTCCTCACCCAGGGGCCGACCGCCCTGTCGGGCCCCCGGCTGGAGGAGGAGAACGCCAAGTCGAGATACGCGAACATCCCGCGCTCGGCCACCCCCGCCGACGCCTCATACGTGACCGACGTGGCCGGGATCTTCCAGAAGTACGGCGTGCTGCCCACCGCCGTGAACCCGGAAGACGTCATCTTCACCCTCAAGCCGGCCGCATGACACTCGACAGGATTCCCGGGGGCGCCCCCGCGTCCGTGCAGGACGACGCCCCGGAACAGGAGATTCGGAGCGGGGCGGTCCCGGGCGGGCGGGTCCCGCGCCAGGGCGGAGAGCCGGCGGCCGGGAGCCGGGACGGGGAACCGGCGGCGACCGGGAACCGGCAGGAGGATCCGGCGGGAAGAGGCCGGGGAGGGAACCCGGTGAAAGAGGAAGGCGAAGACCCGGCGGGAGGGAAAGGGCGTACGGCCCTCGAACCGCCCCGCTACCTGGGCTCCCGCAGACGCCACCCCGCCGTCTCGACCGCCGTCCGCCTCCTGGTCCCGCTGCTCCTGCTCGCCGCCTGGTGGTACGGCACGGCCTCCGGGGCCGTCTCTGCGGAGATCCTCGCCGGTCCCGGCGCCGTCGTCGGAGCCCTGGGCGAGCTGGTCGCCACCGGGCAGCTCGGCGACTACCTGCTGGCCTCCGCCCAGCGCGCCGGGCTGGGGGTGCTCACCGGCGGCGGCGTCGGCCTCCTGCTCGGCGTGGTCGCGGGACTGTCCGCCCTGGGCGAGGAACTGGTCGACCCGACCATGCAGATGAAGCGGGCCGTGCCCTTCCTGGCCCTGGTCCCGCTGTTCATCTCCTGGTTCGGCGTCGAGGAGACGTTCAAGGTGGTTCTGATCGCGGTCGCCGCGGCCGGCCCGATGTACGCCTACACCTATCTCGGCGTCCGCGGCGTGGACCGCAAGACCGTCGAGGCGGCCCGGGGGTTCGGGCTCACCGGTGCCCGGCTCGCCTTCGGGGTGATCATCCCGATCGCGCTGCCGAACATCCTGATGGCCCTGCGCATCTGCCTGTCGGTCTCGCTCACCGGCCTGATCGCCGCCGAGCAGATCGGCGCCACGGAGGGGATCGGCTATCTCGTCACCCTCGCCCAGCAGTACTACCGCACCGACTACATGGTCCTGTGCATCGTGATCTACGCGGTGCTCGGCCTGCTGATCGACCTGGCCATCCGGGGCGTCGAGCGGCTGGCCATGCCCTGGCGCGGACAGGTGGCGGCCCGATGAGCGTCGTCTCGGCGGACACCGCCGTCAGCATCAGGGGACTGCGCAAGGCGTTCGGCTCCAAGACCGTCCTGGACGGGATCGACCTGGAGATCCGGCGCGGGGAGTTCTTCGTCCTGCTCGGACCGAGCGGCACCGGCAAGACCACGCTGCTGCGCATCCTCGCCGGTCTCGAACTCCCCGACGCGGGAACCGTTCTCGCCCCGCGCCGCCGTACGACCGTCTACCAGGAACCACGCCTGGTCCAGGCCCGCAGGGTGCTGGCCAACGTCACCCTCGGGCTGCCCCGCTCGGCTCGCGACGCCGGGCTCGCCGCGCTGGCGGAGGTCGGTCTGGAGGGGCACGGCCGAGCGTGGCCCGCGACGCTCTCCGGCGGGGAGGCGCAACGGGTCGCGCTGGCCAGGGCGCTCGTCCGCGACCCCGAGCTGCTGCTCCTCGACGAGCCGTTCGCCGCGCTCGACGCGCTGACCCGGCTTCAGATGCAGGAACTCGTCGCCGAGCTGTGCGAACGGCACCGCCCCGCCGTCGTGCTCGTCACGCACGACGTCGACGAGGCCGTACGGCTGGCGGACCGGATCGTGGTCCTGCGCCACGGGTCCTTCGCGGTCGAGCGGCCGATCGACCTTCCGCACCCGCGTGACCGCAGCGACCCGGCCTTCATCGCCCACCGGCGGCTGTTCCTGTCCCACCTCGGTGTCGCCGCCGCGCACTGACGCGAGCCCGGGGACCTCACCCCCGCGGCCCTCACCCACACCACAGAGCCTTCGCGCGACAGCGCGGCACACAGGCGCAGTACAGAGCAGTACAGAGGAGTGCACGTGTCAACGATCGACAAGATCTGGTTCACTCGCTGCCCGGTTCCCACCGCCAGCGGCCTGGCCCACAACCTGGGCTGGCTCAACGAGGAGTTCGGCGAGGTCGGCGTTCTGCAGGACGCGGGACCCGAGCTGGCCGAGCACCACTTCGACCACCGGCTCCTCGGGCTGTTCCGCGAGGGCGGGAACGTTCCCGCGCTGGCCGCCCTCTCCGAGGGGGCGAGGACCCGGCTGATCGGGCTGACCTGGATCGAGGAGTGGCAGTCCGTCCTGGTCCGTCCGGAGTCGGGCATCACCGGCGCGGCGGGGCTGCGCGGCGCGCGGATCGCGCTGCCGAAGTGGGCGGAGACGCGGGCGCGGAGCTTCCCCAGGGCGATGGCCCTGCACGGGATCAAGGGCGCGCTCTCCCAGGCCGGGCTCGGCTTCGACGACGTGACGTTCGTGGAGGTCGAGCAGCCGGCGTCCGACGTCGGGCGGGGCGCGGCCGGCCGGGCCTGGTCCTGGCCCGGCATCAGGGAACTGGCCGACGGCGAGGTCGATGCGATCTACGTCAAGGGCGCGCGCTCCGCCGACCAGGCCAGGGAGATCGGCGCCGTGGTCGCCGTCGACCTGGACGCGCACCCGGACCGCCGTACCCGCGTCAACAACGGCACCCCGCGGCCGATCACCGTGCACGAGGACCTGCTCGCCGACCACCCGGACCTGGTGGCCGCCTTCCTGGCCCAGACGCTGCGCGCCGCCGACTGGGCGGCGGGCAACCTGGAGGCGGTCCGCGACATCCTGGCCGCCGAGACCCGCTCGGGGGCCGACGGCGTCACCACCGCCTACCGGGGCGACTTCCACCGCACCCTCCACCCCGACCTGTCGCCGGAACGCCTGGAACTGCTGCGGGTCCAGAAGGACTTCCTGCTGGTCCACGGTTTCCTCGCGGCCGACGTCGACCTCGACGCCTGGGTGGCGCACGAGCCGCTGGCCACCGCGAGGGAACTGCTCGCCGACCGGGATGCCGGCCAGGACAGGGTGACGGTCTGATGGCCACCTTCCACATCACGCTCCCCAGCCGGGGGAACGGCGGCCGCGGCACCCGGCCGGACTTCCCGGCCTTCGTCACCGATCCCCGGGCGGCCTTCGGCCCCTTCGACCACCTGGCGCAGGCGGGCAGGGCCGCCGAGATCGCGGCCTTCGACGGCGCGCTGGCCCCCTTCGACCCGTACGGCGAGGAGTCGTTGGTCGTCGCGGCGGGACTGCTCCGGCGCAGCCGCTGGCTGCGTGCGGTCGCCGGATTCCACCCCGGCATCGCCACCCCCGTCTACGCGGCCAAAATCTCCGCCTCGCTGCAGCGCTTCTCCGGTGACCGGCTCGACTGGTGGATCGACGTCGACCTCGACCCGGCGGTCGCCCGATCCCAGGGCGACTTCCTGGAGGGCGCGGCGCGGTACGAACGGGCCGAGGAGTTCCTCACCGTCGCCAAGGGCGTCTGGTCCGAGGAGGGCTACACCTACGAGGGGCGCTTCTACCAGGTGCTCGCCGGAGGCTTCCTGTCGCCGCTGGCGGGCAGGACGTTCCCCCGGATCCACCTCTCGGGAACCTCGAAGGAGGCGCTGGAGCTGTCCGCGCGTCACGCGGACGTCCACGTCTTCGACCCCGAGGACGACATCGAGGCCGCCGAACTCCCCGGCGTCACGTACGGCCTGCGCCTGCCGGTGCTGGCCAGGGACGACGACGACGAGGCATGGCGGGCGGCGCGCCGCCTGTGGTCGCGTGCGGGCGGTACGGCCGGGGCCTTCCCCGATCCGGACCCGCGGACCCGGCTGTGGGGCGGCTTCGGCCCGGAGGGGGCCGGGGGGCGCGGCGGGCTGGTCGGATCGTTCGAGACCGTCGCCGCCGGAATCAGGGACTACGTCGACCGGGGCGTCGGCGCCTTCTTCCTGGAGGCGGCGCCGTACATCGAGGAGACCTACCGCCTGGGCGAGCGGCTGCTCCCGCTACTGGTGAAGGAGGACGCCCATGTCCGTTGACGTCTACTGGCGGATCGGGACGCACGGCGACCAGCCGTCGCTCCGCGAACGGGTCGCCAGCCGGGGGGAGTGGGCGCCGGTGGTGCCGGGCAGCCTGGCCCCCGGCATCCGCCACGGGCGACGTGACGACTACAGCTACGTCGAGCACATGGGAGACGTCGCCAGGGCCTCGGAGGTCTCCGGTTTCGTCGGCGGGCTGCTCCCGTCGTTCCCGAACACCGACGATCCGTGGGCGACGGCGGCCACCCTGGCCCGGGAGACGACGACCTACCGGTTCATGATCGCCTTCCAGCCGGGATTCCTCCACCCGGTGCAGGCCGCGCGCATGTCGGCCAGCCTGCAGCGGGTCACCGGCGGGCGGGTCGTCTACAACATCATCTCCGGGGGAGGCGGCCCCGACCAGCTCTGGTGGGGAGACAAGGTCGACCACGACGACCGCTACGCCCGCACCTCGGAGTTCCTCGACGTGCTCAAAGGCGTCTGGGAGGGCGGGCCGTTCGACTTCGACGGCCGCTTCTACCGGGTCGAGGGGGCGGGGCTGCCCCCGGAACTGACCGGGCAGCCGTTCCCGGAGATCTACTTCTCCGGCTCGTCCAAGGCGGCCATCGACGCGGCCGGGCGGCACGCGGACTACTACCTGTCGTGGCTGGAACCGTTCCACGCGCTCACCGAGAAGTTCGAACAGGTCAGAGCCAACAGCGACCGCGCGCCCAAGTTCGCGGTCCGGATCGACGTGCTGGCGCGCGAGACCGAGGAGGAGGCCTGGGACGAGATCCGCCGGGGCTGGGACAACATCGACCCCACCGTGCTTCGCGGCGCCACCGGCGACTCCATCGGCTGGCAGCGCAGCCAGTCGTTCGTCACCGGAGCCATCAACGGTCACCGCGACCTGGAGGTCACGCCCAACGTGTGGGGCGGCTTCCACCTGCTGCGAGGCGGGCCCGCGTTCGGCCTGGTCGGCAGCTACGAGCAGGTCGCGGAACGGCTCGACGAGCTGATCGGCCTCGGTGTCGGCGCGTTCATCCTGGCGGGCGTGCCGCACCTGGAGGAGGCCTACCGGGTCGGCGAGAACGTCCTGCCGCTGCTGCGCGGCCACGACCTCCGCGTCGGCTCACCCCTGGCCGATTCACACCTGACCGGTTCACCTCTGGCCGGTTCATCACCGGCGATCCATCACTGACCGGTTCATCACTACTGGAAGGAACGTCCTCATGAGCATCCGAGTCGGTTATTTCCCCCACAACAACTCCCTGTGGGTGCTGCGTCACCGGGGCATCCTGGAGCGTGCGATCCCCGACGTCGAGTGGGTGGACCTGCGCAGCCTCCCGGCAGGCGACGCCCCCGCGCCGACCGACGGGCTGCCCTCGGTC
Organism: Streptosporangium sp. NPDC051022; assembly: GCF_040683035.1. Taxonomy (NCBI): domain Bacteria; kingdom Bacillati; phylum Actinomycetota; class Actinomycetes; order Streptosporangiales; family Streptosporangiaceae; genus Streptosporangium; species Streptosporangium sp. NPDC051022. The sequence continues at coordinate 45,969 of NZ_JBFBCF010000020.1, read as the reverse complement.
CACGGCGACCACCTCTTCGACGGCGGCTACGACTTCATCGGCACCGGCTCGACGCCGCCGGTCACCGCCCAGGGCAAGGGGCACGACATCGTGTACGTCGCGGTGTCCGGCTCCCGCCACGAGAACGGCAGGCTGGTCGTGAAGGCCGACTCGCCGATCACCTCCCTGGAGGACCTCAAGGGGAGGCGCGTCGCCCTCGGGCACGGTTCGTGGCAGACCACGCTGCTGCTGTTCGCGCTGGACAAGGCGGGGCTGACCTGGAAGGACATCGTCCCCGTCGACGCCGGAACCGACGCGGGCGAGCTGTTGCTCAACGGTGAGGTGGACGCGTGGGTCGGCTCCTACCCCTCGCTCAGCAAGGTCGAGGCGCAGGCGCCCGTCCGCGAGCTGGTCGCGACCGACGGGCTGTTCAGCCACCGCTCGCTCTGGTTCACCCGGCGTGACTTCGCCGACAAGCACCCCGAGCAGCTCGCCGCGATCGTCGCCGCGCTCCAGGAGTCCGACGCCTGGATCCAGGAGAACTACCACGAGGCGGCCGAACTGTTCGCGGCCGACGACGGCGGCGACGTCGACCACTGGGAGAACGCCCTGCGCAAGCGCCCCTTCGGGCTGCACCCGCTGACCGACGAGTTCGTCGCCGAGCAGCAGCGCGCCGCCGACCTCTTCCACGCCAACGGCCTCATCGGCCGCAGGATCACCGTCGCGGACGCCGTCGACCCGGAGATCGCCAAGCTGATCGGGTGATCACCGGAGCCGGATGAACAGGCGGCGGAAGCCGTCCGGCCCCTTCGAAGGGATCGCACCTCTTCGAAGGGGCCGGACGTTTTCGGAGGGCGGGTCGCCGAGCGCCTCGGCCTCCGGACAGGGACGACGCCCGAAGAAGGACAGGGACGACGCTCGAAGAAGGACGGAGCGTTCTTTCCGTCTCTCGGGCCGTCCGCGGCGATGTCCCGGGACTCGCCGTTTCGCGTTGTCCGCGGCGATGTCTCAGCACTCGCCTTTCGCGCCGTCCGCGGCGACGTTCCGGAGTGGACCGGAACGGCTCCGCGAGCCGTTCCCGTTGCCGAAGAGGACTGGTGCTTTCGCCGCTTTCTGTCACCATTGCCTCATGCATGCCTTCCGCCTCGTGCGCGCCGCGGTCTTCGCGGTCGTCTGCGTGATGGTGTCGGCGGTCATGCACATGCTCGCCGGAGGCGGCCCGGTGTCGCCGGGCGTCCTGGTGGGTGCGCTACCGCTGACCGGGATGGGGGCGTTCGTCCTCGCCCGGCGGCAGCGCGGGTTCGGCATGCTGATGGGCGCGAGTTTCGTCACGCAGTACGGCCTGCACACCTGGTTCTCCGCCGGTGCGGTCGCGCAGCCGGTGCTGTTCGAGCACCGGCACGGCGGCGGCCTGTCCATGCTGCTGGTGCACGTCGCGCTGGCGTCGCTGTCGGCCTACTGGCTGGAGCGCGGGGAATCGGCCCTGGCCACGCTCCTGCACCTGCTCGTCGCATCGGTGCTCACCCTCCTGGTGTGGCGGGTTCCCGCCGTCCCCCGCGTCACCTCGCCCGTCCACGACGACGGCCGAGTCCTTTCCGTCACCCGGCTGCTCGCGGCGGCCGTCTCCCGGCGCGGGCCGCCGGAGGCGCTCTCCGTCGCCTGATCGGAGTCGTTCGACCGGGAACCGTACGCGCTCAGGAGCCGTCCTGCCCGGATCTCCGCGACCATACGACGATCGTGTGACGACTTCACCGGTTGACCTGCCCACCGGTTGACCGATTCCGCCGGTTGATCGGCTGTGCCGATTGACCGGGTCCACCGGAGTGACGCGTATCCGCCATCCGTTCGCGCGTGTCCTCCGGACTTTCCGCCAGGGGTGACGTGCGCCGATCCACGGCCGCGCCCCCGCCCTCCGGGCCGGCACGAGTCCGTCGGCGTTCCCGGTCCGCGGTCCGAATGTCCCCCAGCCGGGGTCGCGGCGTGCCCGTCCGCGTGCGCGCCCTCCCGTGAACGGAGAACCTCTCATGACGTCCGACGTCGAGATCCAGCCGGCCGCCGAGCCGTCCCCGCCTCCTCCGGCGGCCTCCCGTACCTGGCCCGCCCTGCGGTCGCTCCTGCTCCGCCTGCACTTCTACGCCGGGATCCTCGTCGCCCCCTTCCTGCTCGTCGCGGCGACGAGCGGCCTGCTGTACGCGGCCTCCTTCCAGCTGGAGAGGCTGGTCTACGCCCACGAGCTGACGGTCCCGGCCCAGGGGGCGGCGGGGCTCACGCTGTCCCAGCAGGTCGCGGCGGCCCAGGCGGCGCGCCCCGAGGGAACCGTCGCCGCCGTACGGCCCGCCGCCGAACCGGGGGAGACCACCCGGGTCCTGCTCGACGTGCCGGGAATGGCGGACAGCACCCGGCTGGCGGTCTTCGTCCACCCCGGCACCGGCGAGATCCGGGGAGCGATGGAGAGCTACGGGAGCTCGGGCGCCCTGCCGGTGCGCACCTGGATCTCCGGCCTGCACCGGAACCTGCATCTGGGCGAGCCGGGACGGATCTACAGCGAACTGGCCGCGAGCTGGCTGTGGGTCGTCGCCCTCGGCGGACTGGTGCTGTGGCTGAGCCGCCGCCGCAGGCAGGGACGCCGCCTGCGCGGCGCGCTCGTGCCCGAACGCGGGGTCACCGGCATTCGGCGAGCGCTGTCCTGGCACGGCTCGGTCGGCCTGTGGGCGGTGCTCGGCCTGCTCTTCCTGTCGGCCACCGGCCTGACCTGGTCGAAGTACGCGGGAGGGAACGTCGACGTGCTCCAGGGCGCGCTGGGCTGGTCGACCCCGTCCCTGTCCACCTCGACGTCCATCGCGACACCCGTCACTCCTCCCTCCACGCCGCCCGCCTCGTCCGGGGACCACTCGGCTCACTCCGGCGTCCGTTCCGGTGCCCAACGCTCCGCCACCCCTGTCGGCGTCGACCAGGTCGTCAGGGCCGCGGCGGCCGAGGGGTTGTCCGGGCCACTGGAGATCACCTGGCCCGCCGAGCCCGGTGGCGCCTACGTCGTCAAGGAGATGGACCGTACCTGGCCCCAGCGCAACGACCAGGTGGCGGTCGACTCGCTCGGCGGGCAGGTCGTCGGCGTGCTGCGCTTCGACGACTTCCCGATCGGCGCCAAGCTCACCCGCTGGGGCATCGACGGTCACATGGGGCTGCTGTTCGGCCTGCCCAACCAGATCCTCCTGGCCGCGCTGGCCGCGGGGCTGGTGTCCGTCATCGTGCTGGGCTACCGGATGTGGTGGCTGCGCGGTCCGGTCCGCGGTTTCGGCGCCCCCTACGGGCGGGGCGGCCTGCGGCGGCTGCCCTGGCCGCCGGTGGCGCTCCTGGCCGTCGCCGTGGTCGCCGTGGGGATCTTCCTCCCGCTGCTCGGGATCTCCCTGCTGGCCTTCCTCGTGCTCGACGTCGTGCTCGGCAGGGTCAGGTCCGCACGCTGACAGGGCGGGGTACGGCGGCGCCGTACCCCGCTCCGCCGCGCGGGCCGGTTCGCGCCCGTCCCCGGTGGTCTCCGGGGACGGGCGCTTGGCCGGGAGCGTCGGCCGGGGCGCACGGTCAGTCCGGGTGGTGCTGGTGCTGCAGGTAGGCGGCCGTCTCGGGGTTGGCCGGGAAGTAGGCCTCGATGGCCAGTTCGGCGACCGTGATGTCCAGCGGGGTGCCGAAGGTGGCCATCGTGCTGAAGAAGGCGAGTTCCCGGTAGCCGCGTCGCAGCCGCAGCGGGACCACGATGTCGCCGGGGCCCGGCCGTTCTATCTCGGGTTCGGGCTGGTCACAGGGGTAGTCGTCCAGTTCGCGCCAGAGCGCGGCCAGGTCGGGGTCGGCGGTGAGGCTGATCTGACGACGCAACCGGTGTAGCAGGTGGGCCCGCCACTCGCCCAGGTTGATGATCCGCTGGGCCATCCCCTTGGGGTGCAGGCTGAGCCGGAGCACGTTGACCGGCGGGACGAGCAGTTCGGGGGCCACTCCCCGCAGCAGAAGGCCGGTGGCGGGGTTGCGGTCGACCAGGTTCCAGCGCTGGTCCACGACCACCGCCGGGTACGGCCCGTGCCCGCTCAGCACCTGGCCCAGCGCCTCCCTGACCGACGCCATCTGCGGGGAGTTGAGCGGTGTCTCCGCGTAGACCGGTGCGAACCCGCCGGAGAGCAGCAGGTGGTTGCGCTCACGCAGCGGTAGTTCGAGCTCCTCGGCGAGGTGCAGGATCATCTCCCGGCTCGGCTTGGAGCGGCCCGTCTCCACGAAGCTGAGGTGCCTGGTGGAGATGTTCGCCTGGATCGCGAGGTCCATCTGACTCATCCGCCGACGTTCCCGCCACTGGCGCAGCAGTTCACCGACGGGGCGGGACGCGCTGGTGGTGGTCACAAATATCACGATAACGGGATCAACTTTGCAAAACCATTACCATTCACATAACGCGCGTCGTGACGCCCCCGGCAGGACGCACATGGCACCGCCGGCCAAGCCCGCCGGCCGTCGGGACCCGCCGGCCGTCGGACCCGCGGGGCGCGGTCGGCGGCGGGCGGCGGGAACGGCCCGCGGGCGGGTCAGCGGCGGCGGACCTTGGTGACCAGACGGTTGAGGATGCGTTCCCACTCGGTGCCGAAGGGGTTGTCCTGCACGAGGTACGTCCAGGTGGCGGTCGGGCGTTTGACGCCCGCCTCCTCGTGGTCGAGGCCGTCGGGGGTGATCGTGGCCGTCTCGAAGGTCTCGATCGAGCGTGACTCGATCTCGGCCAGCATGCGCTCGTAGGCGGGCTTGGCCTCCTTGTTGAACTCGTCGATCGGGCTCAGCCGGCCCAGCGCGCGCAGGTGGATGCCCTCGCGCAGTTCGGCCAGGTAGGCCAGGTGGTCGGCCCACGACCGGTCGAGGTGGAACAGCACGATCTGCCGGGCGGCCTCGTGCAGCGTCTCCTCCTCCACCGTCTCCCCGAGCGAGGACCACCGTTCCGTCGAGGCCGACGCGAGGGCCTGGCCCGCCGAGCGTCCGTGCAGGACCTTGTCACGCAGGTCGAGGACCTGGCTCCGGTGCTGTTCGAGCAGCCGGGTGTAACGCCAGGTGTTGCGGTGGATCTCCATGTCGACGCCCTCGGCGACGCGCTGGGCGTGCCCGACGAGGGTGTGGTCCGGCACGCCCCTGGCGTACTCGTCGGCCACGTAGTGCGTGATCAGGTCGTCCTCGCCGCTCACGAAGAAGACCGAGCCGCCGGGGTCTCCCTGACGTCCCGCGCGGCCGCGGAGCTGGTCGTCCAGGCGGCTGCTCGAGTGGCGTCCCGAGCCGATGACGTACAGCCCGCCGAGCTCCTCCACACCCTCTCCGAGACGGATGTCGGTGCCCCGCCCGGCCATCTGGGTGGAGACCGTGATCACGCCGAGCTCCCCGGCCCTGGCGATGATCGAGGCCTCCTCGGCGTCGTTCTTGGCGTTGAGGACCACGCACTCCAGGCCGCGGCCGCTCAGGGTCAGCGACAGCCGCTCCGACTCGGCCACGTCCAGGGTGCCGACCAGGATCGGCCGTCCCGTCGCGTGCACCTCGACGATCTCCTCGACCAGGGCGCGGTCCTTGTCCATCCGGTACTCGAACAGCCGGTCGGGGGCGTCGACCCGCACGCACGGCCGGTTGGGCGGGATCACGGCGACCTTGAGGTCGTAGAACTCGCGGAGCTGGTCGCCGACCGCGACCGCGGTACCGGTCATGCCGCACTTCTGCGGGTAGCGGGTGATCAGGCCTTGAACGGTGATCGAGTCGAGGATCTCGCCGGTCTCCGAGGGCGGCAGCGCCTCCTTGGCCTCGACCGCGGCCTGCAGGCCGTCCGGCCAGCGCTGCAACAGCGCCACCCGGCCCCGCGACGGGTTGATCAGGTGGACCTTGCCGTCCCGGACTATGTAGTCGACGTCCTTGGTCAGCAGGGCGTGCGCGTGCAGGGCGAGGTTGACCTCGGTCAGCGTGCCGGGGCTGTCGTAGAGGTTCACCTCCAGCGCCTGCTCGACGGTGTCGATGCCCTTGGTCGTCAGGTGCACGTTGCGCGCCTGGTCGTCGAGCTCGTAGTGGTAGCCCCTGACCAGCTGGCGGACCAGCGCCGCCATCTCCGGCACCGCGTCGCCGGGGTCGGTGGCGCCGGCGAGCACCAGCGGCACCCGGGCCTCGTCGACCAGTACCGAGTCGGCCTCGTCGACCAGCGCCACGTCCGGCGCGGGCACCACCAGGTCGGCCGTGTCGACGCGGGTCCGGTCACGGAGCACGTCGAAGCCGATCTCGCTGACGGAACCGTACGTCACGTCCTTGGCGTAGGCCGCCCTGCGCTCGTCGGGCGTGGAGGTCTGGCCGATCCAGCCGACCGAGACGCCCAGCGCCTCGTACAGCGGGCCCATCCACTCGGCGTCCCGCTGGGCCAGGTAGTCGTTGACCGAGATCACGTGGACCCGCTTGCCCTGCAGGGCGTATCCGGCGGCGGCCATCGCGCCGGACAGGGTCTTGCCCTCGCCGGTGGCCATCTCGGCGACGTTCCCGGAGAGCATGGCGAGCATGCCGACCAGCTGCACGTCGTAGGGCCGCAGGTCCAGCGTGCGGCGCGCGGTCTCCCGCATGACCGCGCAGAAGGCGACCAGGTCGTCGACCGAGGGCTTCGGCAGCTCGGTGAGATCCTTGAGCCTGTCCTCCTCGGCTCCGGCCGCCGTCACGGTCCGTTCGAAGGAGACCAGATCGATCGAGCCGGGACGCTCCAGGAATCGTCTGATGAGCTGAGTTATCGAGGCCACGTTCCCTCCAACGTCCGTTTCAGGGCCCACGTTCCCAAACGCCGGATCCTGGGTGCCTGCCCCCGGCTTCGGCTCACCGTACCGATCGGATGGATCATTCCGCATCCCCTGTCGCGAGACGCGATCCCGACACGGCCGGACTCGCCGTCGTCCGCCGCCGGAACCCGACCCGTTCGGGCGGCCCCATCCCGTCCCCGTCCCCGTCCTTGTCCCCGTGCTCGGGCCGGTGCGGTCTCGTGACGTGAGACCGCACCGGCCCCGTTCCTATGCCCCCGTCCGGTTCTCGCGCGAGGGGCGGGCACGCGTCCGGTCGTCTCCTCTCTCGTCGAGGGCGAGCAGCCCGACGGCGGCCAGGAGCAGGGCCGATCCGCAGGCGGCCTGCGGGGTCAGCCGTTCGCCGAGGAGAAGCACCCCGATGACGGCCGCGCAGACCGGCTCCACGAGGGAGATCACGGTGGCCGTCGTGGCCCGCACCGCCGTCAGACCGGCGAAGAACAGCCCGTAGGCCGCGGCCGTCGGGATCGTCCCCAGATAGACGATGATCACCGAGGAGGTGATCGGGTCGCCGAGCGGCAGCAGGCCCTGGGACAGTGCCACCGGCAGCAGGCAGAGGCAGCCGACGGCGAGGCTCCCCGCGGTGGTGGCGTACGGCTCGCCCGCGACGGCCCGGTTGAGCAGGGTCACGCCCGCGTAGCCCGCCGCGGACAGCAGCGCCCAGCCGATGCCGGGCAGGGAGAAGGTGGCCGAGCCGCCGTCGAGCGCCAGCGCGACCAGTCCGATCAGGGCGATCACGACGGAGCCCACGCCGGCCGGGCCCAGTCGTTCGCGCAGCAGCAGGCGCGCGCCGGTGGCCACCAGGACGGCCGTGGCCCCCATCGTGATCACGGTGGCCACGGCCAGGCCGGATTCGGCGATCGCCGCGAAGTAGGCCGTCTGGTAGACGGCCATCGCCGTCCCGGTGACCACGACCCGCCCGGGACCGGACAGCCGGCCGAGCTCGGACAGCCGCCGGAGACCGGACAGCCTGCGGGGCTGGGACAACCGTCGGAGACCGGACAGTCGGCCCAGCTGGGACAGCCGCCGGAGAGCGGACAGCCGCTGTAGACCGGCCGGTCGGCCGAGGCCGGACGGACGCCCGGGACCGGACGCCGGTCCGAGGCCGAGGAGGCGGGACGCCAGCAGCAGCGTCGCCGCACCGACCGCGAACCGCCAGAACGAGACCGAGACGGGCCCGAGCCCGCTCGCCCGATGGAGCAGCGCCCCCGCGGCACCGCCGGTACCCCAGGCGGTCGCCGCGACGGACACGTACAGCAGGCCCCGCCGTACGGAGACATGCGTCATGGAAGATCTCTCCAGATGAGTGGTTGTCGTCAGGCCGCGCGTATGCGGGCGGCAGCCACCCACCGGACCGCTCGGATCCGGTTGTCAGGAGAGAGGACCGCCCGCTATCGGGCGGCGGGCGGGGAAATGATGATTGTTCGCACCCGTCGACCATAACGGGAGGTCCGACGGGCCTTCCAGCCGTTGCCGGCCCGTCCGTTCCGGGATTCGCCGGAGAACCTGCCATCGGCTGACAGGTATGGGCGAAACGATGAGGCCATGACGACGACCGCGAAGTTTCTCGCCGTGAACATCGACTGCGCCGAGCCCAGGAGGCTCGCGGAGTTCTACGCGGCGGTCTTCGGCTACGAGATCCAGTACGCCGAGGACACCTACGCCGGCATCGGCGACGGCACGATGAACATCTACTTCCAGCAGAACCTCGACCGTAAGCCCGCGGCCTGGCCGGGGCCCGACAAGCAGTTCCACCTCGACGTGCGGGTTCCCGACGTGGGCAAGGCGGTCGAGGACTACCTGGCACTCGGCGCGACCAGGCCGGACTTCCAGCCCGACGGGGACAGGTGGGTCGTGCTGGCCGACCCCGAGGGCCACCTGTTCTGCGTCTGCCCGGACCGGGACTGATGCCCGCCCGGCGCGGGCACCTGTAGCGTGGAGCCCCGAGTTCAGGCATCCACGCTGGGAGCCCCCCGCATGCGCTGGCAGGTCAACTCCGAACAGTCGCTCCACGCCGACCAGTGGCTGGACCTCAGGCAGGCCGACGTCGAGCTTCCCGACGGCAGGCACCTTGACCACCGTCTGGTCCGTCTCGCCCCCGCGGCCGGCGCCGTCGTCGTCGACGACCGGCGCCGGGTGCTGCTGATCTGGCGGCACCGGTTCATCACCGACTCGTGGGGGTGGGAGGTGCCCATGGGCCGGATCGAGGCGGGGGAGGAACCCGTCGTCGCCGCCGCCCGCGAGGTCGAGGAGGAGACCGGCTGGCGGCCGGGCCCGCTGCGCCCCCTGCTGCGCACCGAGCCGAACAACGGCATCACCGACTCCGTCCACCATGTCTTCCGCGCGGACGGCGCCGTCCGCGTCGGCCCGCCCGCGGACGAGTGGGAGGCCGCGCGCGTCGACTGGGTGCCGCTGACCGACGTCCGCCGGTTGATCGGCGAAGGCGACATCGTCGGCGGGACGACCCTCGCCGCCCTGCTCTACGTCCTCACGGAGGTCTAGTTTCCGCCGTCTCACGGGGGCGGGCGGAAGAGGTCATCCGAGGCCGGAGAGCGAGCCGGGGCGGCGTTTCACGTAAAAAGAGGATCTCATCCTGCTTGGGCGGCCTCTTACCCACCCATGGGGCGTTCTAAGCTTGCGGGATGACCCGTGAATCGCTTCTTTACTCATGCCTGATCGCTTCCGGTGGGTGGCGATGACCTGGGTCGGTATGTCGATCGCTCTGATCGGCGCGCTGGGGTACGCCCTGGGAGCGGCTCTCCAGCAGTTCGAGGCGGTGTCGGAGGGCGCCTCGCTCCGCCTGATGAGGCGGCCCCGCTGGTGGCTGGGCGGGGTGATCGGGTTCACCGGGGCGTCCCTGCACGCGGTGGCGCTGAGCCTCGCGCCCCTGGTCGTGGTGCAGCCGATCAGCGTGGCGACGCTGGTGTTCGCGGTGCCGCTGGCGGCGATGCTGCACGGCAGGCGCCCGCGCAAGGAGGAGATCATCGGGTCGATCGCGGTGGCGGTCGGCCTGCTCGGCCTCATGCTGCTCGTTCCCTCGCACGCCTCGACACCGCACATGACGAACGGCGAGGCGTTCGGCTTCCTGGGCTGCGTAGGGCTGATCGTGCTGGTGACCCATCTGGTCGGGCGGAAGGCCACGGGCTCGTCCAAGGCATTGCTGCTGTCGGTCGGCGCGGGGGCGGTGACCGCAAGTGTGTCCACCTTCGTCCGGGTGGTCGGCGGCGGCCTCGAAGGGGATCTCAGCAGGCTGCTGACGTGGTTCACGTTCGCGATCCCCGTGCTGCTCGTCTGCGCCGTGGTGCTGCTGCAGCGCTCCTACGAGGTGGGTTACTTCGGCATCGCGTACGCGGCGGTCCAGGTGGTCGATCCCATCACCTCGATCATCGCGGGGGCGGTCCTGCTGGAGGAGCCCATGCCCACCGGGGTGGCCAACGTGATCCCGGCTCTCCTGGCCGCCGCGGTGCTGATCTGGGGAACCGTCACGCTGGGGCGCCTGTCGCCCGATCACGGCGGCGACCGTACCGCCGCCCGCGAGCCCGCCACGGTCACGTCGTAGGCCGCCGGGCCGCCGGGCCGTTCCGGTCACGCGGGGCGGAGGCCGGTGGCCGCCTCGGTCGCATCGAGGGCGGGTGGGTCGCCTCGGTCACGTGCCGGGTGGCGTCCAGCCGAGGACCTCGTCCATCGCTCCGGTCACGCGCTTCGGGGCCAGCCGCCAGGCGAGCGTCATCATCGTGTCGCGCAGCCGTACGGCCAGCGGGGCGCGCAGCCGGGTGGTCCGGCAGATCGACGCCGACCTCGCCACGATCCTCGTGGTCCGGGCCAGCCTGGCCGCGGTGTAGGCGGCGAGGCCGTCCCGCCGGTCCGCGAGGTGGGCCAGCACCACCGCGTCCTCGATCGCCTGGCACGCCCCCTGACCCATGTTGGGGGTCATCGCGTGGGCGGCGTCGCCCAGCAGCGCGATCCTGCCGCGGTGCATCGCGGGCAGCGGGGTCGCGAGGTGGTGGACGTCGTTCCTGAGCACGTCCGCGGGTGAGGCGGCGGCCAGCAGCTCGGGGATCGGGGAGTGCCATCCGCCGAACAGGCGCAGCAACTCGGCCCGCTGATCCCCCTCGCCGCCTCCGGCCGGGACCGTGTCGGTGCCGTAGCAGTAGGCCAGCCCGCCGGCCAGCGGCATGACGCCGAAGACCCTGCCCGCGCCCCAGCTCTCGGAGGTCTGGCCGGGGACGCCGCCGCCCGGCACGAGCACCCGCCAGCTCGTGACCCCGGAGTAGCGGGGACCCGGATGATCGGGGAACAGGGCGGCCCTGGTGGGGGAGTGGATGCCGTCGGCGGCCACCACCAGGTCGGCCTCCAGGTCGCCGTCGCCGGTGGTCACCCTGCCGCTGCCGGGGTCGGCTCCGCGCACCTCGGTGTTCAGCCGGACCGTGCCGGGGGCGAGCCTGGCGGAGAGCGCGTCGACCAGGTCCGCGCGGCGCAGCAGCACCACGGAGTCGCCGTATCTGGCGGAGGTGGCCTCCTCGGTCGTCTTCATCAGCCACCGGCCGTCGGGGCGCCGGATCCCGGCCTCGCCCTGGACCGCCGACAGCCCGCGGATCTCGTCGCCGATGCCGAGCGTGTCCAGCGCCTTGAGCGCGTTGGCCGCCACGGCGAGCCCGGAGCCGACCGGTTCGAGGGAGGGGGCCCGCTCGCACACCGTCACGTCCCAGCCCCGCCGCTGGAGCGCGACGGCGGCCGTCAGCCCGCCGATTCCCGCACCTATCACCACCGCGCGCGCCATGGCCCGCCCCTTCACTACAGATGTAGTAACCCGTGAACACGGTGGAGGCTACTCCTTTTCCGGGTCAACTACAAGTGTAGTATCGAACGGTGAAGTCCCAACGTGCCGAGCTGGTCGCGGAGGCCGCCATCACCCTGCTGGCTGAGCGGGGAATGCGCGGCCTGACCCACCGGGCGGTGGACGAGGAGGCGGGACTGCCGCCCGGCTCGACGTCCAACCTCGCCCGCACCCGTCTGGCGCTGCTCGAACTGGCCCTGGAGCGGCTCACCGAGCTGGAGACCGCCGCGTTCACCGCTCTGCTCGACATCGACGCCGGGGAGCCGCCCACCTCCGACACGCTCGTCGAGCTGACGGCCCAGGTGCTGTGGGTGCAGCTCACCGTCGACCGCCGCCGGACGGTCGCCCGCTACGAGCTCGCCCTGGAGGCCACCCGCCGTCCCGAGCTGCGCAGGGTCTACGACGAGGCGGGCGGCCGGTTCCGCGCGCCCGTCGTCATGATCCTCGCCGCCGCGGGCTCGCCGGACCCGGTACGGCACGGCCGTCAGGTCGTCGCCTTCGGCGAGGGGGTGATGTTCGACGCCATCGTCGGAGCCGGGGCCGCCCCGACCCTCGACGATCTCCGCCTCGGCGTCGGTGAGCTGCTGCGGGGAATGCTGCCCGGGTCCGTGTCACAGCCGGAAACGTAGGTCCCGCCGCCGCCCGGGGTCACACGGCCGGGCCGGCGGCGCGTGTCAGGCGGGCCCGGTGGGCGGGCCACTCGTCGTCCAGGATGCTGAAGTAGGCGGTGTCGCGCCACGAGCCGTCCGGACGGCGGCGGTGGCGGCGCAGGACGCCCTCCGGGACACCGCCGATGCGGCGGATCGCCGCCTGGGAGCGGACGTTGAGGACGTCGGTCTTGAACTGGACCCGGTTCACGCCCAGCTTGTCGAAGGCGTAGTCGACCAGGAGGATCTTGCAGGAGGTGTTCACCCCCGAACGCCACACGGCCCTGCCGTACCAGGTCCAGCCGATCTCGATGCTCTCGGCGAACCCCGGGGTGTCGATGTAGGTGGTCCAGCCGACCGCGCGGCCCGTCTCCCTGAGGACCGCCGCGAACGGCACGTGGTCGCGGTCGTGGATGAGCCCCGCCGCGATCTTCGCCAGCTCCGCCTCGCCGTGTGGCGTGGTGGCCGGCAGCCAGCGCCACACCTCGTCGTCGCCCCCGCCCGAGAGGAACAGCTCTGGGACGTGGGAGGCGCTCAGCGGCTCAAGCCGTACGACGTCGCTTTCGAGGGTGACGGGGGCGGGCATGGACGCGGTCATGAAGACGACCTTATGACCGGTGGTGACCTGCTGAAAGGTCCACTCGGGGCGTGTCTCGCGCGACCACCCCGCGATGGGGAGGGGGCGGGCGGGGTCAGCGGGGGGCCAGGCCGTACAGCAGGGTGTCGATGATCCGGGCGGCCAGCGCGTCGGGGTCGTCACCGGGCCCGGCGTCGGCACCGGTGACGGAGCCCGTGTGGGCGGGGGAACAGGAGGACGCCGCGGGGCCGTGGACCGCCTCGCTGATCAGGGCGAGATAGACCTGCCGGGCCCAGACCAGGTCGGTGCCGGGACGCAGCAGCCCACTCTCCAGCGCACGCTCGAACACCATGTCGCACTTGGCCATGACGTCGTCGTAGACGCGCGCGGCCTCCTCGCCGGGCGGCGGGAGGGTGCCGAGCGCGAACCGCCAGCCGGACTTGATCTGCAGCACGTTGGCGGTCGCCTGGTGCATCGCGACCAGCGGCGGGGCGGTGTACGGCCTGGCCGCGTCGACGGCCTCGCCGATCTCCTGCCACGCGGAGGTCGCCATGGTCTCGATGAGGGCCTCCCGGCTGGCGAAACGCCGGTGGACGGTGGTTCTGGCGACCCCGGCGGCCTCCGCGATCTGCTCCATCGTCGCGCCCGGATTCTCGCTGAGCAGCCGTTCGGCCGCCTCCAGGATCGTCCGGACACTGCGCTCCGCATCCGCCCGTAACCGACGGCCCGTCGTACCCATGGCCAGAGGCTACAGCACTGAATCCTTTGAGGAGTTAATCGCTACATCTCTGTTGCAGTTATTTGCATAGCTGCTACCTTGACGGCACAGGAATGCGAGCAAAGGAGTTCGTGATGACCACAACCGCTCTCGTGACCGGCGCCTCCTCCGGCATCGGCCTGGAGTTCGCCCGCCAGCTCGCGGCCCGCGGTCACGCCCTCGTGCTGGTCGCCCGGTCCGTCGGGCGGATGGAGAGCCTGGCCGGGGAACTGCGCGAGGCGTATGGCGTGCGGGTCGAAGTCGTCGGTCAGGACCTCGCGGCACCGGACGCCGCGTCGCGGGTGGCCGGGGAGGTGGCGGCCAGGGGGATGACCGTCGACCTGCTCGTCAACAACGCGGGGTTCGGGACCGCGGGCCGCTTCGAGGAGATCCCCGCGGAGCGGGAGCGCGACGAGCTGATGGTCAACGTCGTCTCCCTGGTCGGCCTGACCCACGCGTTCGTCCCGGGCATGATCGCCCGCGGTGGCGGCGCGGTCGTCAACGTGGGGTCGGTCGCGGGATTCCATATCTCGCCATATTTCGCGACATATGCGGCGTCCAAGACCTTCGTCCTGAACTTCAGCCTGGCGCTGTGGAGCGAGTTCCGGGGCAGAGGGGTGAAGGTGCTGGCCGTCACCCCGGGACCGGTCGAGACCGCGTTCTTCGACGTGATCGGGACGAGGGAGGCGGCGATCGGGGCCCGGATGAACACGCCGGAGCGGATGGTCCGCAGCGCGCTGCGGGCCCTCGACCGTGACCGCGGCTACGTGGTGCCGGGGGCGGGCAACTTCGGCATGGCCCACCTCATGCCGAGGCGTCCGCGCAAGCTCATCGCGCTGATCGGGCGGATGGTCACCAGGAGGGTGGAGCGGACCTCCTCGGGCCTCCTCGGGGGCGGTGCGGCCGGCGCCGGGGCGGAGGCCGCCTGAGGGGCCACCTGAGGGGGGCTGCTTGAGGGGCCACCTGAGAGGCCGCCCGAGGGGCCGGCTGAAGGACCGCCTGGGAGACCGCCGTACCGGCCTCGTGGTCCTTGGTCATCCGTCCCCCATCGTGCGATGGGGGCGAGCATGCCGACCGGTCGGCTAAGGCATCGGGAGGGTATCCGAGTTGTGTTAGTTCCATCACCTTTGGAGGGTCCAGGATGACCCCACCCCCCGGGTGGGTATTTGATGTCCAAGGATCTTCGGTGTCGTGGATCCACGTGCCTGCCTGACCACTCGACTCGGGAGTTCGCTGTGCCCGGCGGATCGATCTACGTGACGAGCGAGGACCCGCTCCACGGGTTGTCGCCCCAGGTCATGTACGAGCAGTACTGGCGCAAGGAGGCCGGCCAGCGCTGGAAGATGCGCGGCGCCAAGGCCGCCGGAGGCCTGGTCGTCGGCCTCGTGCTGGCCTACCGGTTCGCCGTCCCCTCCCCCTTCCTGGCCGGGCTCGTCGTCGGGCTCCTGGTCGGTGCCGCCGACCTGTTCTGGGACCGCTACTCCTACGAGTCCACCGCGGTCTGGCGGGGCAGGCGCCGGGGTGAGACCATCACCGGCAGGCTGCTGCGCCGCAGGCTCGGCAGGCGCGGCTACCGGGTCCTCGACGGCCGTGCCGTCCCCGGTGAGGCGTCGATCGACCACCTGGTCATCGGTCCCGGCGGCATCTGGGTGGTCGACAACGAGGCGTGGTCCCCCGACACGGAGATCGCCCGGTACGGCGAGCGGCTCTTCTTCGGTGAGAAGTACGGCACGTCGGTCGCCAAGGCGCTCGTCAAGGCCGCGGACTCGCTGGCCGAGGTGCTCTCGCGCGAGTCGGGCGTCCCCGTGACGATCGAGCCGCTGCTCGCCGTCCACGGCGGAAAACTCCGGCGCACGGTCACCGCCGAAGGACTCACCCTGCTCAAGCCGCGCCTGGTGGCACGCTGGGTCCTCGCCGGCCCGCGCATGGAGCTCGACGAGGACCAGGTGGAACTGCTCGCCCGAACCGCCGCCCGCGTACTGCGCCGCATGGGCTGACCCCTCCTCCTTCGCGCTCCCGTCGTCCCCGCGGAAGTTCTCCGCGGGGGTTCTCCGCGGGGGTTCTCCGCGGGCCTTCACCGGGCCTCACGCGGAGCCCTCCACGGACCTTCGCGTTCCTCCCGGGGATCCGCCGCGGCCCCTCACCGCCTTGCGCGAGCCCGTCCGCCCGGTGATCTCGCCGGATTTCGAAGCCCTGTCGGATTGCGCTATTCTTCAAGGGCTTCAGGCGCCGCTAGCTCAGTTGGTTAGAGCAGCTGACTCTTAATCAGCGGGTCCGGGGTTCGAGTCCCTGGCGGCGCACATTGCGACCGAACAGCGCGTTCACGGGTTTCCGCGGACGCGCTGTTCGTTTTCCGGCCGTGCCGCTCTCCACCCGCCTGGAGATCCGGCCACCGCGGAGACCATCCGTGTCCCCGAGGATCCTCGGCCGGTCCGTGGTGACCAGGGATGCCTCGACCGAGGCGAAGCCCGTCGCGTGGCTGGTGCGGGGCGGTGAGCACGGGGAGCGTGAAGATCTGGCGTTCGAGCAGGGCCTGGTCATCGTCGGATGGAACGAGCTCGCGAGCATAGAGCACTGCACGGCGAGGGAGCGGCTCCGGCTGGAGCTGCGCCAGGTCTACCCGGATGTCACAGACAAGATCATCGGCAACTGGGCCGGGCAGCTCTGGCGTTTCAAGGAGCAGATCCAAACCGGTCATCTGATCGTCATTACGCCTTCCTCATGGGGCCGGAGGAGCGGTGGGCCAAGCTCGGATGGAGCATCGACCGAAAGCTGTTCCTCGATCGCCTGGAGGAGGTCCGCAAGACCCGCAACGAGCTGATGCACTTCACTCCCGATCCCCTCTCCGCGCAGCAGTTCGCCGCCGTCGAAGGGCTTTTGGAACTCTTGCGCACGGTCGACCCGCGCCCCTGAGGAGCCAGTGATGTCCGCGCGGTCACGAGAAGGCCCATCGCGGACGCTCACGTCCCCGATCCCGTGGACACCATGACCGTCCACCGGCCGGCGAGATCGGCTGTGGTCACGGTGCGGTGACCTGGGTGCGGTCCTTGGCCGAGCCGATGACCTGGCCCCGGGGCCTCGCGGCTGATCCTTTCAGGGACGGAGGATGGATCACCGGCTTCCACCGTCAGGCGAGGTGCCGAGCCGGAACGATCCGGCCTTCGCCGAGTGCGGTGAGGGCCTCAGACGTCGTGCGCGTGTCGGGATGATCTTCGCCGAGAAGCCGCCCTCGCGCCAGGAGCACCCGCTTGTATCCACGCTCGGCCTCCGCTGTCCGGCCCCGTGCCGCCCACACCCATGCGAGCTCGTGCTCTGTGGTCAGGGTGTCGGGATGGTCCTCTCCCAGGACCTCCTGTTGCCGGCGCAGAATATTGAGATACAGATGTTCGGCCTTTCTCCAGCGTCCTTGCCGGGCCGTCACCCAGGCCAGTTCGTGACGTGTGCTCAGGACGCGGGGATGCTTGTCGTGGAAAACCCGCTCGCGATCCCGGAGCGTCTGCTCGAGCACGACCTGAGCCTCGTCATACCTTTCACGGTTCGCGATCACCCACCCCAGCTCGTGACTGCTCATGAGCGTGTTGGGGTCGTCCGGGCCCAGGACCCGGCGCCGGACGCTCAGAACCTCCCGGTAGATCCCTTCGGCCTCCTCCCACTCCCCCCGGCCGGCAGTGACCCAGGCGAGCTCGTGCCAGGTGGCGAGAGTGTCGGGATGTTCGTCGCCCAGTACCCGTTGCCGGATCTGCAGAACGTCGCGGTACATCCTCTCCGCGACGTCCAAGCCGCGGAGGACGGCGACTTCCCAGGCGAGAAAATGGCTGGTGGTGAGGGTGTCCGGGTGTTCGTGACCGAGCACTCGGATACGCGATTCGAGGACGTCGCGGTAGATCTGCTCAGATTCGACCCAACGGCCCTGATGTGCCGCGATCATCGCGTACTCGTGGCGAATCGAGAGAATCGCCGGATGTTCGTCGCCGAGGTCGCGAAGGGCGTCGAGCGCCGTCTCACAGAGAAGCCGACCGGGCGACGTCGCCCCACTCAGTGTCAGCGCGCCCGCCACGCGCGGCACGAGCTCCGCGAGATCGGCGCGGCGGGAGATTCCGGCCTGCCCGGCGGTGACCTCGAGAACGGCCTGCAGATGCGGCACCAGCCGTGCGAAGAGGGGCCATGAGGAGGCGACCTCGGGGTTCAGGTGACCCAGAGAGTGAATCAACAGGTCGATCGCGCTTCGCCGGACGAGCTCCGGGTCGGGCTCGGCGGACTCCGGCGCGTTCCGGCCGGAGAGATGAGCCCGGTTGATATCGGTGATCATCGGATGAAGCGAGATGACGCGGTCCGACTCCGGCGAGTCCGAGATGGTGATCAGGTTCAGTCTTTCCAGGTCCCACAGTCCCCGCTCCAGCCTGTGTCCCGGATCGGAGTGGGGGGCGCCTTCCGCCCGCCCTGTCTCGTCCAGCAGTTCGGTGAGCATGACGGGATCCAAGATCTCCCAGGGAACCGGGGCGACCGGGGCGAAACACGACAGGAGCCGTAGCAGCGGGCGCGCCTGGGGTGTTCCGGCCGAGGCGAGGTCGTCCAGGGAGAGCTCCCAGGTCCGCATGATGAGGGTTCTGGTGTTCGCCCGCAGGTCGGGGAAACCCATCGTGTCGAGGGCTTCGTTCCGGTTCAACGCTTCGAGATAGGCGGAGAAGTCACGCCATCGGGCGAAGGAGGAGCCGAGATAGCGCCCTGCGAGTTGAAGGGCCAGGGGAAGGTGGCCGAGACGACGCGCCAGCTCCCGGGCGGCGTGCGGGGAACCCGCGCCCGGAGCGAGATCGCTCAGGACGCGCGCGGCCGACGTCTCGTCGAGCGGGCCGACCGGGATGAGCCGCGCGTCGCGTCCCCAGGTCCTGCGGTCGGAGTTCCGGCTGGTGACGATGACCAGGCCTCTGCGGGAGGGTCTCAGCCACGCCCGGCCGCTGCCGGTCTCCGCTCGGGCGCCGCCCTCGGAAGGGGCGTTCCGGTCGGAGACGGACATGACGTCGGCGTCGTCGGCGTTGTCGAAGATGAGCACCCACCGGCGCCGGCTGCGCTCCAGCAGCGCCCACAGACGGTCCGGGCCGTCGGACCTCCCGAGGGAGATGACCGTCCGGTCGGCCGGTGAGGCGCCCAGGCTGCGTGCCACCGTGATGAGACCCGTGGTGAGGGTCGATACGTCGACCGCCGAGATCCACCACACGTGGGGTCTCCGTCCCAGGCGCCTACGGCGCAGCCGGTCGGCCAGGGCGGCGGCGACGGTGGACTTTCCCGCGCCTCCCATTCCCACGAGCACCACGAAGGAATCCGGAGAACGCCGGACTTTTTTCTGCAGATCCTTCAGTAGTTTGTCACGGCCGTGAATCTCGGCGGGCAGCGTGCCGACCGGCGGTGAAACGGAGGATCCGGGAATTCCGTCGTCGGAAGCCGAGTCCTGCGCGTGCCGCGTTTCCGGTCGTGGCCGGAGGGAAAAGAAAAACCCTGCGCAGGCGACAATCGTTCCAGTGGCTGTCCAGAACAGTTCCGCGTCCAAAGTCCTCTCCGCGACGGGGCAGTGAAGATTAATCTCATGCTATTCGGAAAGTCAGGCGATCGGTGAGTGCCCGCCGGAGTGCCGCCGGCCCCGTCGTGACATCGGGGGACGGGGGCGGCCACGGACCGGCCGAGCGGTTGCCGCAGCTCCACTCCGCCGATCTCGCTTCGTACAGCAGGTGGTTCAGACCCCTCAGCGGCTTTTCCGAGGTTCGGCGAACGCGTCGTGGAGAGCGGTCGCAGACTCGTCGCAGAGTCTCTGTGTCGGCCTGTCCCAGGGCGATGCCGATGACCGTGGGGCTCGTCCGATCGAGCACGTTCCTGTGGAATCTCCGCCGGCCGTGATCCGACGGCCCGCTGTCGGTGATCAGAAGCGCGATGGGCCGGTTGACATGGGTGTCCCGGGAACGGAGGACCCTCATGTCCTGTTCCATCGCCTCTGTTGGGATCTGGAAAAGAGAGATGCAGTTGGTGCGGTCCTCTCTCGCGCGCAGGTGTGGGATCGACCGGAGCTCCGTCAGGTCGGACAGGGGTGGTAAACAGGGGTGGTAACAGGTCCGTGCCGTCCGAGAACGTCGGAACGGCCGCTCTCACGTGCTCGCCGAGATAGGGGCTGAACATCAGCTCGCCGGTCAGTTCGAAAAGCATTTCCTCCGCTGCGCCGGGCCTGGCCGACATGGATCTGGAGACAACCGTCACCAGGTGGACGGGAAGCACGTGGTGGGCAGCCAACCGTTCCTCCACAGAAGTCGACGAAAGGCGGGACGCGCGGGAGGCGATCGTCGCACGGTAAATCTCCGGCTTCCGGGTTCTGAACCCGGCCTTTTGAAAAAGAGATCCGGTCGTCACATGGCGGGGCTCGGCGCGGCCCGTCGGCGGCGAACGCCGCGCCCGCCGCGGGGCCTGAGGGCGGCGGCCGGGACGATCTGGAGGCCGGCCGTTCGGGGCGGGCAGGAGGCAAAAGCGCTGTTCTACAATGCCTGAAAGGGACATTATCGGCGAATGCTCTCACCGAGGTGTCCGCCGTCCTTCGGGGCCGTGCCGGTGGCCGCCGAATCCGGGCCCGCTGCGGGGTCCGTGAGATCCGTGATCCTCACCCGGCGGTTGGCGAGGTGCGCCCTTGAGCACGCGAGCGATCAGTGACCACGCCATGCTGTCGGACTGCCGGTCCGCCGCCCTGATCACCTCGGACGGCTCGGTCGACTGGCTCTGCCTGCCCCGATTCGACAGTCCCGCGATCTTCGCCCGGCTGCTCGACGAGAACGCCGGGCACTGGTCCATCCATCCCGTCCGCTCCGCCGAGGTCGCCCGCAGGTACCTCGACCAGACGCTGGTGCTGGAGACCACCTTCCACTGCCGGGACGGGACCGCGGTGCTCGTCGACGCGCTCGCGCTGGGCAACCGGGAGCGCGGCCACGCGCTGGGCGCGGCCTCGCCCGGTCTCCTGCTGCGCGAGGTGACCTGCGTCGAAGGACAGGTGACCATGGAGACGGTGTACGCGCCCCGCCCCGAGTTCGGGCTCGTCCGGCCGCTGATGGAACAGGTCCGCGGCGGGCTGGTCGCGCACGGGGGCGCGAACGTCCTCACGCTGTCGTCCCCGGTCCCCCTGCGGGTGAGCGGCTCGACCGCGCACGCCACGGTGACGCTGAAGGCCGGGCAGCGCCTGTGCATGGCCCTGCAGGTCAGTTCCGGCTGGGCGCCCGACCCGCCGCTCAGGAAATCCCGGCACGTCCACCGCCGCATCGGGGACACCGTCGCCGGGTGGCGCTCCTGGGCCCGGTCCCACCTCGGCTACCGGGGCCCCTGGCAGGAGGAGGTCGACCAGAGCGGGCGGGTGCTGCGGGCCCTGACCTTCGCCCCCACCGGGGCTATCGTCGCCGCGGTCACCACCTCCCTGCCCGAGAGCGTCGGCGGTGAGCGCAACTGGGACTACCGCTACGCCTGGGTCCGCGACACCAGCTTCACCCTCCAGGCCCTGGCCACCGCGACGTGCGAGGTCGAGGAGGCCGAGTTCTTCACCTTCCTCGCCAGGGCCTCGGTCACCCAGCTCGACCAGGGGGCCGACCTGCAGATCATGTACGGCGTCGGCGGCGAGCGCGACCTCAGCGAGCGGCCGCTGCCCCACCTGACCGGCTGGCGGGACAGCGCGCCGGTGCGCGTCGGCAACGACGCGTGGAGACAGCGCCAGCTCGACGTGTACGGCGAGCTGCTCGACGCGGCCCGGCAGCTCCACCGCGACGCGCGCCCGCTCGACGAGCTGACCCGCTGCTTCCTGACCGGCGTGGCCGATACGGCCGCCCGCCGCTGGGAGGAGCCCGACCAGGGGATCTGGGAGGTACGGGGTTCCGGACGGCACTACCTGCACTCCAAGCTGATGTGCTGGGTCGCCATGGATCGGGCCGTCGAGCTGGCCTCCGCCCTGGGCGCCGCCGACCGGGTCGCCGAATGGAGGCACACCAGGGAGCGGATCCGCGAGGCGATCATGACGCACGGCTGGAATCCCGAGGTGGGCGCCTTCACCCAGGCATTCGGCTCCGAGGACCTGGACGCCGCCGCGCTGATGCTGCCCATGGTCGGCTTCCTGCCGGGCGACGATCCCCGGGTGCTGGCCACCGTGGACGCCGTCGCCACGCGGTTGACCGACGAACGCGGCCTGGTGCACCGCTACCGCGCCGCCGACGGGCTCGCCGGAGACGAGGGCACGTTCCTGCTCTGCACGTTCTGGCTCGCCCACGCCCTGGCCCTCGGCGGACGGCGCGAGCCGGCCACGCGGGCGTTCCTGACCGCGGCGTCCTACGCCAACGACGTCGGCCTGCTGGCCGAGGAGGTCGACTCCCTGACCGGGGAGCCCATCGGGAACTTCCCTCAGGCCTTCAGCCACATCGGCCTGATCAACGCCGCCGAGGCCATCCGTGCCGGCGGCGGGTGATCCGGCCCTCCCCGGCGGGCGGGACCTCACCGGTCCACCACCGAGGGCGCGATCCGGGGCGCCGTGAAGGTGTGCGACGCTCGGGGCGTTCCCCGGGAGCCGCCCGGTGGCGCGCCCGCCCCTGGCCTGGCGCCCGAGGCCGTACAGCACGGCGGCGCGGGACGGAGGCCGTCCTGTGACGCACGTCATAGGAACCCGGCGGAGGCGGCGGACAGGTACGGATGTGGAGCAACGAACAACGCGTACCCGGCTCAGATCCGGGGACCCAGCCGCTTTCAGTGAGCTGTTCGACGAACACGCACAGGCGATCTACCGCTACGCCGCCCGGACCACGGGGGACTGGACGGCAGCGGACGACGTGGTGTCCCTGACCTTCCTGGAGGCGTGGCGGCTGCGCGGACAGCTGAAGCCCGAAGGCGACGGCGTGGGCCCGTGGCTTTTCGGCATCGCCACCAACGTGATGCGAAACAGGGCGCGCGCCGCCCGGCGGCACAGGGCCGCGCTGTCCCGGCTGCCGGATCGCGACCCGGTGCCCGACTTCGCCGACGAGGTGGTCGGCCGGTTCGAGGACGCCGAGAAGCTCGCGGCCGCCCGCGCGGCGCTGGCCAGGCTGAGCGACACCGATCGGGAGATCATCACGCTGTGCGTCTGGGCGGGGCTGGACTACGCCGGTACGGCCGAGGCCCTCGGGATCCCGGTGGGCACGGTGCGCTCCCGGCTGTCGCGGGCCAGGACCCGGTTGCGTGAACTCACCGAGACGACGATGCACAGGACATTCCAGGGGGAGAAGCGATGAACGCCGAGATCGAGGACCTTGCCCGCATGCTTCCAGCGGGGGAGCCGGAACTGTCGCCGATGCGGCACCGCCAGCTGAAGAACCACTTCGAGCGGGAGATCACCCGCTCCCGGACCCGGCCGCGGATCCGCCTGCTCTCGCTGCTGACTCCGGTCGCCGCCGCCGGCGCGGTCGCGCTGGTCGTGGGATTCCAGGCGCTGGGCGGGGGGACCGACGCGCCCACGGAGAAGATCGCGTACGTCCCGGCACCGATCATCAAGGTGCAGCGCGCCACCACCGGGGACGTCGCCGCGACGCTGAACCGCATCGCCGACGCCGCCGCGCGCGAACCGGCCGTCGCGATCCGCCCGGACCAGTACGTCTACACCGAGAGCATGGTGACGAGCACCCGGCCCGAGCAGCAGAAGACCTTCGACGGTCCCGTCGAGCTGATCGCCCTCCACAAGCGGCGGACATGGATCCCGCAGGACGTGGCCGAGGAGGGGCTCATCCGGGAGAACGGCCGGGACATCCCCCTGAGCCTCGCCGGGGACGGGCTGAACTACGAACGGCTGGCCCAGCTGCCGACCGATCCGGCCGCGCTGCTGGAGTGGCTCTACGCCCGGCAGGAGGACCGCGATCCCCTGCGCGCCTTCAGCCAGATCCAGGGCCTGATGAGCGAGACGGTCATCCCGCCGGCGACCCGTGCCGCGCTCTACCGGGCGACGGCGCTCATCCCCGGCGTGCGCCTGGTGCCCGCCTCGGTGGACGCGGCGGACCGCGAGGGCATGGCCGTGGCGTTCGACGCGGACGGGGAGCGCGTCGAATGGATCTTCGACAAGGGCACTCTCGCCTTCCTCGGGACGCGCGACTACCTGATCGCCGACTCCGGCCGGGGTAAGGCCGGAACCCTGCTGAGCTCCAGCGCCGTCGTGACCCAGAAGGTCACCGACCAGGCGGGTGACCCCGGCTCCGAGTGACCCCGCCCCGGCCCGGCATCCGGATCAGACTCGGCACCCGGATCAGGCCCGGCATCCGGATCAGGCCCGGCATCCGGATCAGACCCGGCATCCGGATCAGACCCGGCATCCGGATCAGAGCCGGTCTGAATCTTCAGGCCGGCACCCGGATCAGGGCCGGTCCGGGTCTCTGGGCAGGGCTCGGTTCGGGGCCGGTTTCCGGCTCAGATTAGGGGAAACCCCCGGCTCACCTGCAGTGATATCCATACCGCTGTCGCACCGTTCCTCATGTCGATATTGGACGCCGCTCGGCCGGCTCTGCTTTGCTCTTGCCCTCCGCAGGGCGAGAGAGAGGACATGGAATGCGAAACCGTACGGGCAGCCTTTCCACGGCCACGAAGGTCGCCGGACTGCTGGTCTCGATCACGGCGGGCGTCGCGGCATGCGGTACGGACACCGTCCCGGCGGGTGTCCACGTGGCTCCACGGGCCGGAGCGGCCGGCACCGGGGTGGCCGACGCCGGTGAGTGGGGCCCCCGGAGCGCGCTCGCCTCCTCCCGGACGGTTCCCGGCGAGGCCGAGGCCCACCGGAGGCTCCGCGCGCTGGAGGCGTCGTTCAAGGGCCGCATCGGCGCCTACGCCCTCGACACGGCCACCGGCCGGACGGTCGCCTACCGGTCCGGGGAACGCTTCCCGCTGCTGTCCACCTTCAAGACGCTGGCGGCCGCCGCCGTGCTCCACAGGGCACGCACGTCCGACCCGGGACTCATGGACCGGGTCGTCCGCTGGAAGCGGAGCGACCTGAAGCCGAACTCGCCGATCACCGAGAAGCACGTCGACGACGGGCTGACCGTCGCCCGGCTGTGCGAGGCGGCCATCACCCGCAGCGACAACACCGCGGCCAACATGCTGCTGAAGCAGATCGGCGGACCGGCGGGGCTGACGGCGTACGTCCGCACGCTGAAGGACCCGGTCTCCCGCCTGGACCGCTGGGAGACCGACCTCAACCGCTGGAGCCCGAAGGAGAGGCGGGACACCACCACGCCCGCGTCCATGGCCCGTGACCTTCGGGCGCTCACCTTCGGCGACGCGCTCGCCGCCGAGGACCGGGCGAGGCTGGACGGTTGGCTGCGCGCGAACAAGACCGGCGACGGGCGCATCCGTGCCGGGCTGCCTAAAACCTGGATCATCGGCGACAAGACCGGCACCGCCACGGCCTACGGGGCCGCGAACGACGTCGCCGTCATCCGGACCTCGGAGTCCGCCCCGCCGTTGATCATGGCCGTCTACACCACCCGCCTGGCCGCCGACGCCCCCGGAGACGAAAAGGTCATCGCCGACACCGCCGCCGTTCTCGCGCGCGCTCTCGGCAGGCTTCCCTGACCCGTCCGTACCGCCCATGCGGCGCGGCCGGTGGCCCGATCTTCGCCCGGTCTTTGTCGGCGGCCCGGTCTACCGTGGGGGCGCCAGCAGGATCCGCGACCAGAGACGGAAGGTTCCCATGACGACCCTGCCCGACAGGCCGAACACCGCGCTGCTCGTCATCGACGTCCAGAACGGGGTGATGGCCGGTGCCCACGACCGCGACGGCGTGATCGCGAACATCGACATCCTGGTCGGCCGGGCCCGCGAGCAGAACGTGCCCGTGTTCTGGGTGCAGCACTCCAGCGAGGAGCTCAAGCGCGACAGCGAGAGCTGGCAGTACGTTCCGGAGCTGGTCCGCCGAGACTCGGAGCCCCTCGTCCACAAGAACTACGGCGACTCGTTCGAGGACACCGACCTGGAGGCGCTGCTCGCCGAGCACGGGGTGGGCCGGGTCGTCGTCACGGGCGCCCAGACCGACGCGTGCGTCCGCTCCACCCTCCATGGAGCCTTCGTCCGGGGTTACGACGTGACGCTGGTCGGCGACGCGCACACCACGGAGGACCTCAGCGAGTACGGCGCGCCCGCCCCGGAGCAGGTGATCGCGCACACCAACCTCTACTGGCAGTGGCAGAGCGCACCCGGACGCCGCGCCGGGACCGTCGCCACGGCGGAGGTCACCTTCGCGGCGGCCGACACGGACTGAGACACGGGAACCTCGCCCCCGGTGTGAACCGCCCCGCTCTCGCGGGCGGTTCACACCGGGGCCGTTTTTCGATCTTCGCCGTGGCGGGTCGCGGCCCCCTTCCTCCGCACGGCATCTGCCGTCGTTCGGGGCGCCGGTACGGCGAGCGGCGGCATTGAGCGGATCGGCGCCGATGAACGGCGCGCGACCCGGCGCATGTTCCTCCCGTTCACCGTGCCACCTCTCCGCCGACCCGAATCAAGACGTGAGAGAACGGCGCCCCGGCCGTGGGGCGCTTTTCTTGTTTCCGGTTTCGGGGGCGCCGGATGGCCTTCCTATATTTGCTTTCGGAGGGGGAGAGGGTGTGTTTAGACTGCCTGCGTGGCAGGTCGACGCGAGATGGATTCACAATCCAGGCCAGGACGGATAATGACAGCCCCTGGTCTGACGTGATCTGAATTCGGTTTGCCGCCCAACTGGAAAATCCGCTTTTCGCTGATCGGGAGGAATGTGATGGGCGTCGAGCCGTTCCCCGACCCCGGCTCCCCTCGCGCGCGTTTCGGAGCCGAGATGCGCCGCCTCCGAGAGGCCGCGCAACTGTCGCAGGGCGCCGTCGCCTCCCGTCTTGGCTGCACCCAGACCCAGGTCAGCCGCCTGGAGGCCGCAACCCGCACGCCGTCGAGATCCGACGCGGAGAAACTGGACCGCCTCTTCGGAACGGCCGCCGATGCCTTCTTCGCGAGCCTCTACCAGCGCATCACCGCCTCCCGCGACGGCGGGCCGACGTGGTTCATGGGCTGGGTCGACGAGATCGAGCCCGCCGCGAACGTTCTCCGCTCGTGGGACCCTCTCCTCGTTCCGGGCCTCCTCCAGACCGAGGCCTACGCCCGGCACATCTTCAGCCGAGGCCCCGCGACCACCCCCGACGAGGTGAACGGAAACGTCGAGGCTCGCATGCGACGCCGCCGGATCCTCGACAGGGACGACCCGCCCCTGCTCCTGGTCCTCATCGACGAGGGCGTACTGCGCCGCCGGGTCGGAGGCCCTGAGGTGATGCACGAGCAGCTCGGTCACCTGCTGGACATCGCCGAGAGTCCTACGGTCTCCATTCAGGTTGTCGACCCCGAGTGCACAGCGGGCCTGCTGAGTGCCTTCATGATCGCCGAACTCCCGCACGGTCGGCCCGACACCATTCACGTCGACTCTCCGGCCGAAGGACGGGTGACGACGGATCCGGCCCTTGTGGCCTCGATATGGAAGCGATATGAAGCGATACGCCATTGTGCTTATCCTGGCCATATGTCCCTCAAAATGATTGAGGAGGCGAGGCGGAAATGGACCTGAGCGCAACGGTGTGGCGGAAGTCGTCGCGTTCCGGAGACAACGGTGGGCAGTGCGTGGAGGTCGCCGGCAATCTGCCCGGGGTGGTCGCGGTGCGCGACAGTAAGGATCCGGACGGTCCGAAGCTGCTTTTCACCCCCGCCGGGTGGCGGACCTTCGTCGGCGGCGTCAAGTCCGGAGACTTCGACCGGCTGGCCTGACCGTCGCCGGGGGCCTGTTCCGTCACCTTATTCCGGCAATGGTGTTGTCCTCGATGTGTCGCAGGCCCCTGTCTGGTTTGTTCCAGTCAGGGGCTTTTAGTTGGTAGTGGTTCCAGGCGGGGCCGGGATGGCGCGCCGCCGAGTTGTGCATGGGCCGCGTCGAGTGAGGACGGCCGACCGCCGGAGTGTGAAGGCTCTGACCTTGGCCGACTGTCCTTACCGGATCGGACCCGGCCCGGTGGCCGGTGCGCTCGCCCGGTGCGGTGTCCGCCGATCCGCTGGCGTCACCTGTCTGCCCCCTTGCCCGTCACCTTCACGATCGGGGACGGCTGCGTGGCGCCTAAGCGCGTGTTTTACGCCGTTGTGTGCCACATCAATATTAGTCCGATTTAGTTGGGATAAGCACCCTTTGTGGAGTGGGTGATCGGGCTGTCAGGTCTGCTCGCCGGTGGCGTATGGCCGCATTGTGGTACGAACGTCCCTCACCCCAATAAGTCCTCCCAGACGGATCGTTTGCCTGGAATGCGAGTTGTCGGATTTGGGGCTTAATGTTTGCGGTTGCGGCTATTTTCTGAAAACATCGCAAACTTGATGACATTACATCTTGACGTAGGTATGTGCAAGTTAATAGACAAGTCCGACATCATCAATAAAGAGATAATCGAGCAAAAGAAGCGACAATCACTGTTTGTTGCGTGATGCGGGAGGAAAACAAAGAGGCGCAGGGTGATCCGCAAGGGTCGTCGGGGGCGTTTTCCGGCCGATTCGGAGAACGTCGAAGCAGGGGGCAACCGATCCTTTCAAGGGGGACACGTAATGTCCAAGCTCAAGAGCGCCGTTGTGGCGTTCGCCGCCAGCAGCACAGTGCTGACAGGCGGTCTTGTCGGCCTCGGTGCCGTGACCACCGTCACCACGGCCGGCGCCAGCGTGGCTCTGGCCGGCTGCAACGGTAGCTGTGGGCATGTGAGTTGGCGGCGCCAGCTGCTAGAGCAGTTCCAGCGCCAGCGGCAGTTGCAGCGTCAGTTCCAGCGCCAGCTGCAGAACCAGTCGCAGAGGCTTGACCAGAAAGTCGAGTTCCACCTGGACACGTCGGCCGACGCCCACAGCCTCGCCGACGCCATCGCCAAGCAGAAGGCCGAGGCGGAGGCCAAGCAGAAGGCCGAGGCTGAGGCTGAGGCCAGGAACGAGGCCAGGAACAAGGCGGAGGCCGAGGCCAAGAACAGGGCGGAGGCTGAGGCGGAGGCCAGGCAGAAGGCTGAGGCTGAGGCCAGGAACGAGGCCAGGAACAAGGCGGAGGCCGAGGCCAAGAACAGGGCGGAGGCTGAGGCGGAGGCCAGGCAGAAGGCTGA
>NZ_JBFBCF010000020.1:0-17103 GCF_040683035.1 Streptosporangium sp. NPDC051022 | reverse complement strand
CTGAGGCTGAGGCCAGGAACGAGGCCAGGAACAAGGCGGAGGCCGAGGCTAGGAACAAGGCGGAGGCTGAGGCGGAGGCCAGGCAGAAGGCTGAGGCTGAGGCCAGGAACAAGGCGGAGGCTGAGGCTAGGAACAAGGCGGAGGCTGAGGCGGAGGCCAGGCAGAAGGCTGAGGCTGAGGCCAGGAACAAGGCGGAGGCTGAGGCCAGGAACAAGGCGGATGCGGATGCGAGGGCCAGGAACGAGGCCAAGAACAGGGCGGATGCGGATGCGGAGGCCAGGAACAAGGCCTACAACGATGCCAAGGCTGAGATAGTGGCCTATCTCAAGAACAAGCTTGACGCCGATCTCAAGAACGACAACGACGCCAAGAACGACAACGACGCCAAGAACGACAACGACATCAAGAACGACGGTAGGAACGCCAACTACGTCAGGAACGACAACGACGCCAAGAACGACAACGACATCAAGAACGACAACGACGCCAAGAACGACACCAGAAATGACGTCAGGAGCGACGCCAAGAACGACAACGACGCTAAGAACGACAACGACGCCAGGAACGACACCAGAAATGACGTCAGCAACGACGTCAGGAACGACAACGACGCCAAGAACGACAACGATGTCAAGAACAGCGTCAGGAACAGCGTCAGGAACGACAACGACGCTCGAAACGACAACGACATCAAGAACGACAACGACGCCAGGAACAGCAACTTCGAGGCTGAGCTCAGGATCAGGCTCGAGGCCGATTTCAAGGCTCTCGAGGATGACCTCACGAACAGGATGGAGGCCGGCTTCAAGGCTCTTGAGAATGACCTCAGGAACAGGATGACCGCCGGTTTCAGGAACGTCCGTGCCAGGCTCGACGCCAATCTCAGGAGCACCGGTACCAAGCCCGAGATTGCCTTCCGCTGGGGCGGAGCACTTCTGCGGAAGTCGTAGCGGCGTCTCGTATCGACCACCGCCTCTCGGCTGATCCTCCACACGTCTGAGGCAGGCGCCGATCACCTGCGCACCAGTCGCCGGCACCGGTGCTGATCCGCCGCCCACCGCCCACCGCCTGTCCGGCCACGTCGGCGGGCGGTGTGGCGACCGACCACGGACGCTCCTGTGTTCGTGGTCGCCCACGCCGTCCTCACCCGGCCAGCCGGGTGAGGACGTGCCCTTCACGTCCGTCGCCGAAGGGAACGACAGGGCGACCCGGCGGGCGCCCCGGCAGAGCTCCGGGTACCGGGGCGTCGAGGGCGCCGGGGGAAACACTGCACCACCTATGAAGTCCGGCTGAACGGCTGGGACGGCGGAATCCAGCCGGGGAGGACGGTCGGAACGTCGGTGTCCAGCAGATCTGCGGGGCGTCGGCCCGGTCGGTGGCCGTGTGACGGAAGGCCGCATCGACCTGTCCGACAGGCAGAGCGTCGGTGGGACGGTACGGCGGGAGACGACGAAGGTGCTGTTCCGGTCTGTGATGATCTGGACTCTCCAGATCCAGGCCACGGGAGGGACAGCACCTTCGAAGGACCGGGATCGGATGGCTTGGTCAGGCCGGCGCGCTGTACGCGTGTTACGTCCACGCGAAGGGCGGCACAACCGGCTGATCCGTATCACTCTCGGCGGCAGTGGACGTCACGGCGGGGGAGGCGTCCGGGGCAGGAGATCGTCAGCGTGACCGGGTGGGCGGTGTGTTGACGCGTTCGTTGGGTTCGGGGACGCCGCCGGTCAGGGCTGCTTCGTCGATGACCTGGTCGGCGGGCGGGGCGGTGACGACGACGGGGGATCCCCAGCCGGTGTAACGGGTGTCGATCCGCTGGGCGGCCGGAGACCCGTCCTCGGTGCTCACCAGGCGGCTGGGAAGACCTTTGCTATCGGTCCAGAGCCGCCACGGAACCTTCCGGCTGTCGAGTTCCACGCCGGACAGGCCGCGGAACAGGGGGGCGTAGGTCTTCTTGGCCGCCTTGTACAGCTCCGCCCAGCTCACCTCGCCCTGGTAGGAGAACCCGCCGGAGACGGGCTTGGCCGTCGCGCCCTTCAGCATGACCTTCATGACGGCCGGGTCGAACACGTCGATCGTCTGCTGGGTGAGCAACCGGGCGATGAACCCGCTGTCGATCTTGAAATCGTGCGGTATCTCCACGCGCATCCAGGTCTTCCCAGGGGGAAGCAGACTTTCGTAAAGACCGCCGGAGACGTAGACGCCCTCCTTGACGGCGATCGTGCGGTACTGCCGGAAATCGTCGACGTAGGGCGGCGTGTCCTTCCCCTTCTTCCCGCTTCCTGGGACGGGAACCTGCCGGTGGGTGTTGTCGAAGGCGACGGGGCCGGTGGGGCCGAGTTGCAGGTTGATGTCGTACCGGCGCTTGGCCGGGGGCATGTTGTCGCGGGGAGTGAGTGTGCTCTCCGAGATTCGGACGCCGTGCCCGGCCAGGAGTTGCCGCTTGATCGCCCGCGCCGGGTCGGGCGGAGCGGTCTGCGCGGCGGCGGGAGCGGTGGAGATCGACACGGATGCGACCAGTACAGCCGCCGCCAGAGCAACACATCGCCTCATCAGAACTCCTTGGGTGTGGAGACCCCTACCTTCAGGCGGGGGAGGAAACACGGCATACCGTCACAGAGTCGAACACCTGCTCGATATTCGGCTGGTCGTGTGGTAGAAGGTGGGGGATGACGCGGCTCGTGAAGCGGGCCTACAAGTACCGCTTCCACCCCACCCCCGGGCAGGCCCTTGAGCTCGCCCGGACCTTCGGCTGCGTGCGTCTGGTCTACAACAAGGCCCTGGAGGAACGCACCCGCGCCTACCGGCTGGAAGGGCGCCGCGTATCCTATGCGGAGTCGTCGGCCGCGCTCACCGCCTGGAAACGCGGCGGTGACCATGCCTTCCTGGCGGAGGTGTCGTCGGTTCCGCTGCAGCAGGCGCTGCGGCATCTGCAGGCGGCGTTCGCGAACTTCTTCGCCAAACGCGCCCGGTATCCGGTCTTCAAGTCGCGCAAGAGGTCGCGGGCGTCGGCCGAGTACACCCGCTCGGCCTTCCGCTGGCGCGACGGCCGGCTCACCCTGGCGAAGATGGACGAGCCGCTGGACATCGTGTGGTCGCGCCCCTTGCCGCAAGGCGCAGAGCCGTCCACGGTCACCGTCTCCCGGGACGCGGCGGGTCGCTGGTTCGTCTCCCTCCTGGTCGAGGAGGCGATCTCCCCGCTGCCGCCGGTTGAGGCGGCGGTAGGGGTGGACGCAGGGATCACCGCTTTGGCGACGCTGTCCACCGGCGAGAAGGTCGTCAACCCCCGGCACGAGCGGGCCGACCGGCGCAAACTGGCCAAAGCCCAGCGGGCGCTCGCCCGCAAGACGAAGGGGTCGGCCAACCGGGCCAAGGCCCGTCTCAAGGTCGCGAGGGTGCACGCCCGGATCGCCGACCGCCGCCGGGACCACCTGCACCAGGTCACCACTCGTCTCGTCCGTGAGAACCAAACGGTCATGATCGAGGACCTCGCCGTCGCCAACCTGGTCAGGAACCGCGGCCTGGCCCGCGCCATCTCGGATGCGAGCTGGCGGGAGTTGCGCCGCATGCTGGAGTACAAGGCGGCCTGGTACGGGCGTGAGCTGCTGGTGGCAGACCGGTGGTTCCCGTCGTCGAAGCTGTGCTCGGCGTGTGGAGCACTGCAAGGCAAGATGCCGCTCGGCGTCCGGGAGTGGGTGTGCGCCTGTGGCGCGGTCCATGACCGAGATGTGAACGCGGCCCGCAACATCCTGGCCGCCGGGCTGGCGGACAGGTGAAACGCCTGCGGAGCTGGTGTAGGTCCTCAACGAGAGTCCTCTCGGGCGGGCGACCGGCGGTGAACCAGGAACCCTCACGGGCGACCGTGGGAATCCCCTTCGTTCACGAGGGGGAGGATGTCAAGGAGCTCATCGAGTATGGCATCGACGGTCCCTGCGAAGGAATCATGGTCAGGGGCGGTGGGGACGTCGGGGTCCTGGTGCTGTCCGGGTCCAGCGGGCGGATCGAGACCGAGCGGTCGCGTCTGCTGGCAGGGCAGGGTGTCACGGCGCTCGGACGGCGCCGGGCCCCGCACGGTTAGGGCACCAGCTTCACCATTGTCGCGGGCGGCAGTGACGGGTTGGCCGCCGCGGCTTCCACCACGTTCCAGTCGTCGTCGGTGAGCAGTTCGGCGATGACCTGTGGCGGCAGGGCCGGATGACCGGCGGCGACGCTTCTGGCCCTCCGGTCCGGCAGGCAGGCCAGCAACGCCGAGGCCGTCGCGTTGCGGTGCCGGGCGATCTCGCGGAACGCCTTTTGCGCCGGTGGCCGATGCCGGGCCAGGGACTCCAGCAACGCCGGTGAGGCGTCCGGGTTCTGCGCCACTTTGGCGATGACCTGCGCCCCGTGCCGGTCGACCATGGAGCGAAGCCGGGCTTCGGACAGGCCCGGGTGCGGTGCGATGGATTTGACCACCTTGGCGTCGGGATCGGTGGCCAGCGCGTCGCGGATCCCGGACGGAAGATCGCGTCGTTCGGCCAGCAGCATCCGCACGGCCGAATTCGGAGAGGCGGCCAGTTCCTCGATCTCGGCGGGAGAAGCGGTGGCGATCCGCGGCAGCAGGGTGGAGCCGACCTTGGCGGTGTCCGCCAGGAGGGTGAGGACCTCCAGCGGTACGTGTGGATTACGGGCGAGAGCGCGTCGCACGTTGGCGTCGGGGTCGACGGCCAGTACGCGGATCAGGCCGTCGCCGATCGCGGGATTCTCGGCGAGGGCGGTACGGACATAGGAGTCCGGGCTGTCGGCGAGGCGTTCGTACATCGCCGCCGGCAGGTCGGGGCGGTCGGCCAGCTGGTGGCACACCAGCGTTGAGGGATGATCGGCGAAGCCGATGACGGCGGCGACGGGCGTGGCCGGGTTTCGCAGCGCGTTCAAATGCGTTTCGTGAACGGTGAACTCATGGGAGCCGTCGCACGAGGCCTCCGGCGGCAGGCATAGGCCGAGCGTCGGGCATTCGGGATCGGGGGTGAACGGCGTTTCCACGCGGTCGCAGTCCAGGCACCAGCGCGCCGGAGGCAGTCCCTCACCGGTGAGCAGTGCGGCCAGCACCTCCGGAGGTGTCGCCTTGTTGGCCGCCACCATGCGGCGGACTTCGGCATGCGGATGCTCCGCGAGCCGGGCAGCCGTGCCCGGTGTCGTCCGCCACGCGAGGTTCGTGACGACCTCTATGTTCGCGTCGGCCGCGAGGATCTCCTCCACATCGGACGGGAGGCCTGGACAGTCGGCCAGCCACTCCCGGCGTTCGAGGCTCGGATCCACGGCGAGCAGGCGTGCCCACGCCGGGCGACCGGCGCCCTCGTCGAGCAGGGCGAGCGCGGCGAGCGGCTGCGCCACGGGATCTACGTCGTCGGCCGTCAGCAGGCCCCGCTTCACGAGATGCGCAACGCACTGTTCGGTACGCGAGGCCAGCGCGAGCGCCTGCGCGCGGGTGAGGTCCTCACGCTTGGCCAGCGCCTCGGCGAGGTCCTCACCGGCAGCCGTGATCAGTCGATCGACCAGCTCGGACGGCAGAGCCGGATTGACGGCGAGGCCGCACAGGACATGATTCACAGGAACATCCTGCCCGAGTCATGATCATGTGGCTCGTGATTATCTCGGTGATGGCGACGGCGACAGTGAGGTCCCGGCGGGCCGCACAGCGGGAAGGGATGAGGACTCGTGGGGGGACTGCTCGATGGGGAGGCGTTGGAGCGGTCTTCGGTGGTGGCGAACTGTGTCATGAACCGGGAGCGCGGGCTGAGCGGTTCCAACGGGTACGGCCGCGAGCTGGGGATCGACGTCCTGGAGTTCCTGCGCGGGCGGGTGCGAGAAGGGCGGCGGGTGCGCTGGCTGGACCTGTGCTGCGGATCGGGCCGCGCTCTCTTCGAGGCGTCTCACCGGATCGGAGACGCGGTGGAGATCGTCGGGATGGACCTGGTCGGCTTCTTCGCCGGTCCGTCCCGTCCGCCGGGGCTGCGGCTGATCACCGCCTCCGTCGTCGACTGGGTGCCCGAGGGGCTCTTCGACCTGGTCACGTGCGTCCACGGTCTGCACTACGTGGGCGACAGGCTGGGCGTACTGTCCCGTGCCGCCTCATGGCTGGCCGACGACGGCCTGTTCGTCGGCAACTTCGACGTGGACGGCGTCCGGCTCGCGGACGGCGCCCCGGCGGGGCGGCGTCTCGTGTCGGCGCTGCGGGCTTCGGGACTGGACTACGACGCCCGGCGTCGCCGCGTCTCGTGCCGGGGACGGCGCGAGGTCACGCTGCCCTACCGCTACCTGGGCTCCGACGATCGCGCCGGCCCCAACTACACCGGCCAGTCCGCGGTGAACTCCCACTACGTCCACGAACCGTGACGCCTCCCCGGCGGATCCGAGCGGGCTTTCCGGCCGGTGAGAGCCGGGGGACGGTGGCGTACGGCGAGCGTACGGGCGGGGTGCGCGCCGTTCATCGGCGCCGGTCAGGCGGGTGCCACCGCTCGCCGTACCGGCGCCGATCATCGGTCACCAGCGTGATGGGGGAGGAGGCCGGTCGTGATGGGGGGCCGGTCGTGGTGGGGGAGGAGGCCGGTCGTGAGTGGCTGGTTTGGCAGGGAGGGGCGTGGGTGGCTGATGTGGTGGTGGGGGAAGAAGGGGGTGTGCCGGGTTCGGCAGGGGGGGAAGGGGGTCAGCGGGTTACGGCGTCTGTGGGGTGGAGGAGGGCGAGGTCGGCGCGGTGGGGGAGGCTCTCCCAGTCGCCGTCCGAGGTGACCGCGAACGCCCCGGCCGCGCAGGCGGTGGCCAGACGTCGTTCGGGCGTCGCTCCCTCCAGGGTCTCGGCGAGCCAGCCCGCCGCGAAGGCGTCCCCGGCGCCGACCGGGTCGAGCTCGGTGACCCGGTACGGCTCCGCGTGCCGTACGACCCCGTCGGACAGTTCGACGGCGCCGAGCGGACCCCGTTTGACGAGCACGTGCCGGGGGCCGAGGGCCGACAGGGCATCGGCGAGGGCGGCCGCGTCCTCACCCTCGACGAGCAGGCGGGCCTCGGCCTCGGTGGCGAACAGCACGTCCGCGGAGGACACGATCTTCCGCAGCGACGCGGAGGCCTCGTCCGGGCTCCACAGGGCCCGGCGGTAGTTGACGTCCATCGAGACCGTCACGCCCGCGGCACGGGCCTCGGCGACCGCGGCGTGCACCGTCTCGGCGGCGGAGGCGGACAGCGCGAGCGTGATCCCGGTGACGTGCAGCACGCGGGCCGAGCGGATCAGCGTGAGGTCCAGGTCGGCGGGCCTGAGCCGGGATCCGGCGCTTCCCGAGCGGTAGTAGCGCACGTCGACCAGCTCGACGGTCCGCCTGCTCTTGACCATCAGTCCCGTCGGCGCCTCCGGATCGACGATCATTCCCCGGACGTCGACCCCCTCGCCCGACAGCGTCGAGCGGAGCAGCTCCCCGAACTCGTCGGCCCCCACCCTGCCGATCCAGGCCGCGCTCCGGCCGAGACGGCTGACGCCGATCGCCAGGTTCGACTCGGCGCCG
Source organism: Streptosporangium sp. NPDC051022 (assembly GCF_040683035.1). Classification (NCBI taxonomy): domain Bacteria; kingdom Bacillati; phylum Actinomycetota; class Actinomycetes; order Streptosporangiales; family Streptosporangiaceae; genus Streptosporangium; species Streptosporangium sp. NPDC051022. The sequence continues at coordinate 9,577 of NZ_JBFBCF010000020.1, read as the reverse complement.
CCCACACCGAGGCCGAAGTCACGGGCATGCCGGAGCAGACCGGTACGTCGCGCGGTGAACAGCGCCATGCTTTCCCCGAGCGTCACCAGATCGATCATCAAGAGTTGGTCCTTAGCGCTTGTCGTTCGGATTCCCGGAAGGGATTCCCGGGATGGACGGCCGAGGCCCCGACCCTCGCCTCCGCCAGAGTCAACAGGCTCCGGGACGGAAAGGAGGCGAATTCCGGAAGGCCGATGAGGCGGCCCGGGAGGGTCAGCGGGTCGAGCCGAGTTTCCTGGAGATGCGCAGGGCGGTCTCCGCGACCAGCGGGCCCAGCTCGCGCACCCGCGCGGCGGTGATCCGCGAGGTCAGGCCGGAGACGGAGATGGCCGAGGTCGCGGCGTCGGCGTGGTTGAAGATCGGGGCCGCGACGCAGCGCACCTCGGGCTCGTTCTCCCGGTCGTCGACCGCGTAGCCCCGCTGCCGGATGCGGCCCAGCTCGGTCCGGAGCCGGTCGGCGTCGACGATGGTGTGGCGGGTCATCGGCGGCATCCCGGCGGCCACGACCTTCTCGACGTCCTCCTCCGCCTGCCAGGCGAGGATCGCCTTGCCGACGGCGGTGCGGTAGACGGGTGCCCGGCTGCCGACGCGCGAGGCCATCCGCACGGTGGTCTCGTTCTCGACCTTGTCGATGTAGACCACCTCCGGCGGGTCGTAGACCACGAGGTGGACGGTCTCCCTGACCTCGGACATCAGGCGGTAGGACTCCTCGGCGGCCACGGTGCGCAGGTCCAGCGTCGCCAGGTACGCCTGGCCGAGGTGGAGCGCGCCGTGCCCGAGCCGGTAGGCGCCGGTCTTGCGGTCGCGGTCCAGCAGCCTGGCCTCGACGAGCGGGAGGGTCAGCCTGAGCACCGTGCTCTTGGACAGGCTCAGCGACTCGGCGAGCCGGGTGAGCGACAACCCCTGGCCGGCGCCCGCGTGGTCGCGTACGTGTTCGAGCACGGCGAGGGCACGCCGTAGCGAGACCGACTGGTTGCGTTCGGGAGCAGGTTCGTTCATCACGGCCTCAACGGTGATCGGGAGGGTCGAACACGCAGGTCAAATTAGGGGACTCGACGACCTCGTTGCCACTTTGCAGCACAAGGTTCTGCAATGCACAACAAAATACGCCACCTCTTCCGATGACCGGCGCGCCCTTTCTAGGGTCTGCCGCCAACAGGAGGAGAGAGTTGTGAAGATCCTGAACTGGGCGGCGGCGGGTGTGGCCCTGCTGGCCCTCGCCGCGTGCGCGCCGTCGACCGCTCCCTCCGCGAGCGGTGGTGATGAGAAGTCCGGAACCCTGCGGGTGTGGCTCTTCGACGAGCCCAACCGCGCCCCCAAGGAGAAGGTCGTCGCCGAGGCGATCAAGGAGTTCACCGCCGCCAACGCGGACGTGAAGGTCGAGATCACCTACATCCCGACGACGCCCGCCAGGCACGAGAAGTTCAAGGGCGCGTTCAACGATCCGGCGAGCGCCCCGGACGTCGCCGAGTACGGCAACACCGACCTCGCCGAGTACGCCGCCGCGGGCGGCTTCGCGGACCTGAGCGCCGATCTGGCGGCCTGGCCCGAGGGCAAGGACGTCGGCGCCGACCTCCTCAAGTCCGCGACCGTTGACGGCAAGGTCTACGGCCTGCCGTGGTACATCGGCATCCGTGCCCTCTACTACCGCACCGACGTCTTCACCGAGCTCGGCCTCACGCCGCCGAAGACGCTGGGGGAGCTGACCGAGACCGCCCGCGAGATCCGCAAGAAGAAGCCCGACCTGTACGGCGTCGCCGTCGGCGGCGAGTACACCTTCGGCGCCCTCCCGTTCGTCTGGGACGCGGGCGGCGACATCGAGAACCTCAACGGCCCCGAGGCCCGCAAGGGTGTGCAGGCGTACACCGACCTGCTCAGCGACGACAACTGCCCGCCACAGGCCTGCGCGAGCCTCACCGGCGGCAAGACCGTCGAGCTGTTCGCCGGCGGCAAGGCGGCCATGGGCATCCTCGGCAACTTCAGCCGCGCCGCGGTCGACGCGGGCGCGGCGGCGGGCAAGTACGCCGTGATACCGCTGCCCGGCTCCAAGGAGGGCACGATCGCCCCCGCCTTCTCCGGCGGCAACAACCTCGGCGTCATGAAGAACAGCAAGCACCGCTCGCTGGCGGTGAAGTTCATGGAGCTGCTGGGCGGCAAGGCATACCAGACCAAGATGTACGAGGCCATGGGCAATCTGCCCACGCTGACCTCGGCGCGTGACGAGCTGGCGGCCAAGGACTCCTTCCTCAAGCCGTTCCTGGACACCGTCGCCGCGGGGACCCGTTTCGTGCCGATCGACCCGGCCTGGGTGAAGATCGACAACCAGAAGGTCATCCCGACCATGCTCCAGAAGATCGCGACCAAGCAGGCCACCGTCGAGCAGGCGACCGACGAAGCGGCCGCGGCGGTGAAGGCCGCCTTCGGCCGGTCATGACCGCGGTGACCACGGCGCCCGCGGACCCGGGGGTCCGGGTCCGCGGGGGGCCGCCACGTCCGGGCGGCGGGCTGCGGGCCTGGCTCTACCTGCTGCCGTCCGCGGCCGTCCTGCTGCCGCTGTTCGGCTACCCGCTCTACATGCTCGGCCTGCTGTCGGTGTTCGACTACCGGCAGGCCCAGGTCAGCGGCGGCCGGCCGACGCGGTTCGTCGGGTTCGGCAACTACGCGACGCTCCTGGGGGACGGGCGTTTCTGGTCGGTGCTCGGGCAGACGCTGGTGTTCGCCGCCGCCCTGGTCGTCGCGACGCTCGCCGTCGGCGCGGTGCTCGCCGTCGTGCTCACCAGGGCGGGACGGGTGCCCCGCCTGCTGCTGTCGCTGGCCGCGATGGCGGCGTGGGCGGCGCCCGCGATGACCGGCTCGACCGTCTGGATGTTCCTGTTCGACGCAGACCTGGGCCTGGTCAACCAGGTCCTCGGCATCGAGGGCTTCAACTGGTTCTACGACAGGTGGCTGGCGTTCGGCGTGGTGGGCGCCACCGTGGTCTGGCACTCCTTCCCCTTCGTCATGGTGACGCTCTACGCGGGCATCCAGGCCATTCCCGGCTCGGTGCTGGAGGCGGCCGCGCTCGACGGGGCCTCGGCGTGGCACACCTTCTGGCGGGTCGTCGTGCCGATGCTGCGACCGCTGATCACGATCGTGGTCATCCAGTCGATCATCTGGGACTTCAAGATCTTCACGCAGATCTACGTGATGACCAACGGGGGCGGCATCGCCGGGCAGAACACCGTGCTCAACGTCTACGCCTACCAGACCGCCTTCGGCTCCTCGGAGTACGGGCTCGGCTCGGCGATCGGCGTGATCATGACGTTGATCCTGCTCGCGGTCACCCTGTTCTACATCCGCGCCCTCCACCGCAGCGGGGAGAAGCTGTGAGCAGATCCCGCCTGATCGCCAACGTCGTCGCGGTGGCCGCCGCGTTCCTGACGTTCTTCCCGATCTACTGGATGGTCCTGTCGGCGCTCAAGCCCGCCGGTGAGATCCAGTCGCTGCACGTGCGTCCCTGGACCCTGGCCCCGACCTTCGAGCACTTCCTGCGGGTGATCGGCGGGGAGAACTTCGGCCGCTACTTCCTCAACAGCGCCGCCGTCGCGCTGACCGTCGTCGTGCTGTCCGCGGTCGTGGCCTTCCTCGCCGCCGTCGCGGTGACCCGGTTCCGCTTCCGGTTCCGCACCACGGTGCTGATCATGTTCCTGGTGGCGCAGATGGTGCCCGTCGAGGCGCTGACCATCCCGCTGTTCTTCCTGTTCAGAGACATCGGTACGGTCGCGCCCGGCGTCGGGCTCAACACGCTGGGCTCGCTAGTCCTGGTGCACCTGGCCTTCTCCCTGCCGTTCGCGGTCTGGATGATGCGGGGGTTCGTGGCCGCGGTCCCCGAGGCGCTGGAGGAGGCCGCGATGATCGACGGCGCGAGCAGGCCCGTCGTCCTGTGGCGGATCCTGTTCCCCCTGGTCGCCCCCGGCCTGGTCGCGACCAGCGTGTTCTCCTTCATCGCCGCGTGGAACGATTTCATCTTCGCCAGAACCTTCATCATCTCGGCCAAGGACAGCCAGACCCTGCCCGCGGCCCTGCTGGTCTTCTTCAAACCCGACGAGAACGACTGGGGCGGAATCATGGCGGCCTCAACGCTGATGACCATTCCCGTACTGATCTTCTTCGTGGCCGTCCAGCGCAGGCTGGTGGCCGGACTCGGTGGGGCGGTGAAGGATTGAGCTCCGCCGAACCGGTGTTCTTCATCGGACCCGTGCCTCCCGTGGGCCCCGCCGCCCACGGACTGATCCCGCTGCCGGCCGCCGTACGGCCCGGCTGGGGGGAGTTCACGCTGACCCCGGGCACCACGCTCGACGCCCCGCCCGAGCTGGCCGCGGTCGCCGCCTGGTTCCGCTCCGCGCTCGGCCCGGCCACCGGCTGTGCGCTGCTGCCCTCGGGCGCTCCCGCCGGCGGCCCGAACGGGAACGGCCGGGGCGGGAACGGTCAGGGAGGGAAGGGCCAGGGCGGGGACGGTCAGGACGGGGACGGTCAGGGCGGGGATGGCTGGGACGGAGGGGGGCCGGGACAGGAGCGCATCGTGCTGGCCCTCGACGACGGCCTGGAGCCGGAGGGACTCCGCCTCCGGGTCACCCCCTCCGGTGTGTGGATCACCGGCGGTGACCCCGCCGGGGTGTTCTACGGGGCCCAGACGTTCCGGCAGCTGCTCCCGCCCGCCGCGCTGCGCCGCGGCCGCGTGGCGGGTGCGCCGATGACCGCGCCCGCCACGGAGATCGAGGACCGGCCCAGGTACGGCTGGCGCGGCTGCATGCTGGACGTCGCCCGGCACTTCATGCCCAAGGCCGACCTGCTCCGGTTCATCGACCTGCTCGCGCTGCACAAGCTGAACGTGCTCCACCTCCACCTCACCGACGACCAGGGCTGGCGGCTGGAGATCGCGAAGTATCCCCGGCTGACCTCGGTGGGAGGCTGGCGCCCCTCGAGCATGCTCGGCTCCCGCCAGCACGGGCTCCACCTCGACCGCCCGCACGGCGGCTTCTACACCGCCGACGACGCGCGGGAGATCGTCGCCTACGCGGCCGAGCGGTTCGTCACCGTGGTCCCCGAGATCGACTTTCCGGGCCACACCCAGGCCGCCGTCGCCGCCTATCCCCGGTTCGGCGTACGGCCGACCGAGGTCCGCACCACGTGGGGCGTCTCCGAGGACGTCCTCGACGTCACCTCCGCCGAGGCGCTCGGCTTCTGCCGCGACGTCCTGGACGAGGTCATGGAGCTGTTCCCCGGCGCCCACATCGGGATCGGCGGGGACGAGTGCCCGGGGGATCCCGTCTCGCGGGAGGCCTTCGTCTCGGCCCTGGCCGAGCACGTCATCGGGCGGGGGCGCACGCCGTACGCCTGGGACGAGATCCTGGAGTGCGGGGCGGTGCCGGGGGTGACGGTCGCGGCCTGGCGGGGACCGCGGGCGGCGGTCGTGGCGGCGCGGGCCGGTCACCGGGTGGTCTCCTGCCCGGACATGTCCGTCTACCTCGACTACCGCCAGTCGGAGCTGCCCGACGAGCCCGTCCCCGTCGGGCCGCCGCTCACGCTGTGGGACGTCCACGCCTTCGACCCCGTGCCGGACGGGCTGAGCGCCGAGGAGCGCTCCCGCGTGATCGGGGCCCAGTGCAACGTGTGGACCGAGCACATGGACGGCACGCGGGCCGTCGACTACATGGTCTTCCCCCGGTTGTGCGCGTTCGCCGAGGTGGTGTGGTCCGCGGGGCGGACGCCGTACCCGGAGTTCACGCGGCGGCTGGAGACGCACTCGGCCAGGCTCGACGCGCTGGGCGTGGAGTATCGGCCCGACGCCGGGCCGCACCCGTGGCAGCGCCGTCCCGACGCGCCGGGCCTGCCGCTCAGCAAGGCGGAGCGGGAGGCCATCGTGGCCGAGTTCGGCGTCTGACCCGCGCCGGACCCACTCCGGGCCCGCTCCGGCACTCGGTCCGCGAGCGGGCCCGGAGTGGGCCCGGAGTGGGGTTCGGCGCACCGGTATACCGTTCCTTTTCCCCCGCTGTGGAGGATAACTGTCGCTCGGGAGCCTGACAGGCCAAAATTGATCCGTGGTCAGGATCGGATCGGTAGGGATGAGCGATTGCGAGCGTGGGCAACTTCCGCCAGTGCTGGGCCAGCTGTTCCACGACGGTGGTGAGGGACGGAGCCTTTTGCTGGAGCTGCCACCCGGAGACGTCGTGTGGCCCGATCCTGATTACTCTCAGTTCGCCTTCGATCACCTTCCGGCGTTCTGGCTCAGTGACATGGCGGTTCCCGGTGAGCTCTGGGCCGCGCTGAGGGCCGAGCATGAGCACTCGGGGCTGTGGCCCGTGCTGCTGGAGGACTCCGTCCAGCCCTGGTCTGCAGGGCAGATCGCTCCCGACGCGGTGGCCGAGATCGACAACTACCACACGGGCGCGTTCATGGCCGAGGTGTGGTCGGACTGGGTGGAGAGGGCCCATCCCGACCAGCTCGAACTGCTGGCCCCCTTCGGCATGCACTGCCCCGGCCCCGCCCCGTCGGGCAAGCTCGCCGCCGACCCGGGCGTGGTCGCCGACTGGTACGCCGGACTGGTCGCCGAGCGCAGGACCCCGCTCGGGCTGGTCGCGGCGGAGCGGGGGGCCGACGCGCTGGCCGTCATGGGATGGCAGGGCGCGCTCAACCACAACGAGTGGATGGTCCCGCTGGCGGCCGTACTGCGCAGCTGGGAGGACAGGTTCGGGGTGCGGGTGGTCGGCCTGGGGTTCAACACCCTCGACCTGAGCGTCGCGGCGCCCCCGGTCACCGCGGAGCACGCCCTCCACGTCGCCGCCGAGCACTGGACGTTCTGCCCGGACAGCGTCATCTACAGCTCCGGGACGCTGGCCGACTACGCCGAGCAGATCAGGGGCAGGAACGCCTGGTCCTTCTGGTGGGACTGACGCTTCGGCGCCGCCGGGCACGGCCCGGCGGGGGAGGGGCCGCCCGGGGAGGACTCCCCGGGAGGACGAAGGAGTCCCGGCCCGCGCGGACCGGGACTCCGTGGCGCGGTCACCCCTACAGGAGCCGCCAGAGAGCGGGGACGTTGGGCGGCTCCCACCCGGGCAGGGAGGTGTGGGCCTGCACGCAGCGGTAGTGGTTGCCGTTGTACTTCACCAGCGTCCCGGCGGCGTAGGAGACCCCCGGGGCCCAGTCGTTCGGCAGGGGCGGGGTGCTGGGGCTGGGGGGAGGCGTCGAGGGGGTCACCGTCGGGGTCGCCGTCGGGGTCGACGTGGGGGTCACCGTGGGGGTCGCCGTCGGGGTCACGGTGGGCGTGACGGTGGGGGTCGGCGTGGACACGTTGCCGAAGGTCACGTCGGAGCAGGTGTAGAACGCCTCGGCGCTGTCCGAGCGCTGCCAGATCGAGTAGACGATGTGGCGGCCCGTCTTGGCGGGAAGCTGGCCCTGCATGACGTATTCGCCGTTGGACTTGGTGGGGTTCTTCACCTTCACCAGCGGCGTGGTCTCCAGGTCCGACCACTTCAGCGGCTGGAGCGGGTTGAAGCCGTCCTTGGTGATGTAGATCTCGAAGGTGCCGGGGTGGTCGGCGGTGTACGGGTAGCGGAAGGTGTAGGGGCCGCCTCCCGTGGGGAGCGCGGTCGAGGGCCAGTCGGTGCGGGCCGCGTCGTACGCCCGGTACTTGGCGCGTCCCGCGCTGCAGAGCTGGCCGTCGGGGATGATCTCGCGATGCTTGCCGTTGGCGGTGCCGATGTTGAGTTCGTCCCAATCGTAAAGCGGCTGGGTGTCGCCGTTGCCGACCGCGGCTTTACACGCGGGGGTGTCCGGGGACTCCGGGTTCTCCAGATAGCAGGCGTAGACCCGGCTGATGGGCGTTCCCATGGATCCGTGGGCATAGGCCGCGTTGACCATAACCGTCGCCAGCAGGGCCGGCGCGGTGGCCGCGGCCACTGTCAGGCCGATCGTTCGTTTGTTCATCGGCGCTGCTCCTTCGGGGGGTGAAAGAGAGAAGTTGCAGGTCAGCAGCATGATTACTGTGAAACTATTAGGTAAGTTTCCTAACAGTTTCACCGAACCTAACGCTCGGGAACGAGTATGGTCAAGGCCCGGCCAATGCCCCTTTCTTGGGTGTTGAAGGTAGATCTTCTGGGCCTTTCATGGCTTTTGCTTTGCTTTGTCCCATTGTGGTGGGTAGTGTCCTAGTTGTTCTCGACCGGTGACTTGCCCTTCAGGAGAAGGAGCGGCCGGCCGACGTCGAATCCCAAAGGCCCACAAGGCCAAGGGAGCCGGGGACCCACTTCTTGGGGTGAATCCGCAGCGAACCCGCAGCGGTAGGGCAACTCCACCGCCCGAACCCGTCAGCTAACCCGGTAGACGAGATGGAGAGGAGATCCCCTAATGGATCGCTGTGTCGCATTCATCCAGCTACGCACCGCGTACGTGACGACCAACTAGAACTTCTTCGCCGCGCTCGGCCGCGGCACCACGCACCGCGCTCCGCGTAGCGTCCGGTCTCTCCGGCTGCGACCTCTCTTCCCTGTGAGCGCTCACGCCCGTGCCTCTTCTTGACCCGACGCACGAGGCTGTCCTGTTCCCTCGCGAAAGAGCTTCCATTTCATGCGTTTCTCCCTTGGCCTGCGTAACCGTCTCCTCGCCGCGACCCTCCTGGGCGCGAGCGTCCTCACCTCCGCCGGAGTGGTCTCCGCGCTTCCCGCCGCGGCCGACACCGGCACCGGATCCAGCAGCGTCGCCGCTCCCGCGGAGACCGTCCTGCTGAAGGGCTCGACCAGGGCCTCCTACTTCTGGGACGACTCCTCCGGCCGCGCCGGGGACACCGGTCTGCCCGCGAGCGGCAAGCCCATGCAGAAGGGCATGATCGCGAGCCCCAGCTGGCCGCTGTTCACCGAGGGCTACGTCATCTACAACGGCAAGAAGGCCAAGTTCTTCGTCGGCGACCGCGGTCCCGGCGTGCCCTCCAGCAGCGGCGTCATGATCGACCTCGACGCCAAGACCTTCGCCGACCTGACCGGCGGCACGTTCAACTCCGGCACGCTGGGCGTGGACGGCGTCGGCGGCCAGGGCCACATCAAGGTCGACTACGTCATCACCAAGTGGGGCGACGGCGTGGGCAAGAAGAACTACCCCGTGCCCTTCTCCAGTGGCGCCTGGAAGGCCGTGGACAACAACCCGGCCACGCCGCCGAAGGCCGTCGTCGCCGAGCCGGCCCAGCCGTAGCGGAGACCCGGGAACCTCCCCGTCCCCCCGGGGAGTCCCGTCCCCCTCACGTCCCCTTCCCGAGGATCCCCGGTCACCTCCGTCTCCTCGGGAGCCCCCATCCCCCTTCCCCCCACGCCCTCGGCGGACCCCACCCCGTGTCCCCGAGGATCCCCCGCCCCCCGCTCCCTTCCCCCCGGAAACCCCCTCTTCCTTCCCCCGGAATCCCCCTTCCGGATCCCCCTTCCGGATCCCCCTTCCGAAAAGCCCCCGCCCCCTGCGGATCCCCCGAAACCCCCGCCCCCTGAGAGCAAGAGCGGACGCCCGCGCGGGCGTC
>NZ_JBFBCF010000019.1:87326-193845 GCF_040683035.1 Streptosporangium sp. NPDC051022 | reverse complement strand
GTTACATTCCGAACCCGGAAGTTAAGCTCTTCAGCGCCGATGGTACTGCACCGGGGACGGTGTGGGAGAGTAGGTCGCCGCCGGACAATTTTTCGAAAAAGGGAGGATCGTCCCCTCGGTTGAGGGGGTGGTCCTCCCTTTTTGGCGTTCCCGGAAGAGGGTCCCGGGGGTTCTTCTCCGGGTGTTTTCCGGTGGGGGCTGGAGGGGTTCGGAGGGGGTGGGGGACGTGTCTCGTTCGCGGGGGGCGGTCCCCCCTTTTGTGTTTCTCCGGGGGTGTTCCGGGTTTTGGGGGTCGTGTCTCGTGTGTGGCGGGGGTGGTCCCCCTTTTTTTGTTTTCCGGGGGTTCTTCTTCCGGGGCTTCGTGGGGTCGGTTGTCGGGGGCGGTGTGTAGCAGGGGTTCGATCCGGTAGGGGGCCTGGATGGGCAGGGCGATGGTGGGGTTCGCGTGTTCCGGGGCTTCTACGGGGCTTCTACGGGGGTTCTACGGGGGTTCTCCGGGGGCGGTGTGGGTTTCTTCCGGTGTTCTTGGCGGGGCCCGCCGACGGGGTTTTCCGGGGGGCTGCCCTCCGGGGGGCGTTGCCTGTCTTCCGGGCCCTCCCGGACCGTTTCTCCTCGTCGCCGCCGGCTTCTCGCCGGACCGGCGCGAAGGCCCTTTTCCCGGGCCTGTCGGGAACCCGTCGACGAGGTCAGTAGGCTTGAGATGTGGAATATCGAGCGGTTGAGCAGGCAATCATGGAACGCGGCGTCGAGTGGAACTTCGAGCCCACTCTCGACAGGATCGCCGCACTCATGGACCTGCTCGGCTCCCCGCAGCACGCCTATCCGGTCGTGCACGTCGCGGGAACCAACGGCAAGTCGAGCACGACGCGGATGATCGAGACGATCCTGCGTGAGCGCAACCTGCGCGTCGGCCGGTTCACCAGCCCTCACCTCGTGTCCATGCGCGAGCGCATCTCGGTTGACGGCCTTCCGCTGAGTGAGGAGCGCTTCACCGAGGTTTACGAGGACATCGAGCCCTACCTCAAGATGATCGACGCTCAGGGCCGCAGGCTCTCCTTCTTCGAGACGCTCACGGCGATGGCCTTCGCCGCCTTCGCCGACGCTCCCGTGGACGTCGCGGTCATCGAGACGGGCATGGGCGGCAGTTTCGACGCGACCAACGTCGCCGACGGCACGGTCGCCGTCATCACTCCGATCTCGCTGGACCACGTCGACTATCTCGGCCCCGACATCGCGACGATCGCGGGTGAGAAGGCCGGCATCATCAAGCCTGGCGCGACGGTCGTGCTCGCGCAGCAGGAGCTTCCCGCGGCCGAGGTGCTGATGCGCAGGGCGGTCGAGGTGGGGGCGACCGTGGCCAGGGAGGGACTGGAGTTCGGCGTGCTCGGCAGGGAGCTGGCGGTCGGCGGCCAGCTGCTCAGCCTCAGGGGCCTCAAGGGGACCTACGAGGAGATCCTGCTGCCCCTCTACGGGGCGCACCAGGCGGGCAACGCCGTCTGCGCGCTGGCCGCCGTCGAGGCGCTGACCGCGGGGGACGATCCTCTCGACGCCGAACTGGTACGGCAGGCGTTCCTGCAGGTGCGCTCGCCGGGGAGGCTGGAGGTCGTACGGCGAGGGCCCACGGTGCTCGTGGACGCCGGGCACAACCCGGGCGGGATCCAGGCCACCCTGGAGGCCGTTCACGAGTCCTTCGGCTTCGCCAAGCTCATCGGTGTCGTGGCGGTGTTCGCCGACAAGGACGTCCGGGGGATGCTGGAGCTGCTGGAGCCGATGATGGACGAGATCGTGGTGACGAGGAACTCCTCGCCCAGGTCCATGGATCCGGAGGAGCTCACGGCGCTGGCCGGGGAGATCTTCGGGCCGGACAGGGTCCGCCTGGCCGAGCGTCTGGACGAGGCGATCGATCTGGGGATCGCCCTGGCGGACGAGGAGGGGGAGTTCGGCGGCGCCGGAGTCCTGATCACCGGATCCGTCGTCACGGCCGGAGACGCGCGGCTGCTGCTGAAGGCCGAGGAGGCCACGTGACCCAGGTGGCGGAGGGAAGGCGAGAAATGATCACCGTTACCCCGGGCATGCGGAGGCTCTGCGCCAGTGTGCTCGGCATGGAGGCGATCGTCATCGGGCTGTTCACACCGGTGGCGATCAACACCCAGAACATCGAGCCCGCCGTCGCGGTGACGGTCGGGATCGGCCTGGCGGTTCTGTGCGTCCTGGTCGCCGGAATGCTGAAACGCCCCTTCGCCTACATCCTGGGAAGTGTCATCCAGGTTCTGGCCATCGCCGCGGGTTTCCTGGTTCCGACCATGTTCTTCCTGGGGGTGATCTTCGCCGCCCTCTGGATCACGGCGATATTCGTCGCTCGCCGTGTCGAGGGCGTGACTTCCCGCTAAAGTCGGCCAACATGGCCGTCCCTCCCATTCAGCCGAGCAACGGGGTGGCCGCCGGGTCCGCGGACCCGGCGCGCCCTCTTCCCGCCTCGCTGATGCTCGACGTCGTCCTCGGGCTGCTCGTCGCGGTGACGCTTCCGCTGGCGATCGTCGCCATCCCCAACACCATCTCGGTGGTCGCCTCGCTGCTCCCGCCGGACATCTCGCAGATCGCGATGGTCCGCGCGCACGGGCTGGCGCTGCCCGCGATGGTGCTGACCGTGCCGCCGACCGCGCTGCTGTTACGCCGGGTGCGCGCGGTCCCGATCCTGGTCGCGGGGCTGACCCTGCTCGCGCTGGCCGACGTGGCGGGGGGTTACGCGGCGTCCCCGTTCCTGGTGGGGGCGCTGCGGGTTCTACACGGTGTGGGGGCCGGTCTGCTGGTGCCCGCCAGCCTCCTGGCGGTCTGGGAACGCTCCTTGGTCCTGCGCGCGATCTGGGGAGGCATGCTGGCGGTCAGCCTGCTGGCCGCCCAGGCGCTCGCCCTGTGGCCTCTGGACGCCGTCGACTCCTGGAAGGTCACGCTCCAGCCGTACCCCCTGCTGACGGGGATCGCCCTGGCGCTGGCCGCCGTCTGCCTCGTGCTCTGGATGAGGGACGGCGGTGGCGAACGGGCCGTCGTGGAGCCCGGACGCCTGCCGGTCGCGGCCGCGTTCGCGGTGGCGATCGCCGTCCTGGCCCTGGGCATGACGTTCGACTGGCCGCCGGGCCTGCTCGTCCTCACCGCCCTGCTGTCCGTCGTCGCGCTCTTCTGTCTCGCCTCCGCGAGCGGATTCGAGGGTTCCGCGGGCCGGGTGCCCGCCTACACGATGCTGGCGGTCGGTGTCGTCGTCCTGCCGACCGCCGCGCAGGTCACCTATGTGGAGCTGGGCGGTCTGGGCGGGCCCGGGCTGTCCGGCCTGTGGCCGGCGTTCGTGGTCGCCGGGGTCGCGGGTCTGGTCGCGGCCGTGCTGGTGAGCAGGCTGGGCGACTCCCTCGCGCCCCTGTGCGCGGCGGCCGGGCTGGTGGCCGTGGTGGCCGGGCTGTGCGTCGTCCGGCTGCTGCTTCCCGCCTCTCACGGATCGGCGCTGATCCTTCCGTTCGCGTTGCTCACGGTCGGCGCCGCGGTCGCCCTGACCTCGGCGCTGCGCGTGCCGGGCCCGGGTGCCGCGCTCTTCGCGCTATCGCTGTTCTTCCCCGGTCTCCTGTCCGGTTTCCTGCTGGGCAGCGGGATCCAGGTCACCCGTCTGAAGGAGGCCGGCAGCCCGCAGGCGATGGTCGACGCGTTCGTCGGTGCTCTGCGTCTGTGGGCCCTGGTCGGCGGTGTCCTGGTGGTCGTCGTGATCGTGCTCGGCGCGGTCCTGAGCCGCCGTTCCCCGGGGGGCCGGGGTGCGGCGGGCGCCCTTCCCCGGGTCGAGCTGCCCGCGGTCGAGGGGCTCGACGACGTCCCGGTGGCGGGGAAGCCCGCTGTTCCGTCCGACGTGCTCCCTTCCGTTCCGGCGCCGGCGCCGCCCGCGGACTCCGCGCCTTCCATGCCTCCTGGGCGCTCCGGGCCTTCCGCGCCCCCTGGGCGCTCCGGGCCGCCCTCGGAGGGGGCACGCTCCGCCGAGAGGCGGGAACCCGCCTCAGCGACGGCTGACGGGCTGGGAGACGGGCTGGGGGACGATCGGCCGGGGCGGGCCGAACCGGAGACCGAGCCGGAGCCGCAGACGGGCCCCAGGCCGAGGCCGCGGCCGGAAACCGTGCCCGCGCCGGGGCCCGAGCCCGCTCCGGACAAGCCCGGTGCGCTGCCGGTGGTGCCGCCGCCCACCCCCTCTCCCGAGGGAGCCCTGGGAGACGGCGCGGACCGTCCGTGACGTCGCCGACCACGGGGAAACGGGCGGGGGACGGTAAACTTCGCGCGTTCCTCGCAGTCCGCGAGTCATTTCCACTCAAAGGAGAACCTCAGTGTCCGAGCGCACCCTTGTCCTGATCAAGCCCGACGGTGTCGCGCGTGGTCTCATCGGCGACGTGATCGCCCGGATCGAGCGCAAGGGCCTGAAGGTCGCCGCGCTGGAGCTGCGCACTCTGGACGCCGACACCGCCAAGGCGCACTACGCCGAGCACTCCGAGCGGCCGTTCTTCGGCGAGCTGGTCGAGTTCATCACCTCGGGCCCGCTGGTCGCGCTGGTCGCCGAGGGTCCCCGCGCCGTCGAGGCCTTCCGCTCGCTCGCCGGCCTGACCGACCCGGTCAAGTCCGCCCCGGGCACCATCCGCGGCGACCACGCCCTGGAGATCGGTGAGAACGTGGTTCACGGCTCTGACTCGTCCGAGTCCGCCGCCCGTGAGATCAAGCTCTTCTTCCCGGACCGCTTCTGACGTTCGGGCCCCGTGGAGCCCCGTCATCCTTGTGGATGGCGGGGCTCCACGTGTTTGGGGCGACGGAAGATTTTCCCGGAGCTGGGGAGCTCATTGCGCTCAGTGGTGGGTGCGTCACGTTACGATTCGAGTGCGTTCTGTAGTTTTCGCCGACGACCTGACGGAAGGAGGGCCGCCTTCCTCATGAGCAGCAAGCTTGCCTTCCTCGGCCGCGACATGGCGGTCGATCTCGGCACCGCCAACACCCTCGTCTACGTGAGGGGCCGCGGCGTCGTTCTCAACGAGCCGTCCGTCGTCGCGATAAACACGACCACGGGAAAAATCGTGGCCATCGGCATCGAGGCCAAGCGCATGATCGGCCGGACCCCCGGCAACATCATGGCGATCCGACCGCTGAAGGACGGCGTCATCGCCGACTTCGACGTCACCGAACGAATGCTCCGCTACTTCATCCAGCGCGTGCACAAGCGCCGTCACTACGCCAAGCCGCGCATCATCATCGCGGTGCCGAGCGGCATCACCGGGGTCGAGCAGCGAGCGGTCAAGGAGGCCGGATACCAGGCGGGCGCGCGGGGGGTCTACATCATCGAAGAGCCGATGGCCGCCGCGATCGGCGCGGGCCTGCCCGTGCACGAGCCCACCGGCAACATGGTGGTCGACATCGGCGGCGGCACCACCGAGGTGGCGATCATCTCGATGGGCGGAGTGGTGACCAGCCAGTCGATCCGGATCGGCGGTGACGAACTGGACCAGGCGATCATCACCTTCGCGAAGAAGGAGCACTCGCTCATGCTGGGCGAGCGGACCGCCGAGGAGATCAAGATGGCGATCGGCTCGGCCTGCATGCTTCCCGAGGAGGGGCACGCGGAGATTCGTGGCCGCGACCTGGTCACGGGTCTGCCGAAGACGGTCGTCGTGTCGGCCGCGGAGATCCGCAAGGCCACCGAGGAGCCGGTGAACGTGATCGTCGACGCGGTCAAGACCACGCTGGACAAGTGCCCGCCCGAGCTCTCCGGGGACCTGATGGACCGGGGGATCGCGCTCACCGGGGGTGGCGCGCTGCTCAAGGGCATGGACGAGCGGCTCAAGGGCGAGACGGGCATGCCGATCCACCTGGTGGACAACGCGCTCGACTCCGTCGCGCTCGGCTCGGGCAAGTGTGTCGAGGACTTCGAGGCACTGCAGCAGGTTCTGGTGCCGGAGCCGCGGCACTGATGAGGGACACGCGCCGGGCACGGATGAGTCTGGGAGTGCTGCTGGCGGCGGCGCTCGTGCTCATGACCGTCGACCATCGGGCGGGGGCGAACTCCCCGCTCGGCTCGCTCAGGGGGGCGGGCGCAGAGCTGCTGGGCACCGTCGAGAGCGCGGGGGCAGGAGTCGTCCGGCCGATCGGGCGCTTCTTCGAGACGATGGCGGCCGCGCCCGACGCGCAGCGCCGCATCGACGCGCTGCGCGCGGAGAACCAGCGGCTCAAGCGCGACCTCATGACGCAGACCCTGGACCGCGGGCACTCCACCGAGCTGCGCCGCCTGCTCGGTGTGGCCGGGATCGCCGGTTACAAGCTGGTTCCCGCCCAGGTGATCGCGCGGCGCGGCACCCCCGGGTTCGAGGAGGCCGTCCAGCTCGACGTGGGCAGCGCCGATGGTGTGCGTTCGGAGATGACCGTGCTGAACGGTGACGGCCTGGTCGGCCGGGTGGTCCAGGTGAGCACGTCCACCTCGACCGTCGTCCTGCTCAGCGACCCCGCCTCGGCGGCCGGGGCGCGCCTGGAGGGAAGCAACGAGATCGGGGTGGTGCACGGGCTGGGGTTGAACGGCCGGTTGCTCCGGTTCCGGCTGCTCGACTCGACCGCGCAGGTCGTTCCCGGGCGCCGCATCGTGAGCTTCGGCTCCCAGCGTGGCGCGCCGTACGTCGCGGGGGTGCCGATCGGGGTGGTCGAGCACGTGGAGGCCACGCCGGGGGAGCTGACCCGGATCGCGTACGCGCGGCCGTACGCCGACCTCACCGCGCTGGACGTGGTGGGTGTGGTGGTGCAGGCGCCCAGGCGCAACCCGCGTGACGCCGTGCTGCCCAACGCGACGCCCAAGCGCAACCCGCGTGACGCCGTGTCGCCCAACGCGCCGCGTGAGGGGGTCTGAGGGTGGGTCGTGACGTGGCGGCCGCCGGCCTGCTCCTGCTGTTCATGATCCTTCAGGTGACGGTGGTGAACCGGCTGCCCCTGCCCGGCGGAGCCGCGCCCGACCTGGTGCTGCTCGCCGTCGTGGGATACGCGCTGGTCCGGGGGGCGGCGGCCGGGGCCGTGGCGGGCTTCTGCGCCGGATTCGCCGGTGACGTGCTGCCGCCCGCCACGCACGTGCTCGGGCAGTACGCCCTGGTGCTGTGCCTGATCGGTTTCACCGCCGG
This sequence comes from Streptosporangium sp. NPDC051022, assembly GCF_040683035.1. Taxonomy (NCBI): domain Bacteria; kingdom Bacillati; phylum Actinomycetota; class Actinomycetes; order Streptosporangiales; family Streptosporangiaceae; genus Streptosporangium; species Streptosporangium sp. NPDC051022. The sequence continues at coordinate 186,679 of NZ_JBFBCF010000019.1, read as the reverse complement.
CCGGGCGGCCGACGGCCGTCCCGAGGCCAAGCTGCCCATGGCGCTGGCCTGCGCGGCAGCCGGGCCGCCCGCCGTCGTCGCGACCAGCGCGCTGCTCGGCGACGTCCAGATCGGTGAGGAAATGCTCACCACGACGCTGCCCTGGGCGATCGGCTACAACCTGCTGGCCGCGCCGCCGACGGTCTGGCTGGTGATGAGGATCGTCAGGGGACCCCGGGAACGGGGGCTGCGGCCGCTTCCCCACCTCGCGCGGGGGCGGATGTGAGCCGGACACGGAGCCGGTTGATCGTTCTCCAGCTCCTGGTGGTGTCGCTGCTGGCGCTGCTGGCCGTACGGCTCTGGCAGGTGCAGGTGGTTCGCGGGGCGGAGTTCGTGGAGGCGGCGACCGAGACGCGTACCCGTGACGTGATGGTGCCGGCCGTGCGCGGGCAGATCCTCGACTCGGCGGGGCGGGCGCTGGTGCGCAACCGGACCAGGCTCGTCGTCTCGGTCGACCGGACGAGCCTGAACCGGATGGAGGGCAACGGCAAGGACGTGCTGCAGAAGCTGGCGGTCGTGCTGAACCGCCGTCCCGCCGATCTGCGGATGCGCATCAGGGCGTGCGGCCCGGGGGTCACCAGGCCCTGCTGGCCGGGCTCGCCGTACCAGCCGATCCCGATCGACGACGACGTCACCACCCGGGAGGCGTTGCAGATCCTGGAGCGGCAGGAGGAGTTTCCCGGGGTCACCGCCGAGGTGCAGTCGGTCAGGGAGTACCCCTCCAGCACCGCGGGCGCGCAGGCGCTCGGCTACCTGCAGCCGATCACCCAGGAGGAGCTGGAGAAGCGTGACGGGTTCAAGGCGATCTTCTCCGGGGTCGATCTGGTGGGCCGTGACGGCCTGGAGTCGGTCTACGACAAGGAACTGCGGGGGGTGCCGGGGTTGCGGCGGGTGCAGGTCGACCGGCTGGGCAAGGTGATCGGGGTCGAGCGGCAGGTACAGCCGACGCCCGGCGACACGCTCATCACCAGCATCGACGCCAAGGTGCAGGCGGTGACGGAGAAGGCCCTGGCCGAGGCCATGAAGTCGGCCCCGAAGGCGGACGGCGCGGCGGGGGTGGTGCTCGACGTGCGGACCGGCAGGGTGGTCGCGCTGGCCAGCGCGCCGACCTACGATCCGGCGGTGTGGACGGGGGGCATCTCTGAGCCGGAGTACCAACGTCTGCTGTCGGGCAAGGCGGGCATGCCGCTGGTCTCACGGGCCATCAAGGGGGAGTTCGCGCCCGGCTCGACCTTCAAGGTCTCGTCGATCTCGGCCATGCTCAGGGACGGCTACCCGTTGCACGGCCACTACGACTGCCCCGGCTCCTACATGGTGGGCAGCAGGCCGTTCAACAACTTCCACGGCATCGGGATGGGCACCCTCAGCCTGCACACGGCGCTGGTGAAGTCCTGCGATACGATCTTCTACCGGGCGGCCTACGAGCAGTGGCTGCGCGACGGCGGGCTGCGGCCCCGGGGCAAGACCAAGGAGCCGATGGCGACCATGGCGCGGGCCTTCGGGTTCGGCAGGCCGACGGGGATCGACCTGCCGGGTGAGTCCGCGGGACGGATCCCCGACCGCGAGTGGAAGAAACAGCTGTGGAACACGACCAAGACGGAGAACTGCAAACGGGCCAAATCCGGCTATCCGGAGGTCGCCAAAAGCGACACGGGCCGGGCGGCCTTCCTCAAACGGCTGGCGTACGAGAACTGCCTCGAGGGCTACCAGTGGCGGCCCGGTGACGCGGCGAACTTCTCGATCGGCCAGGGAGACGTGCTGGTGACCCCGTTGCAACTCGCCGCGGCCTACGCGGCGCTGGTCGGGGACGGCAAACTGCGCAGCCCCCGCCTCGGCTGGGCGCTGGTGCGGCCCGACGGCACCATGGTCAAGGAGATCAAGGTGCCGGTCGTGGGCAGGCTGCCGATCTCCGCCACCGAGCGGGCCTACATCAGGGCGGCGCTCAGCGAGGTCCCCTCCGACGGAACGGCCGCCGGGGCCTTCGCGGGGTTCCCCATGGACAAGCTCAAGATCGGTGGCAAGACCGGCACCGCCGAGGTCTACGGCAAGGAGGACACCTCCTGGTTCGCCTCGTTCGCGCCCGCGCAGAAGCCGCGGTTCGTGATCGTCGTCATGGTCTCCCAGGGCGGGATGGGCGGCCAGACCGCGGCTCCGGCCGCGCGGAAGATCTACGAGGGCATCTACGGTCTCGGCTCCCAGCCGCAGGGCAAGACGATCCGTGCGGCGCTGCCCGCCCACCGTCCCGCCTCCGACCTGCCGATGATCAAGCGGGACGGGACCGTGGCGCGGTGAGCCGCCCGATGACCGTGCCGAGCGGCGGCTCCTTCGCCCGCAGGGCGGTGGCGGCCTCCTCGGCGGTGCGCAGGATGGACGGGGTGCTGCTGGTCGCGGTCGCGGCGCTGACGGTGATCGGCACGATGCTGGTCTGGTCGTCCACCAGGACCTGGGCGCCCGGCTCGACCGGGCTCGTCAAGAAGCACATCCTCAACGTGGCCATCGGGATCGCGCTGACCAGCGCGGCGGTGATGGTCAACCACAGGTCGCTGCGCATCTACTCGCCGCTGGTGTACGGCGTGAGCCTGCTGGGACTGTTGCTGGTCCTCACACCGCTCGGCGCGACCGTGAACGGCGCCCACTCGTGGATCATGCTGGGGGGCGGCTTCGCCTTCCAGCCCTCGGAGTTCGCCAAGCTCGGCCTGGTGCTGATGCTCGCCATGCTGCTGGCCAAGCCGGTCCGGGGCACCGACCGGCCTCGGGGGCTGGACCTCGGCCTGTCGCTGGGGGTGGCCGGGTTCACCATGGGCATGGTGATGCTCCAGCCCGACCTGGGCACCACGATGGTCCTCGGGGTGATCACCGCGGGGGCGATCGTGATCGCCGGGGTCCGAAAACGCTGGATTTTCGGACTCACTCTCCTGGTGGTGGGCGGGGGAGTGGCGGTGTGGTTGTTCAATGTGCTGGAGCCGTACCAGATCGCCAGGTTCACCGCCTTTCTCAACCCCGCCAGCGATCCGCGCGGTGTCGGTTACAACAGCACCCAGTCGTTGATCGCGATCGGTTCGGGCGGGCTGTTCGGCAAGGGGCTGTTCGAGGGGGGCCAGACCACGGGACGGTTCGTGCCCGAGCAGCACACCGACTTCATCTTCACCGTGGCGGGGGAGGAGTTCGGCTTCCTCGGGTCGGTCGCGGTGGTGGCCCTGATCGGGGTGATCCTGCTGCGTGGGATGCGGATCGCGCGGCAGTGCGACGACCGGTTCGGCACCCTGGTGGCCGGTGTGATCGTGTGCTGGCTGGCCTTCCAGTCGTTCGTCAACATCGGGATGACCATTGGGATCATGCCGATCACAGGCCTTCCGCTCCCGTTTGTCTCCTATGGCGGGACTGCGACCTTTGCGAATATGATCGCTATCGGCTTGCTCCAGGCCATCCACATTCGCGAACAACCCTTCTGAATCAGCCAACATGAGAGCCGTCCGCATGTTCGCTCCCCTGAATTCTCACTGGATTTCCGTGAGTCAAGCGAACATTCTGGGAACGATGACGGAACTCGTGATGACGGAGGGGCCGTGACATCGGAGCTCGCCGAACGGCAACGGGCACTGGAACTGCTACGTACCGCGTTCCCCGACTATCGGATCGTGTTCAGCAAGGGACGCTGGGCAGCGGTTTCGGCGGGTAATCCGCCGGCGGTATGGTTCGCCGAAACGCCGAGCAGCCTGTGTGGGCAACTGTTCCAGGCACAGCTTCGCAACGGTGGAACCGTGGTGCCCTTCGGCGGTAGCGGTTCATGAGGGAGAAGCTCTCCCATACCGGCGGAATGCTCTCAGGTCCACCCGATGTCGATCAGACCACTAGCGTGGGGGTGACCCCATCGGGAAAGGGCCGCGACAGCCTATGACCCAGAACTCCCGGGGCGGTGACCGTGCCGCCCTGGCTTGCGCCACCATCATTCGCAACCGCACGCTGGCGGCCCTGACCGGGCCGCCCTCCCCCGCCGTCATCCAGCAAATGGTCGAGGAGATCCACACCTGCTGCCCCCAGCAGAGCTGGTTCAAGTGCCGAAGACTGGCCCACGGGTGGACCGTCGAGGAGGCCATCGAGCACTTCCACGCCCTCTGCGACAGGGAGGGCATCAAGCGACGCGGGCTGACCGAGCGCTCGTGGCGGGAATGGGAGGCCGGCGCGCGGCCCGACCGTGACTACACGGACCTGCTGAGCAGGCTCTTCGAGACCGGTCCCGTCCAGCTCGGCTTCGCCAACGACTACACCCCCGAGGAACTGCGCTCCATGACGTCCGCGCAGCCCGCCCTCGACCTGATCACCGTGGCGGCCGACGAGGCGGGCGCGCACGCGGAGGAGGCCGAGGCGAGCGAGCTGGGCGCGGGCGCGCTGGAGCGGCTGCGCACCCAGGTGATCTGGGTCGGCAAACGCTACGTCGCAGAGGCGCCGCTGCCGCTGTTCGTGGAGATGCGCGAGCTGCAGGAACGTACCAGGAGGGCGCTGGACAAGCGCATCCACCCCGGGCAGGCCAGGGAGCTGTACTTCCTCACCGGCGCGCTGTGCGGGCTGATGGCCAACGTCAGCATGGACATGGACCGCCGCATCCCGGCCGACACCCTCGCCCGGGCCGCGTGGACCTACGGCAAGGTGGCCGGGCACGCCGCCCTGATGGGCTGGGCGCGCGGAATGCAGTCCTCGGTCGCGCTGTGGGACCGGCGTTACAGCGACGCCGCCAGATACGCCGAGGAGGGGCTGACCTGCCTCCAGACGGGTTCGGGCGCCACCCGCCTGCACATGCTGCGGGCCCGCTCCTACGCCATGCTGGGCCGCACACGGGAGGCCGAGGAAGCGCTCCACCAGGCGCAGGACGTGCGGGCGACGGGGGCCGACGAGCTGCACGACGAGATCGCCGGGGAGTTCGCGTTCCGCCCGGCCAAGGAGCGCTACTACGCGGCCGTCACCCACCTGCACCTCGGCGACTCGGCGTCGGCCATCGAGGCGGCGCGTGAGTCGCTGGCCCTGTACGCCACCGGAGAGCCGGAGAACCGCTCCTACGGGTGCGAGTCCATGGCCAGCGCCCATCTGACGGTCGCCCACATCATGGAGGGCGACGCCTCGGGCGCGGAGGAGGCGATGGCCCCGATCCTCGCGCTCGCGCCGGACAGGCGCATCAGCAGCCTGGGCACGACCCTCAGCACGGGTCGCGAGCTGCTGGCCTCCAAACCCGGCGGCCAGCAGCTGGCCAGGCGGATCGAGAGTTTCTGTGCCGTCGGCCTGCCCCAGCGGGCCCGGCACGCCATCTCAGACAGGAGCGGACGATGACGATTGCCGCCGAGGGCTCGCTCCTCACCCGGGCAGCCGTGGCACTCAACGAGGCATGCCGGAAGGCCGGCCTGGACTCCGGAGGCGTCAGGCTGCTGCGCGACTTCGCCAACACCGTCTACCACCTGCCCGCCGAGCGGGTGGTGGTGCGGCTGGCGCAGGCGAGCACACCGGGCAAGTTCGACCGTCTGGTGACGTCGGTCAAGGTCACCCGCTGGCTCGTCGAGCAGGGATTCCCCACCATCAGGCCGCTGGAGATCAAGCAGCCGGTCGTCGCGGAGGGGTTCCTGGCGACGTTCTGGCACCACGAGGAGCACATCGGGCCGCCGCCGGACCCGGCGCAGCTGGGCCCGCTGCTGCGGCGGCTGCACGACCTGCCGCCGGTGCCGTTCGAGCTGCCGACCCACGACCCCTTCGGCGCGGTGCGCAGGTCGATCAAGGCCGGTCTCGCGCTGGACGAGAAGGACCGCGGCTGGCTCCTGGAACGTTGCGAGGCGCTGGCCGAGACCTACTACGAGAGCCTCGAGTTCGCGCTGCCGTACGGGCTGGTGCACGGGGACGCCCACCGCGGGAACATGATCCGCACGCGTGACGGGTTCCTGCTGTGCGACTGGGACGGCGTGTGCGCGGGGCCCAGGGAGATCGACCTGATCCCGACGCTCCAGGGGGTGCGCTTCGGGCTGACCGAGCGCCAGCGGTCCAATTTCAGCCAGGCCTACGGCTACGACGCGACGACCTGGAAGGGATACCCGGTGCTGCGCGACATGCGTGAGCTGCAGACTCTCACCGCCGTGCTGCGCAACGCCCACCGCGACCAGGCCGCGCTCACCGAACTGCGGCACAGGCTCGACTCGCTGAGGGCGGGCGACGACCGCCTGTGGCACCCTTTCTAGCCGGATAGTCTTGGCCGTATGCCTGTCGAGTCGTTGTTTCCCCGCCTGGAAGCGCTCCTGCCGAGGGTGCAGAAGCCGATCCAGTACGTCGGAGGTGAGCTCAACTCGACCGTCAAAAGCTGGGACGAGGCGACGGTCCGCTGGGCTCTGATGTATCCGGACGCCTACGAGGTGGGCCTGCCCAACCAAGGTGTCCAGATCCTCTACGAGATCCTCAACGAGATGCCGGAGACGCTGGCCGAGCGGACCTACGCGGTCTGGCCCGACCTCGAGGCGCTCATGAGGAGCGAGGGGGTGCCCCAGTTCACCGTCGACGCGCACCGTCCGGTGCGGGCCTTCGACGTGTTCGGGGTCTCCTTCTCCACCGAGCTGGGCTACACCAACATGCTCACCGCGCTCGACCTGGCCGGCATCCCGCTGGAGGCCGCGGACCGCGGCGAGGACGATCCGATCGTCCTCGCCGGTGGCCACGCGGCCTTCAATCCCGAGCCGATCGCCGACTTCCTCGACGCCGCGGTGCTGGGGGACGGCGAGCAGGTCGCCATCGCGATCACCGAGGTGATCCGCGAGTGGAAGGCGGAGGGCTCGCCCGGCGGGCGCGAGGAGCTGCTGATGCGGCTGGCCGAGTCCGGCGGCGTCTACGTGCCCAGGTTCTACGACGTCGACTATCACGCCGACGGCCGGATCCGGCGTGTGGCGCCGAACCGCTCCGGCGTGCCCTGGCGGGTGCACAAGCACACGGTCATGGACCTCGACGAGTGGCCCTACCCGAAGAAGCCGCTGGTACCGCTGGCGGAGACCGTGCACGAGCGGTTCAGCGTGGAGATCTTCCGCGGCTGCACGCGCGGGTGCCGTTTCTGCCAGGCGGGCATGATCACCCGTCCGGTCCGGGAGCGTTCGATCACCACGATCGGCGACATGGTCGACGCGGGCGTCAGGGCGTCGGGGTTCAACGAGGTGGGCCTGCTGTCGCTGTCCTCGGCCGACCACTCCGAGATCGGCGACGTCGCCAAGGGCCTGGCCGACCGCTACGAGGGCACCAACACCTCGCTGTCGCTGCCCTCGACCCGGGTCGACGCCTTCAACATCGACCTGGCCAACGAGTTCTCCCGCAACGGCCGTCGCTCCGGTCTGACGTTCGCCCCCGAGGGCGGCTCGGAGCGGATGCGCAAGGTGATCAACAAGATGGTCACCGAGGAGGACCTGATCCGGACCGTCACCACGGCCTACACCCAGGGCTGGCGGCAGGTGAAGCTGTACTTCATGTGCGGCCTGCCCACCGAGGAGGACGCCGACGTCCTGGGCATCGCCGACCTGGCGAGGAAGGTCATCCAGGCGGGGCGCCAGGCCACCGGGTCCCGCGACGTCCGCTGCACGGTCTCCATCGGCGGGTTCGTGCCCAAGCCGCACACCCCGTTCCAGTGGGCGGCCCAGGCCTCCCACGAGACCGTCGACCACCGGCTCAAGGCGTTGAAGGACGCCCTGCGCGGCGACAAGGAGTACGGCCGGGCCATCGGCCTGCGCTACCACGACGGCAAGCCCTCGATCGTCGAGGGGCTGCTGTCCAGGGGCGACCGCCGGGTCGGCAAGGTCATCCGCGCGGTGTGGGAGGACGGCGGCCGCTTCGACGGCTGGAGCGAGCACTTCTCCTACCAGCGCTGGATGGACGCCGTGGCCAAGGCCGGTGTCGACGTCGACTGGTACACCACGCGGGAACGCCAGGAGAACGAGGTTCTGCCCTGGGACCACCTCGACGCCGGTCTCGACCGCGAGTGGCTCTGGCAGGACTGGCAGGACGCCGTCAACGACGTCGAGGTCGAGGACTGCCGCTGGACCCCCTGCTACGACTGCGGCGTCTGCCCCACCATGGGGACCGAGATCCAGATCGGGCCGACGGGGAAGAAGCTGCTGCCACTGACGGTTGTCTGAGATAGGCCGTGCGTGAGCACGGCCTATCCTGGAACGACGACCACGACTTGGGAAGGACGACACCACCCTGAAACCTGTTCCCGATGGACCTCCGCCGGTGCCGGTGGTGCAGCGCCTGCGCGTCCGTTACGCGAAGCGCGGCCGCCTGCGGTTCACCAGCCACCGTGACATCTCCCGGGCCGTGGAACGCGCGGTCCGGCGCGCGGATGTGCCGGTGGCGTTCAGCGCGGGCTTCTCACCCCACCCCAGAATCTCCTACGTGGGCGCGGCCGCGCCCACCGGAGTCGCGAGCGAGGCCGAATACCTCGAGATCGGCGTGACCCGACGGTGTGACCCCGAGCGGCTGCTGGCCGCGCTGGACACCTCGCTTCCGCCCGGTCTCGACGTGCTTGCCGTGGTCGAGGCGACCGCGGACAACCTGGCCGACCGGCTGGAGTGCTCGGTGTGGGAAGTGCGTCTGCCGCAGGCCGATCCGGCCCTCGCCGCAGTGGCGGTCGAGCGGTTCAACGCCGCGGAGCGTGTCGACGTCGAGCGCCTGACCAAGAAGGGAATGCGCCGCTTCGACGCCCGAGAGGCGGTACTGAGCCTCGGGGTCGCAGAGGGAACCGAGACAACAGCAGGTCAGGCGTCCAGTCAGCCATGTGTCATACTTCGCATGGTTGTACGGCACGCAACTCCTGCCGTTCGACCCGACGACGTTCTTACCGGACTACGTCTTGTGGCTGACTTCGCGCCGCCGGTGCCCCCCGCGGTGACCAGGCTGGCGCAGGGACCGCTCGACGTGAGCACCGGTGAGCCCGCCGATCCCTTCGGCCTGGACCGCGAGGTTACGCGCGGCGGCGAAACGGAACCGGTGGGCGGGCACGTCGGCGGTGACCTATAGGACTTGGCGCCGGGCCCATGGCCCGGTGCGCAGTGAGAGACGAGAGCTCCTGCGCGGCGCGGAGACGCGCCCGGGAGCTGACGGGAGAGCGCCCGCATGCTCGACAACGAGCCCAGCACCGGGGCCACTGGCCCTGGCGGGGATACAAACGAACAGACAAAGCCGACAGCTCGCAGGCGATCCGCGAGCAGACCGGCAGGCCCTCCGCCGGAGGAGCCGGAGACCGGGGCCGTCCCCGCGGTGATCGTAACCGCCGCGACCGACGCCGCGATCGCCGCACCCGAGCCGGGGACCGTCACCGCCGAGCCGGAACCGGAGCCAGAGCCGGAACCGGTCCAGGAGGCGGCGCCCAAGCGCACCACCAGGCGCAGGACGGCCACCACGACCAGCACGGCCACCGCGTCCACGACCACGCGGCGTAGCCGTACGAAGAAGGCGGAATCCGAATCCGAGCCGGTCGCGGATGCGGCCACGGAAAAGGCCACGGAAAAGGCCGTGGAAGCGGTTGCGGTGGGGAACGGCACGGCCCCCGAGTCCGGTGCGCCGGACGCGGCCCAGGCGGCTGCCGAGCCTGCCGCGCAGGAGGCTCTCGCGCCGGTCAAGCGCACCCGCACCCGTAGGAAGACCGTCAAGGAGGAGGCGCCGGCCGAGGTGGAGCCGGTCGCCGACATCACCACGGCCGAGGCCGAGGAGGTCGCGGCGGCGCTGCTGCTCGCGATGCCCGAGGAGGAGCCGCTGGACGACGAACCCGTCGGCGAGGACATCGTCGAGGAGCGTCCCGGCCTGTTCTCCGACCCGTTCGGCCTGACGGCCCAGGAGCGTTCCGACGCCTCCTCGGTCGCCTTCCAGGCGCCCGCCGCGGTGTTCCAGCCGCTGTTCCAGGCTCCCGACCCGTACCGCGCCGAGCCCGTCCGGCCCGCTCCCGCGCCGCAGCCCGTCCCGGCCCAGCAGCCCGAGCCCGAGCCCGCCGAGGCCGAGGTGGAGGCGGAGACCGCCGAGGAGCCCGAGGACGACGACTCCGACGGCGACGACGCGGGCAGCCGCCGCCGTCGCCGCCGCAGGGGCGGTCGCGGCCGGGGCAGGGTGCGCGAGCTCGACGAGAACGAGGAGGAGGGCGCCGAGGAGTCCGAGGAGGTCTCCGCCGAGGCCGAGACCGAGGAGGAGACGGAGAGCGGCAGCTCCCGCCGTCGCCGCCGTCGCCGCCGCAGGGGGGCCGACGACACGGAAGAGGCCCACGACGACCCGCCGAACACCGTGGTGCGGATCCGTGCCCCCCGCGCCGGTCGCAGCACCTCGGTCGACGAGGTGCAGAGCGTGCGCGGCTCGACCCGCCTCGAGGCCAAGAAGCAGCGCCGCAGGGAGGGCCGCGAGCTCGGCCGCCGGCGTCCGCCGATCATCACCGAGTCGGAGTTCCTGGCCCGTCGTGAGTCGGTCGAGCGCATGATGGTGGTCCGCCGCACCGGCGGCCGGACCCAGATCGCGGTGCTGGAGGACGGCGTCCTCGTCGAGCACTACGTCAACCGCGAGGCGAGCCAGTCCTACGTGGGCAACGTCTACCTGGGCAAGGTGCAGAACGTCCTGCCCAGCATGGAGGCGGCGTTCGTCGACATCGGCAAGGGCCGCAACGCGGTGCTGTACGCCGGTGAGGTCAACTTCGACACCGCGGGCCTCGAGGGCCAGCCGAAGCGGATCGAGGTGGCGCTGAAGTCGGGCCAGTCGGTGCTGGTGCAGGTCACCAAGGACCCCATCGGGCACAAGGGCGCCCGGCTCACCTCGCAGATCAGCCTTCCCGGGCGTTACCTGGTCTACGTGCCCGATGGCTCGATGACCGGCATCAGCCGCAAGCTCCCCGACAAGGAGCGCACCCGCCTCAAGAGCATCCTGAAGAAGGTGATGCCGGAGAACGCCGGCGTCATCGTCCGCACGGCCGCCGAGGGTGCCTCCGAGGAGGAGCTCGACCGTGACGTGGCCAGGCTGTCGGCCCAGTGGGAGAACATCCAGCGCAAGGCCAAGTCGGCCAGCGCGCCCGAGCTGCTGTCGTCCGAGCCCGACCTGACGGTGCGGGTGGTCCGTGACGTGTTCAACGAGGACTTCACCTCGCTGGTCGTCGCCGGTGACGTGTGGGAGACGGTCGACGAGTACGTCCGCTACGTCGCCCCGCACCTGGCCGACCGGCTCGTCAGGTGGCAGGAGTCCGGCGACGTCTTCGCGGCCTACCGGATCGACGAGCAGATCGCCAAGGCGATGGAGCGCAAGGTCTGGCTGCCCAGCGGTGGCTCGCTGGTGATCGACCGGACCGAGGCGATGACGGTCGTCGACGTCAACACCGGCAAGTTCACCGGCCAGGGCGGCAACCTCGAGGAGACCGTCACCCGCAACAACCTGGAGGCGGCCGAGGAGATCGTCCGCCAGCTCAGGCTCCGTGACATCGGTGGCATCATCGTCATCGACTTCATCGACATGGTGCTGGAGAACAACCGGGACCTGGTGCTGCGGCGGCTGCTGGAGTGCCTGGCCCGCGATCGGACCAAGCACCAGGTCGCGGAGGTCACCTCGCTCGGCCTGGTCCAGATGACCCGCAAGCGGGTCGGGCAGGGCCTGCTGGAGGCCTTCTCCACCGTCTGTGAGTGCTGCAACGGCCGAGGACTGCACGTTTCGACCGAACCGGTCGACGGCAAGCCGGAGCCGCGTGGCACCCAGGGCAAGATGGCCATCGAGAAGGCCGTCGCGGAGAAACTCGCCAAGGACGGCGGTCACGCCGTCGCGGCCAGCGAACCGTCCGGCCGTGATACGGTGACCGATGCGCTTGATGACGTCCAGGCCGAGGACGCGCAAGCCGCGCAGACTTCCGGCCGGGGGCGGCGACGTTCCCGCAAGGCCAAGTCGGCCGACTAGTTCGGCCTCCCGACGTTCCGCCCGGTTCGACCAGGACACCGGTAATCCGGTACCCTGGTGAACCGGTGCGCTCATGGCGTGCCCTGTTCGCGCGTCTACCCGGTTCGTCGGTCAAACTCAATGACCATAGCCGGATGCGGGGCGCAGCATCCAGCGAGCAAGCAGTCAGAAGAAGGGTTCCGCGGTGTACGCGATCGTTCGTTGCGGCGGCAGGCAGCAGAAGGTCTCCGTCGGTGACGTCCTCGAGGTGGACAAGGTCGCCGGCGAGGTCGGTTCCACGGTTTCGCTGCCGACGGTGCTCGTCGTCAACGATGGCGACGTGACCACCGAGGCGGGCAAGTTCACCGTCGCCGCCGAGATTCTCGGTGAGACCAAGGGTCCGAAGATCCGGATCCTCAAGTACAAGAACAAGACCGGCTACAAGAAGCGCCAGGGTCACCGCCAGCGTTACACGCAGGTGAAGATCACTGGCATCAACCAGGCCTGAGTTTCGGGAGTTTTGCGAGATGGCACACAAGAAGGGCGCGTCGTCCACTCGGAACGGCCGTGACTCCAACGCTCAGCGTCTCGGCGTGAAGCGCTTCGGCGGTCAGCTTGTCAACGCCGGTGAGATCATCGTCCGCCAGCGTGGCACCCACTTCCACCCGGGTGACAACGTCGGCCGTGGTGGCGACGACACGCTGTTCGCGCTGGCCGCCGGTCACGTGCAGTTCGGTGTCAAGCGCGGTCGCCGCGCGGTGAGCATCGTCCCGGTCGCGGAGTAGATCCGCGCCGCCAGACGTCAACGACAGGGGTGGATCGCGTAGAGCGGTCCACCTCTGTTCGTGTTTTAGCGGGCATTTCCGTAGATGGGGGTAGGAAGCAGACATGCCGGACTTTGTGGACCAAGTGGTCCTGCATATCAAGGCCGGTGACGGGGGACATGGCTGCGCCTCTGTCCATCGGGAGAAGTTCAAGCCGCTGGGCGGTCCCGACGGAGGCAACGGCGGACGCGGCGGCGATGTGATCCTGGAAGTCGATCCGAACACCGCGACGCTGCTCGACTACCACCGCCGCCCCCACCGCAAGGCCGACAACGGCAAGCAGGGACAGGGCGCCAACCGCGACGGCGCCAACGGCCCCGACATCATCCTGCCCGTCCCCGACGGCACCGTGGTCAAGGACGCCCGCACCGGCGAGATCCTGGTCGACCTGATCGGCGCGGGCACCCGCTACGTGATCGCCGAGGGCGGGCACGGCGGGCTGGGCAACGCCGCGCTCGCCTCCACCAAGCGCAAGGCCCCGGGCTTCGCGCTGCTCGGCGAGCCCGGTGACGAGCTCGACGCGATGCTGGAGATGAAGAGCGTCGCGGACGTGGCGCTCGTCGGCTTCCCCAGCGCGGGCAAGTCATCCCTCATCGCCGCGCTCTCCGCGGCCCGCCCGAAGATCGCCGACTACCCGTTCACCACGCTGATCCCCAACCTCGGCGTGGTCACCGCGGGCGAGACCGTCTTCACCGTGGCCGACGTCCCCGGCCTCATCCCGGGCGCCTCGGAGGGCAGGGGGCTGGGACACGAGTTCCTGCGCCACGTCGAGCGGTGCAGCACGCTCGTGCACGTGATCGACTGCGCCACCATGGAGCCCGGCCGCGACCCGATCAGCGACTTCGAGGCGATCGAGGCCGAGCTCAAGGCGTACGGCAAGCTGGAGGACCGGCCACGCCTGGCCGTGCTCAACAAGGCCGACGTCCCCGACGCCCGCGAACTGGCCGACATCGTCCGGCCGCTCCTCGAGGAGCGGGGCCTGCGGGTCTTCTCGATCTCCGCGGCCACCCACGAGGGGCTCAAGGAGCTGACCTACGCCATGGGCGAGATGGTCGCGGCCGCGCGGGAGGCCGCGCCGGTGGCCGAGCCGACCCGCCTGGTCATCAAGCCCCGGCAGCTCGGCGACACGGGCTTCACGGTGCGCCGGGTCGACGAGAACACCTTCCAGGTCACCGGGGCCAAGCCGGAGCGGTGGATCCGCCAGACCGACTTCACCAACGACGAGGCCGTCGGCTACCTGGCCGACCGCCTCGAACGGCTCGGTGTCGAAGAGGAGCTCACCAAGGCCGGGGCCAAGGCCGGGGCCGAGGTGATCATCGGGTCCATGGAGACCGGTTACATCTTCGACTGGCAGCCGACGCTCAACGCCGAGGCCGTGCACCAGGGGCCGCGCGGCACCGACAACCGGCTCGGGTAGCCCGCGGCCCTCGCCGGCCCATGTGATTTCTGTGACCTGTGATTGGGAAAGGTGCGTTTCGTGGATTCTGTGCGCGATCGGATCCGTACGGCCTCACGCCTCGTCGTGAAGGTGGGTTCGTCGTCGCTCACCACCCCGCAGGGAACGATCGACGTCGACCGGGTGGACGCCCTGGTCGACGTGCTGGCGGCCAGGAGGGGGACCGGCACGCAGATCGTGCTGGTCTCCTCGGGGGCGATCGCGGCGGGGCTGGGGCCGCTGGGCCTGACCGCCAGGCCGCGAGACCTCGCCACCCAGCAGGCCGCGGCCTCGGTCGGGCAGGGGGTGCTGGTCGCCCGCTACACCTCCTCCTTCGCCCGCTACGGGCTGCGGGTCGGCCAGGTGCTGCTGACCGCCGACGACATGATGCGCCGCTCGCACCACGTCAACGCCCAGCGCACGCTGGGCAGGCTGCTTGAGCTCGGCATCGTCCCGGTGGTCAACGAGAACGACACCGTGGCCACCGACGAGATCCGCTTCGGCGACAACGACCGGCTCGCCGCGCTGGTGGCCCATCTGACCCACGCCGACGCGCTGGTGCTGCTGTCCGACGTGGACGCCCTCTACGACGGAGATCCCCGCCGCCCCGGCGCCCGCAGGCTGGGCGACGTGCGCGGCCCCGAGGACCTCGCCGGAGTCGAGCTCGGCAAGGGCGGCGCGGTCGGCACCGGCGGGATGGTCACCAAGGTTCAGGCCGCCAGGATCGCCACCGGCGCGGGCGTGCCCGTGGTGCTGACCGCGGCCGCGCACGCCGCCCAGGCCCTCGCGGGCGTCGACATCGGCACCTGCTTCCACCCCGACGGCCGTCATCCCGGCACCCGGCTGCTCTGGCTGGCCCACGCCACCACCGGGCGGGGCAGGCTCCACCTGGACTCCGGGGCGGTCGAGGCCGTGGTCGGCCGCCGCAAGTCGCTGCTGCCCGCCGGGGTCACCGCCGTCGAGGGCGAGTTCGCCGCCGGGGACCCGGTGGACCTGTGCGGGCCGCTGGGCCGGGTGGTCGCCCGGGGGCTGGTCAACTTCGACGCGGGGGAGATCCCCGGACTGCTCGGCCGCTCCACCCGTGAGCTGGCCGTCAGCCTCGGTCCGGAATATGAACGCGAGCTGATCCACCGTGACGACATCGTCATACTGGAGTCCCACAACTAGTTCTTGGAGCGCGACATGTCCGAGGAGTTCCTGAAGGTGGCCCTGGCGGCTAAGGAGGCCGCCGCCGAGCTGGCCCCGCTGCCGCGGGCGCCGAAGGACGCCGCGCTCCGGGTGGTCGCCGACGCCCTGGTGGCCCGGTCCGCCGAGATCGTCGCGGCCAACGCGCTCGACGTGGAGCGGGCCCGCAAGGGCGGCACCTCCGAATACATGATCGACCGGCTCCGGCTCGACGAGGCCCGGATCGGGGCCATCGCGGACGCCGTGCGCCAGGTCGCCGACCTGCCCGACCCGGTGGGCGAGGTGATCCGGGGCGGCACCCTGCCCAACGGGCTTGAGCTGCGCCAGCTCAGGGTGCCGCTCGGCGTGGTCGGCATCATCTACGAGGGCCGTCCCAACGTGACCGTGGACGCCGCCGCGCTCTGCCTGAAGAGCGGCAACGCCACCATGCTGCGCGGCTCGTCCAGCGCCTACGAGTCGAACTCGGTGCTGGTCAGGATCATGCAGGAGGCGCTGGAGGGGACCGAGGTCCCGGCCGGGGCCGTGCAACTTGTGCCCGGCCAGACCCGGGAGTCGGTCAAGGAGCTCATGCGGGCCCGGGGCCTGGTCGACGTGCTGATCCCGCGCGGCGGGGCCTCGCTGATCAACTCGGTGGTCGAGGAGTCGACGGTTCCGGTCATCGAGACCGGTGTGGGCAACTGTCACGTCTACGTCGACGCCGACGCCGATCTCGACCTCGCGATCCAGATCCTGCTCAACGCCAAGGCGCAGCGGCCGTCGGTGTGCAACGCCGCCGAGACGGTCCTGGTGCACGCCGCGGTGGCCGACGCCTTCGTGCCGCGCGCGCTGGCCGCGCTGGCGGCGGAGGGCGTGACGGTGCACGGCGACGCCAGGATCGCGGCCTACGGCGACGTGGTGCCCGCGGGGGAGGAGGACTACCTCACCGAGTACCTCTCGCTGGACATCGCCGCCGCCGTGGTCGACTCGCTGGAGGAGGCGGTGGCGCACATCAGGAAGTACGGCTCCGGCCACACCGACGCCATCGTCACCCGGTCGGTCGGCGCCTCCCGCAGGTTCGTCGCCCTGGTCGACTCCGCGGCCGTCGCGGTCAACGCCTCGACCCGCTTCACCGACGGCGGCGAGTTCGGTTTCGGCGCGGAGATCGGCATCTCCACCCAGAAGCTGCACGCGCGCGGTCCCATGGGCCTGCCGGAGCTGACCTCGACCAAGTGGGTCTACACGGGTGAGGGCCACCTGCGCACCGCCGAGGGCACGGTCATCGCGACCACCTCCTGAGCCGGAGGGCCCGGCTCCTCCAGGCCGGGCCACCCCGGTCGTCGCCGAAGGTGACGGCGTGTCGCTCAAGGTAATCGCGGCTTCTTGTAGTTTGACTGGACTACATGGAAATCGTGATCGCATTCCTTTTCGTCTTTTTTGTGCTGTTCGGCTTCGATCGGCTGATGTTGTGGCTGGAGAGCCGGGGGCACGTGAACTGGCGCCGGACCAAGCGGCGGAGCCTCACGGCCGAACCCACGGCCGGGCTGGACAGCCTGCTGGCAGACTCGTCCCGGGAGTCGCGCCGTCCGTGACCTTTCCGGCCCTCTCCCCGTGATCGGTGACAACCGATCGCGTGGAGAGGTTTCAGGGGTTTCCGGAAGATTTGGGGTGTTATGTCGTACCGATCTTTCCACCGGTGCGGCGAGTCGTCAGAACTTCGTCATATTCGCCCGCTATGGTGGTCACTCCTATGGCTGTAGAGCGGGGAAGCGCGCGACGGCGGGCGACCCGGGTGGCGCAGCGGTCCTGAAGACCTATGTGGCCGACGCAGGAGGTCACGTGGGTCGTTTCGGGCGCGTCGGTTCCTATACGTTGGTCGATCGCCTCGGCAGAGGCGGCATGGGCGAGGTCTACCACGCGACCAACAAACGCGGCGAGAGCGTCGCACTCAAGATGCTCCACGACGTCGTCGACGCCGACGCGGAGGCCCGAATACGCCTGGAGCGCGAGGTCCGGGCTCTGCGCAGGGTCGAGAGCCCCTACGTCGCGCGCGTCGTCGACGCCGATCTGGCCTGCGAGCGCCCCTATCTCGTCATGGAGTACATCGAGGGGGAGACCCTCCTCGACCGCGTACGGCACGGCGGCCCGCTCACGGGCGCCACCCTGGTCACCCTGGCCCACGGGCTGGCCACCGCCCTGTCGATCATCCACGCGGGCGGGGTCGTCCACCGCGACGTCAAGCCCGCCAACGTCCTGATCAACGCGGAGGACGACCCGGTCCTGATCGACTTCGGCATCGCCCAGGTGCTCGACGCCACCCGGCTCACCCTGACCGGCACCTTCCTCGGTACCCCCAGCTACGCCGCCCCCGAGGTGTTCGCGGACGAACCCGTGGGCGAGCCCGCCGACGTGCACGCCTGGGCGGCCACGGTGGCCTTCGCCGCGACCGGGCGCCCGACGTTCGGCAGGGGCACCGCCGAGGCGCAGATGTACGCCATCCTCAACGGCCAGGCCGACCTCACCGGCATTCCCGCGGCGCTGCTCCCGCTGATCCGCGCGGCGCTCCACCGCGAGACGGACAAGCGCCCGACCGCCGCCCTCCTCGCCGCCCGTCTCAGCCGTCTGGCCCGTGCGGCCGCACCGGAACCCGATCGCGAGCCTCAGCGGACGGCGAGACCGGCCGCGGGGACGCCCGCCCTGGCCGCGACCGGGCAGGGAGCGGTGCGCAAGCAGGAGGCCCGTGGCAGGCCCGGAGCCAGGGCGGAGGACCTTCCGAGGGGCGGGCGCCCCGGGGTCGCCGCCGGTGAGCCGCCCAGGGGCCCCCGATCGGCGCCGGCCGGGGGCAGACCGGTGCGGCGGGTGGTCAGGGGGCGGAAGGCGGGCACGCAACAGGACGGGACCGCGAGCGGGAGGCCTAGGTCGCTGCCCGCCGGAAGCGCGGCCCTGGTGCTGCTGGCGGTCCTCGCGGTGCCGTGCGTGGTGGCCACCGTGATCTGGCCGGTGGCCACCTTCGCCGTCACCGTGCTCTTCGGCGCCCTGGCCCGGGCGATCTGGGCAGGGCACTGGCTGTTCAGGAAGCGCAAGTCGGCCAGGGCGCGGGGAGCGCTGCGGGTCCTGACCTTCCCCCCGACCCTGGTGGTCTCACTGGTGACCGTGCTGGCCTGGCCCGGCCTGCCCGCCGCGGCACCGGCCTATGTCACGCTGTGGCTGCTCTGTGGCGCCACGCTGCCCCCCGACTGGTGGCTGCAGCCGGTTCCGGTCATCGTCGCGGGCATCGTGTTCGGCGTCGTCTGCGGTGTGATCACCGGTCGCGAGGTCGAGCGGGTCAGCTCCGGCATCCCGGAGCTGCGCAAGGAGGGACTGCGCGCGCTCGCGGTACTGGGCGGGTTCGTGGCCCTGTGCGCGGCGGCGGTGCGTGCGCTCGCGCTCCTGGTCTAGGGCCGCGCTCCCGGCCCGGGGCCTGTGGCGCGCCGGTCCGGCGGGTCCCCGCCGCCACGTCTGCGGAGCGGGCCCGGGCACGCCGCCCGGGACGGGGGTCACCGTGGATTCACTGGGGGGCGCCGTGGGATCGCCGTGGGGTCGGCGTGGGGTCACTGTGCGCTGTCCGGCGTCCAGCGAAGGAGCATGTCGGGCAGGTTCTCCATGTTCTCGCTGCCGTCGCCGGTGCCGAGGACGGTGAAACCGTGGCGTTCGTAGAATGCGCGGGCGCCGGTGTTCTGCTGGAAGACGTACAGGGACATCCCGTCGGGGCTGTGCCGTCTCACCTCGTCGAGCAGAAGCGTGCCGAGCCCCTGGCGGCGGACGTCCGGCCGCAGATAGAGCTGGTCGAGCAGGTCGCCCTCGAGGGCGGCGTAGCCGAGGATCTCCGCCCCGCGCGCCGCCACCCACACGTGGCACGTCTTGAACACGACGTCCTCGATCCACCGGGTGACCTCGTCGTGACCGCGCCTCTGCGGGGGCAGGTACGGCATGGTCCCCGCCCGGGAGGCCACGTGGATGCGCGCGATCGCCGCCGCGTCGGCCGCGTCCGCGGGCCGGATCTCCGCCTTGGTGTCATCACTCACGGCGGGAACCTACCGGATCACTCGAAACACAATCCAGGGGATAAACCAGACGATATGGGAAAAGGTCCAGAAGGAGGACTTCCAGACCTTTCCGTGCGGCCTGTTCAGTTGTCGTCGCGGCGGGCGAAGCGGTTGAAGATGCGCTCCCCGGCATTGACCGCGCCCTCGGCCACGTCGCGCAGGACGCCGATGAACGGGTCCTGGGACTGGGACCAGGACTCGCGGTAGGAGCGGGCCGCGGCCCTGACCTCGTCGGAGATCTTGGCGTTGGCGTCGTCCGCGCGGCGAGGGTAGTCACCGGACAGGATCGTGTCGTACTCGCCGCTGCGGCGCCACTTGTCCAGCTCGGCCACCCGGGAGACGGCGAACGGGTGGGTGGTGCCCAGCAGGTTGAGGACCTTGAGCAGACCGTCGCGTACGTCACCGGCCGTGTCGTACTCCCGCGCCTGGTCCAGGAACGCCTCGATGTTCATCTCGTGCAGGCGCGAGCCGCCGGCGAGCTTCATCAGCGCGCGCAGGGCGGCGTCGGTGTCCTGGCCGCAGAGCAGGCCGCCGCGGTCGGCGGACAGCTCGGACTTGCGGTGCCACTCCTCCAGGCCCGCGACGATCGCCCGCAGGCCGATGTAGCCGAGGGGGATCCAGGCGACACGGGTGGCCAGCCGGGTGAGGATGTCCAGCATGGTGCGGTAGACGGCGTGGCCGGACAGGATGTGCGCGGTCTCGTGGCCGATGACGAAACGCTGCTCCTGCTCGTCCATGAGGTCGAGCAGGCCGGTGGAGACCACGATGAAGGGGTCGTCGAAACCGATCGCCTTGGCCTGGACCAGCGGGCTCTGCTGGACGTAGACCTCGGGGATGCGGTGGAGGTCGAGAATGTAGGCGGCGTCCCGGCCCATGTCGTGCAGGGCGCGGAACTGGGTCTCGCTCGTGCGCACGGCGGAGGCGAGATAGATCAGGCGCAGGCGGCGCTCGCTGATCAAACCGGACATCTGCTTGAGCACCGTGTCGAACCCGCTGAGCGAGCGCAGAGCTACCAGCGCGGACCGGTCGGCGGGGTGTTCGTAGGCACGTGAGCTGACGCCGGGAAGCTGCACGCGATTGCGATCCGGGGTGGTGGTCATGTCCGGCATGCTACGTCGGGCCCGCCTGGCATGCGCGGGGGGTGATTAAAAGCTGTGTACGGCTTACGCGTATGGTCCGTTTCATGATGAACGCGGCCACTGGCCAGGGGAAGCGACGCCTGGGCGTCATGGGTGGCACCTTCGATCCCATCCACCACGGTCACCTTGTCGCCGCCAGTGAGGTCGCCCACCACTTCCACCTCGACGAGGTGGTCTTCGTGCCGACCGGACGCCCGTGGCAGAAGGCCGACAAGACGGTCTCGGCCCCCGAGGACCGCTACCTGATGACGGTCATCGCGACCGCGTCCAACCCGCGTTTCTCGGTGAGCCGGGTGGACATCGACCGTCCCGGGCCGACGTTCACCATCGACACCCTCAGGGAGATCGCCGCCGAGCGGGGTCCCGACGTCGAGCTGTACTTCATCACCGGCGCCGACGCCCTCTCCCAGATCCTGAGCTGGCGCGACGTCGAGGAGCTGTTCACCATCGCCCACTTCGTGGGCGCCACCCGCCCCGGCCACACCCTGCGGGACCCGGGACTGCCCGAGGGCAAGGTGAGCCTGCTGGAGATTCCCGCGCTGGCGATCTCGTCGTCGGAGTGCCGGGAGCGGGTCGCCTCGGGACAACCCATCTGGTATCTGGTGCCCGACGGTATCGTTCAGTACATCAACAAGCGCGGTCTCTACCGCTACGTGAGCCCCTCGTCGGACCGTCAATTCGTTTGCGGCACGGAATCGGGTGGCACACGATAGGCGTTGTTACCCATGGTGGCTCTTCAACGAGCGCCCGATCGGGCACCCTGATAGGTGACAGCGCCGACTACAGGAGGACTAACCGACACCGTGACCGCAACAGACAGATCCGTTCAGCTCATCAGACTCGCCGCCGAGGCCGCCGCGGACAAGCTGGCCGACGACATCCTCGCCTATGACGTGAGCGACCAGCTCGTCATCACCGACGCGTTCCTGCTCTGCTCCGCCACCAACGACCGCCAGGTCCGCGCCATCGTCGACGAGATCGAAGAGCGGCTGCGGGTCGAGGCCCACGCCAAGCCCGTCCGCCGCGAGGGGGAGCGTGAGGGTCGCTGGGTCCTTCTGGACTACATCGACATCGTCGTGCACGTCCAGCACGAGGAGGACCGCACCTTCTACGCCCTGGAGCGCCTGTGGAAGGACTGTCCTTCCATCGCCCTGCCTGACAGCGTCACGCAGGTCGCCGCCCAGCGCGCCCGCGAGGCGGTAACTGAGTGAGTCGCCGTGTCGTCTGCCTGAGGCACGGCCAGACGTTGTGGAACGTCGAGCACCGCTTCCAGGGCCACAGTGACATCCCGCTGGACGAGACGGGCATCGCTCAGGCGGCGCGGGCGGCCTCGCTGCTCGCCGCGCTGCGTCCCACCATGATCGTCTCCTCCGACCTTCAGCGGGCCTTCGAAACCGCTTCGGCGCTGGGCCGTCTCGTGGATCTGAACGTGTCCGTGGACAAGGATCTGCGCGAGCGCGGCGGCGGCGAGTGGGAGGGGCTCACCCGCGAGGAGATCTCCGCGGGCTGGCCCCGGGAGTTCGCCGACTGGGAGGCTCCCGGAGGTGAGGAGATCACCGACGTCGCCGAGCGCGTGTCGTCGTCGATCCGCCGATGGGCCGCGCAGCTCGAACCCGACGGCCTGCTGGTCGTCGCCTCCCACGGGGCGGCGATCCGGCTGGGCGTCGCCAAGCTGATGGGCCTGCCGGAGGAACTGTGGCCGGCCCTGGGCGGTCTGGGCAACTGCTCGTGGTCGGTGCTCGAGGAGGGGCGCAAGGGCTGGCGCCTGATGGAACACAACGCCGGAACCCTGCCCGAGCCGGTGCAGAGCGACGACAGCCCCGAGGTCACGCAGGACTGACGGGCGTACGGCTCGCGCCCCGGGTGAAGGGCGTGAGCCGTACGATCGTCGATTAGGTGAACGCGCGGGAGTCCTTGTATGCTTCCGGAGCGCCGCAACGAGAGAACTCGGAGCGGTGACCAGGGGCTATGGCGCAGCTGGTAGCGCGCCTCCATGGCATGGAGGAGGTCTGGGGTTCGAATCCCCATAGCTCCACCTCTGGGCCGTTCCCAAGAGGGCCCGAAGGTGGTTGACGAGATCCCGTCCGATCGGTTCGATCGGCGGGATCTCGTCGTTTTCCCGGCCGGCGTGGCCGTCGGTGGGTGACGGCGGGTGACGGTGACTGCCCGCCGCGCGCGGGCGGCGGCGAAGAGGCGCCCAGGCCGGATCAGCCGTTCGGGAAGAGCTCGTGCAGGAGCGTGTGGCCCGGCATGGCCCGGGCCGGACGCACGCCCACGGCGAACATCTCCGGGGCGTCGAACACCGGCTCTCCACTGGGGCGGCGCGTGTACGGGACGCGCCCGTAGTCCACGCCGTCGCCTTCGTCGAAGCTCATCCAGGTGATCGTCTCCTGTTCCCCCTCGCGCAGGGGGTGGTTGGACACGGCCCGGCTGTAGACGGTGTCGGGCGTGGTGACCCATACCAGGGGGACGGCGAGGACCCATCGCGTCGCCTGGATCTCCCGCGCTCTGGCGGCCGCTCGCGTCTCGAACGAGGTCGCCGAGCGCGGATCGCGGAGGTAGTCGTAGTCGCTGAGCACGAGCCTCCGCTCCCCTTCGAGGGCGACGATCGCGGGGCGGTCGCGGGCGACGATGTTCTTCTGGAGACGCTCGACCACATCGAGGAGCAGCGCGGCCGTCTCGTCGTTCATCGTGTCCTCCGAGGCCCGCGGTCCCCGGATCCGGGCCTGGCGCGCGACGACCCCGGAGAGCCGGTCGGACCGCCTTGGCCGGGACGCGCCGTACCGAGCCCGGTCATCTCGCGGACCCGCCGGTGCCGCTCCACCGCGGCGCGGCGGATCCGCGCCGGAGGACGATCACCCTCCCTCCGGCGCGGGCCGGCGCCCGCGGGGCGCGCACGGGAACCGTCAGACCTCTTCGACACTGCTCGGCTCGCGCCGGGACAGGTCGATGCCGAGTTCCTCCGCGGCGCGGAAGACGTCCTCGTCGGTGTCGCGCATCTCGATGGACATGCCGTCGCTGGAGAGCACCTCGACGTTCAGGCACAGCGACTGCATTTCCTTGATGAGGACCTTGAAGGACTCGGGAATGCCCGGCTCGGGGATGTTCTCGCCCTTGACGATGGCCTCGTAGACCTTCACCCGGCCCAGAACGTCGTCGGACTTGATCGTCAACTGCTCCTGGAGGGCGTAGGCGGCGCCGTAGGCCTCCAGCGCCCACACCTCCATCTCACCGAAGCGCTGGCCGCCGAACTGGGCCTTACCGCCGAGCGGCTGCTGGGTGATCATGGAGTACGGACCGGTCGAACGGGCGTGGATCTTGTCGTCGACCAGGTGGAGCAGCTTCAGGATGTAGATGTAACCGACCGAGATCGGGTGCGGGAACGGCTCGCCGGAACGCCCGTCGAACAGCCGGGCCTTGCCGCTGCGCCGCACCAGCCGATCCCCGTCACGGTTGGGGACGGTGTTGCCGAGCAGGCCGACGATCTCCTCTTCGTGAGCGCCGTCGAAGATCGGGGTGGCCATGTTGGTGCGCGGCTCGACCTCGGTGAAGCCCTTGTCGCGCAGCCGCTCGGCCCAGGCCTCCTGGACGCCGGAGATGTCCCAGCCCCGGGCCGCGATCCAGCCCAGATGGGTCTCCAGCACCTGCCCGACGTTCATCCGGCCCGGCACGCCCAGGGGGTTGAGGATGATGTCGACCGGCGTGCCGTCCTCCAGGAACGGCATGTCCTCCACCGGCAGGATCTTGGAGATGACACCCTTGTTGCCGTGCCGGCCGGCGAGCTTGTCGCCGTCGGTGATCTTCCGCTTCTGGGCCACGTAGACGCGCACCAGCTCGTTGACCCCGGGGGGAAGTTCGTCGCCCTCCTCGCGGGAGAACACGCGCACCCCGATGACCTTGCCCTGCTCGCCGTGCGGCACCTTCAGCGAGGTGTCGCGCACCTCGCGGGCCTTCTCACCGAAGATCGCGCGCAGCAGCCGCTCCTCGGGCGTCAGCTCGGTCTCCCCCTTCGGGGTGACCTTGCCCACCAGGATGTCGCCCGGCACGACCTCGGCGCCGATGCGGATGATGCCGCGCTCGTCGAGATCGGCCAGCACCTCCTCGGAGACGTTCGGGATGTCCCGGGTGATCTCCTCGGGGCCCAGCTTGGTGTCGCGGGCGTCGACCTCGTGCTCCTCGATGTGGATCGAGGACAGGACGTCGTCCTGGACCAGCCGCTGGGACAGGATGATGGCGTCCTCGTAGTTGTGGCCCTCCCACGGCATGAACGCCACCAGCAGGTTCTTGCCCAGCGCCATCTCACCGTCGTCGGTGCAGGGGCCGTCGGCGATGACCTGGTTGACCTCGATCCGGTCGCCCTCGGCCACGATCGGCTTCTGGTTGAAGCAGGTGCCCTGGTTGGAGCGCTTGAACTTGGCCACCCGGTAGGTCGTGCGGGTGCCGTCGTCGTTCATCACCGTGACGTAGTCGGCGGAGACCTCCTCGACCACGCCGGCCTTGTCGGCGTTGATGACGTCACCGGCGTCGGTCGCGGCGCGGTACTCCATGCCGGTCCCGACCAGCGGCGCCTCGCTCTTGAGTAACGGCACCGACTGACGCATCATGTTCGCGCCCATGAGCGCGCGGTTGGCGTCGTCGTGCTCCAGGAACGGGATCATCGCGGTGGCCACCGACACCATCTGGCGCGGCGACACGTCGATGTAGTCGACCTCCTCGGCGCGGGCGAGTTCGGTCTCACCGCCCTTGGTGCGGACCATGACACGGGCCTCGGCGAACGAGCCGTCGGGGTTGAACGGCGTGTTCGCCTGCGCCTTGACGTAGCGGTCCTCCTCGTCGGCGGTGAGGTAGTCGATCCGGTCGGTGATCCTGCCGTCGACGACCTTGCGGTAGGGCGTCTCGACGAAGCCGAAGGCGTTGAGCCGGGCGAAACAGGCGAGGTAGCCGATCAGGCCGATGTTGGGGCCTTCGGGCGTCTCGATCGGGCACATGCGGCCGTAGTGCGACGGGTGGACGTCACGGACCTCGAAGCCGGCCCGCTCACGCGACAGACCACCGGGCCCCAGCGCGTTCAGACGCCGTTTGTGCGTCAACCCGGACAGGGGGTTGGTCTGGTCCATGAACTGAGACAGCTGGGAGGTGCCGAAGAACTCCTTGATCGACGCCACGACCGGGCGGATGTTGATCAGGGTCTGCGGCGTGATCGCCTCGACGTCCTGGGTGGTCATCCGCTCACGGACCACGCGCTCCATCCGGGCCAGGCCGAGACGGACCTGGTTCTGGATCAGCTCGCCGACGTTGCGCACCCGCCGGTTGCCGAAGTGGTCGATGTCGTCGACCTCCACCGGCAGCCCCGCCGACTCCTCACCGGCGTGAAGCTTGACGATGTACTCGACCATCGCGACGATGTCGTCCTCGGTCAGCGTGCCCCGCATGATGTCGGCGTCGACGCCGAGCTTCTTGTTGATCTTGTAGCGGCCGACCTTGGCCAGGTCGTAGCGCTTGGGGTTGAAGTACAGGTTCTCCAGCAGGGTCTGCGCCGACTCCCTGGTCGGCGGCTCACCCGGGCGCAGCTTGCGGTAGATGTCCAGCAGGGCGTCGTCCTGGCCGGCCGTGTGGTCCTTCTCCAGGGTCGCCCGCATGGACTCGTACTGCCCGAACCGCTCAAGAATCTGGTCGCTGGTCCACCCGAGCGCCTTCAGCAGCACCGTGACGGCCTGCTTGCGCTTGCGGTCGATGCGGACGCCGACGCTGTCACGCTTGTCGATCTCGAACTCGAGCCAGGCACCCCGCGACGGGATCACCTTGCAGCCGAACAGGTCCTTGTCGGTCGCCTTGTCGACACTGCGTTCGAAGTAGACGCCGGGTGAGCGGACCAGCTGGGAGACCACGACACGCTCGGTGCCGTTGACGATGAACGTGCCCTTGCCGGTCATGAGCGGGAAGTCGCCCATGAACACGGTCTGGCTCTTGATCTCACCAGTGGTGTTATTGATGAACTCCGCCGTGACGAACATCGGGGCGGAATAGGTCATGTCCTTGTCCTTGCACTCATCGACTGAGTACTTGGGCGGCTCGAACCGGTGGTCGCGGAACGACAGGGACATGGTCCCGGAGAAGTCCTCGATGGGACTGATCTCCTCGAAGATCTCTTCGAGACCCGACTGGGCCGGAACGTCCTTGCGCCCGGCCTGGCGAGCCGCCTCGACCCGCCCCTTCCACCTCTCGTTACCGAGCAGCCAGTCGAACGACTCGGTCTGCAGGGCGAGAAGGTCAGGAACTTCGAGCGGCTCCTGAATGCGTGCGAAAGACACACGACGGGGACCGGCGGGTACGGCGGAGGCGTTGCGCGAGGCTGCCAACAGATGTCCTTCCGGAAAGTACGGATGGAATCGAACTGCGCGCACGCCAAACGCCCCGGGAGGATCCGGGGGCGTCGACAGACAGCGCGAGGGGCAGCATAACGCAAAAGACAAACAATGCGCCACACATACTATAAGTGTCAACCTCGGTGCCGCCTTCAGCTTGTCACAGCCGGAGCGGCCTCGTCAACTTCTCGCGGTCGCGGCACGCGCCGGCCCCTACCGGCGGAGGCCGGGCGAGGGTCTCCGGGCCGGTACGGTCTCCGGCGGGCCGGTCGCGGGCGGCGCGTTCCGAGACACGTCCGTGATCAAGGTCCGGCAGGATCTCCCTCCCGTATCAGGCTGAAGGGAATCACTGTGAAGCGAGTAATCGCGTGCGTCGCCGCGGCCACGGTCACCGCGACCGTGGCCGTGGCCGTGGCCGCGACGCCCGTCCAGGCCGCACCCGCGGATCCGGTCGCGGCGCTGAGGAGCCGGTTCGCCGAGGGCAAGGGAGTGAGGTTCACCGACGTCGCCACCCTGGTCGCGTTCAGCGGGAACACGTCCTTCCTCAAGCGCACCGGCTCCCTCCAGTTCGGCAAGGCCGGGATCGTCGCCTCCGACGTCACCGCCAAGCGCACCGGCGACGACGCCGAGGTGTCCACCGTCCTGTCGTGGACGCTGCCCAGGCCGGAGCGGACGATCAGGATCGGCACCACCAGCTACTACTCCGGCGGCGCCTGGGCGCCGCCGAAGGGCAAGACCTGGGTCAAGCACCCGCGCGGCATGAACGGCGGCCTCAACGGCTGGTACGGCCAGCTGGTGAACGTGGCCGAGCCGTCGACCCTGAAGCTCCTGGTCACCAGGGGCAAGCGGACGGGGCGCACCTACTCGGGCACGGTCACCCTCGGCGCGGTGGAGAAGGTCTCCCCCTGGTTGCGGAGCGCCGACCTGAGCGTCCTGACCGGCACGGGCGGGCTGAGCAAGAGCGAGAAGGCCGCGGTGGTGCGCTTCAGGCTCACCCTGGGACCCGACCTGCTCCCCCGCAAACTGGTCACCGTCTACCCGCCCGCCACCCACGTCAGTGCGGCGGTGGGGGAGGACAGGCAGCTCAGCGTCGAGACCGACTACACCGGGTGGGGAAGCCGGGTGACCGTCAAGGCGCCTCCGGCGAGCAAGGTGGCGAACATGGGGAAGCGCGAGCCGACCCTCCGCGGCGGCGGCCGGGGATAGGCCCGGAAAGCCGGGGAAGCCGCAGGGGTCCGGGGAAGCGCCGCGGAGGTCCGGAGAAGCGGGGGGTCCGGGAAAGCGAGGTCCGGGGAGGCGGGGCCGGGGAGGCAAGGAGGCCGGGATCCTCTCCGGACGGGTTCAGGCCACCCGGGACGCCGGGGCCTTGAAGGTGTTGCAGGCGCCGGGGGCCTGGGCGTCGAAACCGCGCTTCAGCCAGTACATCCGGTTCTTCGCCGTACCGTTGCCCGGATCGTCGCCGTCGTAGGAGTGCCTGCTGACGAAGAAGTCGGCGCCGGACTCCTTGGTGTGGCCCAGGGAGTCCCAGACGCTTCCGATGAAGGCCCCGGCGAAGCAGATGTTCTGCAGCGCGACCTTGCTGCTCAGGGCGAGGACCCCGGCCTTGGGCAGGTTCCTGGCGGCCCTGGTCTCCTGGGCGAAGACGCCGATCAGCCGCTGGACGTGGTAGCCGTATCCGACGGACAGGCTTTCGAGCATCTGCGGTGAGTTGAACTCCTCCTGTATGCCGTACTCGTTGACCATCAGGTAGACGGTCGTGTCGCGCCGGCAGTACAGGCCGAAGGTGTCGCCGGGGCGGTAGGTGCCGCAGGGGGTCTTGATCCGGTCCCCGTAGGCGACCGTGACCCTCGGTGCGGTGAACGGGATCCCGGCCTTCTTCAGCTGCGCCTTCCACGCCCTGCCGAGACAGGCCGACACGGTGTCGGCGTAGAGCCGGACGGAGTCGACGTCGCCGCCTCGGACGGTCGGCTCCTCACAGGCCTGGGGCTTGAACCCGCCGGTCTTGTAGATCGGGTTCGCGGTCAGGGCGGCGGGGCCGGTCGGGACGGAGCCGGCCGAGTCCGCGCTCGCCGCCCCGGCCCCGATGGGGGCCGTGCCGATGAGCGCGCCGGCTGTCAGCGCGGCGAGAAGGGTACGCATGCCGGGAAACCCTACTGACGGCGCGTTTCGGAATGATCTCAGTGTGGCTCGCCTGAGCCGCCGCCCGGGTCGGCCTTCCTGCGGGTCCAGCGGCTCCCGGCGGGGCGGCGGGCCGTACGCGGGGGGTCGGGGCGGAACCACAGCTGCACCCGGGCGCCGCCGAGAGAGGAGGTGTCGATCCGCATCGCGCCTCCCGCGCCCTCCGCGAGCCGCCGCGCGATGTCCAGGCCGAGCCCGGTGGATCCCGAGCCGCTGGCCCCGCGCCGCAGCGCCGCCTCCGGGTCGGAGATTCCGGGGCCCGCGTCGGCGATCAGGATGCCGGTCCCCTCCGGGCTCTGGTGCAGGGTCACTGTGAACGCCGTGCCCTGGGGGGTGTGCCGGAAGACGTTGCCGAGCAGCGCGTCGACCACGGCGCTGAGTTCGGTGGCGGCGACCGGGATCTTGACCGGTTCCGACGCGCCCACCAGCTTCCACGGCCGCCGCTGGTCGTCGGCCAGGGCGGACCAGAAGGTCAGCCGCTCGCGCAGCACGTCGGCGGCGTCACAGGAGACGAACTCCGGCGCCCGGGAGGGCTGCCGGGCCGCCGCGATGATCTGGTCGACCTCGGACTCCAGGCGGCTCAGGGAACGGCGGCTCTGCTCGGCCTCCGGGCCCAGATGGTCCAGGCTGAGCCGCAGCGCCGTGAGCGGTGTGCGCAGCCGGTGCGACAGGTCGGCGGCCATCTCCCGTTCGGCGGCGAGCAGCAGGAGCATCCGGTCGGCCATGGCGTTGAACGCCTCGCCCGCGGCGACCAGCTCCGGCGGCCCCTCCGGGGTGATCCGGACGCTGAAGTCACCCGAGCCCAGGGAGACGGCCGCCTGGCCCAGACGCCGCGCCGAGCGCACCACCCGCATTCCCAGGCGGTCGGCGACCAGCACCGAGCCGGCCAGCAGCACCACCGCGACCCCGCTCAGCACCGCCCAGGACGCGGCGACGCCCCGGGTCAGGTCGGAGGCGGGCACGAAGATCTCGACGACCGCGATCTGTCCGTCCTCCAGGGTGACCGACCGCAGGAGCAGGTAGTCGGCGCCCAGCTCCGTGAT
Organism: Streptosporangium sp. NPDC051022; assembly: GCF_040683035.1. Taxonomy (NCBI): domain Bacteria; kingdom Bacillati; phylum Actinomycetota; class Actinomycetes; order Streptosporangiales; family Streptosporangiaceae; genus Streptosporangium; species Streptosporangium sp. NPDC051022. The sequence continues at coordinate 156,509 of NZ_JBFBCF010000019.1, read as the reverse complement.
CACGGGCCGCGGCAGCCGGGAGACCGCGGTCACGGTCTTCGCCGACGCCCGTGGCGTGCCCACCAGGCCGCCGTCGGGCAGGTGGATCGCGATCCGCTCCTTGGCCCCCGTGCTGGCCACCGCCTGGGCCAGCCGGGTCGGGCTCACGGTGATGGCCAGGGCGGGGACCAGCGCGTACGCCTGCCGCTCCGCCTCGGACATGGCCCGTTCCCTGGCGATCTCCTGGACGATGACCCCGAGCGGGATCAGGAAGGCCAGGGCGACCATCGCGGCCCCGGCGACGGCGAGCAGGGCCAGGGTCCGTCTCATGAGGGGGTGATCAGCATGACGCCGACGCCGCGCACGGTGTGGAGGTAACGGGGCGCGGAGGCGCTCTCGCCGAGCTTGCGCCGCAGCCACGACAGGTGCACGTCGATGGTCTGGTCGTCGCCGTACGACTGCTGCCACACCTCGGTGAGCAACTCCTTACGGGAGACGACCCGGTCGGCGCGGGCCGTGAGGTAGGCCAGCAGGTCGAACTCCCGCCGGGTCAGCGTGAGCGGCGCACCGTCCAGGGTGGCCTCGCGCCGGTTGAGGTCGACCGTGAGCGCGCCGACGCGCAGCACCGGCGGCGGGGGTGTGGCCCGCACCCGGCGCAGCACCGCGTCCAGCCGGGCGTTCAGATGGTCGCCGGAGAACGGCTTGACCAGATAGTCGTCCGCGCCGGCCTCCAGCAGCCGGACGATCTCCGCCTCGTCGTCCCTGGCCGTGGCCACGATGACAGGGACGCCGGAGACGGCGCGGACCATTTTCAGGGCCTCTGCCCCGTCCAGGTCGGGCAGGCCGAGATCGAGGATCACCGCGTCGGGGGGATTCTGAGTGATCTCGCGCAACGCGTCGAGGGCCCGTTCCGCGCTGCGCACGGTGTGCCGACGCCTGCCCAGCTCCTGGATGATTGCGGAGCGCACGAACTCATCGTCCTCCACCACCAGAACCGTTGCCATACGACATAACGGTAGTGAACAAAGAGTCACATGGGATAATAATTCACAACATGCGGCAAACCATGGGGTTCATGGTGGTGTGGTGTGGAGTCACGGTGCTGGCGGCCTCGGTCACGTGGTTCGGTGTCCGAGACGTCCTGCGAAGTGAGGTCGTCAACGACGTGAGGGTCGAGTATCTCAGCTCCGCGCTCGCCCGGACCGGGGCTTCCCCCCTTCCCCCGGAACCCACCAGTCACACGCTGCCTCCCGGCACGCCGACCCTCCCGCCCGGCAGGGGCCTCCCCACGCCCTACGGGACCTCTGGCGCCGTCCGCAACACGCTCCCGCCGCAGGCCGTCCGCTCCCCGGCGAAGAACGGGCACCGGCCGGTGCGTTCGCAGGACCCCGCGCTCGTCGAGCCCAGGAGGCCCTCGACCGCCACAGCCACCACCACGCCCAGGGCCGCCAGAACGCCCTCCGCGTCACCCCGGGCCGCCCAGACGAACTCACCGGCGCCCAGAGCGGCCCAGGAGTCCCCGTCGCCGACTCCCACCACCCAGCAGATGGCGGCCGCGGGCGGCAGCTCGAAGGTCGTGAGCACCAAGAGCGGCTCGGTCACCTTCTCCATCGAGTCGGGGGTGTGCCGCCTGGTCTCCGCCACGCCCAACGAGGGTTTCGAGGCCAAGGTGTCCCAGGCCGAGGGGTGGATACGGGTCGACCTGGTCCAGGGGCAGCGCGGTTCGGCGGTCTACTGCATCGGCGGGGAGAACCGGACCGAGGCCTGGGACTACTAGACCCGGGGCGCCGGGCGCTCAGGAGGCGGTGAGCTCGCACAGCCGTACGGCGGCGTCGGTGATGTGGTTCTCGGTGAACACCGAGATGCCGTGCAGTTCGAGCAGGGCGGTGGTGACGCCGGTGCCGGGCGTGCGGCGGCCGCGGAAGGTGCCGTCGTAGATCGTCAGGCTGCCGCAGGAGGGGCTAGCCTCCTTCAGGATCGCGATCCTGGCGCCGAAGGACCGGGCCACCGCGAGAGCCGACTGGGCTCCGGCGAGGAAGGCCCGCGTCACGTCGGTCCCGTCGGTCGTGAGCACCCGCGCGGCCCCGGCGAGCACGGCCGCGCCACCGGCGCCGCCCTCGATCTCGGCGGCCGGACGCGGCACGGGCAGGCCGCCCTCGACCTCCGGGCAGAACGGGACCAGCCGCCCCTCCCGCCGCCAGGCGGCCAGCAGCTCGTCGCCGCTGGTCTTGGCGGCTCCGTCGTAGCGGACCCGCTGTCCCATCAGGCAGGCGCTGACCAGGATTCTCTCCACGGATCCAGCGTATGCGCAGTGGAGCCGCGAAGGAGAGGGCGACGGTACCGGGCAGTACCCTACTGCTCATGATTGCTGTCGCGGTGGTGTCTCGATGACCGATGTGATGTCCCGATGATCGTCCCGCTCGCGACCGGCCTGATCGTGCTCTCCCTGGTGATCGTGCTGGCCGCCGTCGTGACCGCGGTGCGGAACAGGCCGATGGGGATGGTCCTTCTCGTCGCGCTCGGCCTGCTGGAGATCGGACTGCTGGTCCAGGCGGGTTTCGCGATCGCCGGGGTGGTCCGGGGAGAGGGACCGAACGAGACGGCGACCCTGATCGGCTATCTCGCGGGCACCCTGGTGCTTCCGCCCGGCGCGGCCTTCCTGGGGCTCGCGGAGCGCTCGCGCTGGGGATCGGCCGTGATCGCGGTCGGTGCCTTCGCGGTCTGTGTCATGGTCGGCAGGCTGCTGCAGATCTGGCAGGGTACGGCGTGAGCGAACCGGCCATCGGCTCCGGCCCGGGACGCGCGCTTGTCGCGGTCTACGGAATCTTCGCGCTGGCCGCGGGGGCGCGCGCGGCGGTGCAGATCGCCACGCGTTTCGGCGAGGCCCCGCTGGCCTACGCGCTGTCCGCCTTCGCCTCGCTGGTCTACATCGTGCTCACCGTGGCGCTGGCCAGGGGAGACCGGCGGCTGGCGCTGGCCGCGTGCTGCATCGAGCTGGCGGGGGTGTTGATCGTCGGTACGCTGAGCATGGCCGACCCCGCGGCCTTCCCGCACGCCACGGTCTGGTCGGGATACGGCAGCGGCTACGTGTTCATTCCCCTCGTCCTGCCGATCGTCGGCCTTTACTGGCTTTCGCGGCGCGGGTAGTTAGGTCCCGGCTCCGTCGGGCAGGGCTGCTCTCCGAACCAGGAAAGGGAGGCAGCGCTGTGAGCACGATCGAACAGTCCGTCGAAGTGAACGTCCCGATCAGGACGGTCTACAACCAGTGGACCCAGTTCGAGAGCTTTCCCGAGTTCATGGAAGGCGTCGAGTCGGTCAAGCAGCTGAGTGACACCCGTACGGCGTGGGTCGTCGAGATCGCGGGTGTTCGCCGTGACTTCGAAGCCGACGTCACCGAGCAGCACCCCGACGAACGGGTGGCGTGGAAGTCCCTCGACCGGCCGCACCAGGCGGGCGTGGTGACCTTCCACCACCTCACGCCGGACACCACCCGTGTCACGCTCCAGATGGAGTACGACCCGGAGGGCTTCGTCGAGACCGTCGGCGACTGGCTGCAGATCGTCAGGCTGCGCGTCCGCGGCGACCTGGAGCGTTTCAAGACGTTCATCGAGTCACGCGGCGGCGAGACGGGTGCCTGGCGCGGCGACGTGCCGGGGCCGCAGGACCGCGGTGTGCGCGCGCCCGGTGTGCCCGGTGCGGACGGTGCGGCGAACGTGGCCGGTCGGCCCGGGGGCGGCCCGGGAGACGGCTACGGCTTCGACGAACCGGCGCCCCCGCGCACGGTGGGCCAGGAGTATCCGCCGCCGTCTCCGCTGGCCCCTCCCGGCAGCGGCCCGCTGCCCGGAGCCGGCCGGAGACCGGGCGAGGAGCCGCCCGCGACCCCGGGGCCGCGTGTCTGAGCCCCGAGCTCCTCGGCGCTCCGGCTCCCCGTGAGCCGGTGCCTCGCGCCTGACGGGTGAGAAGGCCGGGTCACGCCCTGTAAGCCAGGGTGGGGCCCGGCTTTCACGTTGTCAGGGCTTTCAGGGGTCAGGAACAAACCAAGATTTCAGTCCTGTTACAGTTGTGGTCAGCCAATCATCCTATGATTGGGCAAGTCGATTGAAGGAGGACTGAACCCCGCATGAGCGTGCTCACCCATCAGACTCGGGGCCGCACCCGTGGAACGACCGGACCTCTGGCCTGGTTGCTCGTGCTGGGAATCGTCCTCGCCGCACTGAACCTGCGCACCGCGGTCACCAGTGTGGGGCCGGTCCTCGACAACATCTCGTCCGGCCTGGGCATGTCAGGCGTCGGAGTCGGGCTCCTCACCACACTACCCGTGCTCATCTTCGCTTCGGTCGGGGCGCTGACCCCGGCCCTGGCCAGGAAGGTGGGTGAGCACCGGCTGCTGCTGCTCGCCCTGGTCACCCTCGGCGCCGGACTGCTCGTCCGCGCGATGGTCGGCTCGGCGGAGGTGTTCCTGTTCAGCAGCGCCCTGGCGCTGTCCGGCGGAGCCGTGGGCAACGTGCTCATCCCCACGCTGGTCAAGCGCCACTTCCCCGGCCGGGCCGGGACCATGACCACCGTCTACACCACCGCCCTGGCGGTCGGCACGATGCTCGCGGCCGCCGCGACCGTGCCGATCCAGAAGGCCGCCGACGGCAACTGGCACGTTGCCCTCGGGGTGTGGGCGGCGCTGGCCGCTGTCGCCGCCATTCCGTGGCTTGCGCTGTTGCGCAGTGAGCCGGAGCGGGACACGGGCAGCAACGACCTCGGTCCCCGGGTCCTGATCCGCAGCAGGCTCGCCTGGGCGGTCGCCGCGTACTTCGGCACGCAGAGCATGGTCGCCTACATCATGTTCGGCTTCCTGCCCAAGATGCTCGTCGACGGCGGCTACACCACCGGGCAGGCCGGGCTGACGCTGGGCGTCTTCACCGCGATCGGCATCCCGGTGTCCATGGTCGTGCCCTCGATCGCGTCGAGGTTCGCCGACCAGCGGCCCGTCGTGGCGGCCTTCGTGGCCTTCTACACGGTCGGCTTCCTCGGCCTCTGGCTCGCTCCCGTGAGCCTGGCCTGGGCGTTCGCCGTCATGGTCGGCATCGGGATGGGCTCGTTCCCGCTGGCGCTGACCATGCTCGCCCTGCGCACCCGCACCCCGGAGGCCACCGCCGCGCTGTCCGCCTTCGGGCAGAGCGCCGGATACCTCATCGCGGGTGCCGGCCCCCTGGTCGTCGGCGTGATGCACGAGGCGAGCGGCGGCTGGACCCTGCCGTTCCTGCTGCTGTTCGCGGTGGTCGGGGTCCAGTTCGCCACCGGCTGGTACGCGGGCCAGGCCCGTTTCCTGGAGGACGAGCGGGTTCTCGGCGCCTGATATCTCCCTCACTAGTACGGTTTGCGCCTCCTCGGGGGCGGCGCAAGCCGTACTGGCATGATGAGGACATGCACATCGCAGGATCGACGATCGTGGGCTATCCGGCGGGGGAGACCCGGAAGAGGTCGGAGGTCGTGGGGGCTGTTCCGGTCGGCGACCGCCATGGGACGATCGTGGCCGAAACCCCGTTCCACCCGCTCGACCACACCTGGCCCGACCAGCCCGCCGACCTGGGGACCATCGCCGGGCTCGCGGTCACCGACTGTGTGACCGGGGCCGTCGCGGACGGCGAGCCGGCCGTCCGCATCGGTGAGGACATCCCGGTGCGCCGAGGCGCCCCCGGCTGGAGCTGGCTGGTCGTCCACGTCACCGAGGAGCCGGTCCCGGCCGGAGAGGTCGAGCTGGTGGTCGACGCCAGGCGCCGCCACGAACTGTCGGCCGGGCACACCGCCTGCCACCTGGCCGCGCTCGCGCTCAACGCGGCGCTGGCGGGCCGGTGGCGCAAGGAGATCCCCGCCGACGGCCTCGGCAGTCCCGACTTCGACCAGACGGCCATCACCTCCTCGCGGATCCTGCGGGGCGGCAGTCAGGACGTCTACCGCCTGGGCAAGTCCCTGCGCCGCAAGGGCTTCACCGCCGAGGGACTGGCCGAGGACATCCCCGAGACCGTCCGGCGGATCAACGACCTGCTGAAGGAGTGGATCGCCGCCGACGCCCGGGTCTGGATCGAGAGCCCCGGCCCCGAGCTGACCGCACGCCGTACCTGGCACTGTGACCTGCCCGGCGGCGAGGTGGCCATCCCGTGCGGCGGCACGCACCTGACGCGCACCTCCGAGCTCGGCTCGGTCGCCGTCACGCTGGAGCTGTCGGCGGACGGCAGCGAGCTGATCATGCACACGCTCGTCGGCTAGCGCGGGACATCGGCCGCGCGGAACGCGTTCCGAGCGGCCGGACGCCGTGACCGGGCCGCCCGCCGCCCGCCCACCATCCGGCCCCCGCCCACCATCCGGCCCCCGCTCGGCCACCGTCCGGCCACCCGCTCGGCCGGCGCCCGACCGGTGTCCGGGACACCGTCCGGTCCCGCCGGGACGGTCCGGAAAGGTTCGTCGTCCCGATCAGCGGGTCGCTGCGCTCTTCGAAACGCCCGATGACCGTAGTGTTCGAGGGGCATCGCGAGCCCTCCGGCACCACATGACCTCGTAGATGACACTTTTTGACGATCATTTACCATTTCATTGCGAAAGCAGAGGTCGAAACGGGGGAAGCGTGGCAGGAGCAGTCACCATCGAGCCCGGCATCGTGCGGCGGAGCAGGCCGTTGTGGCTCACCCTGCTCGCGCTCTCCACGGCCGGAATGGTCGTCTCCGTGCAGCAGACCGTGGTCATCCCGCTGCTGCCGAGGCTGATGACCGTCTTCGGCGCATCGGTCGCGGAGATCGCCTGGGTCTTCACCGCCTCGCTGCTCGCGGGCGCGGTCGCCACGCCGTTGCTCTCCCGCCTCGGGGACATGTACGGCAAGAAGCGGATGATCCTGCTCACCGCGGGGCTGCTCGTGCTGGGCTCGGTGATCTGCGCCCTGTCCGATTCCCTGCCGGTGCTGATCGTGGGACGGGCCGTGCAGGGCGCGTCGGCCGCGCTGATCCCGCTGGCCATCGGCACGATCAGGGACACCTTCCCGCACGCCCGGGTGATGACCGCCATCGGCGTGGTCAGCGCCACCATGGGCGTCGGCGGCAGCCTCGGCATGATCGTCACCGGCCTCATCGCCGACCGCACCACCAGCCACCATCCGGTCTTCTGGATCACGGCGGGGGTCGCCGCCGTCGCGGTCGTCCTCATCGCCGTGAGCGCCCACGACACCGGGGTCCGGGCCGGAGGCCGTCTCGACCTGATCGGCGCGCTGCTGCTGTCCTCCTGGCTCGTCTGCCTGCTGCTGGCCGTCTCCAAGGGAAACGACTGGGGATGGGGCTCCGGGCGCGTGCTCGGGCTGTTCGCGGCCGCGGCGGCCGTCTGCGCGGTGTGGGTGGTCAGCCAGATGCGGTCCCGGGCGCCGATGGTCCGCCTCCACCTGCTCGTCGGCCGCCGCTCGCTGCCCGCCAACCTGGCCGCGCTGCTGCTGGGCTTCGGGATGTTCGGCTCCTTCACGCTGGTCTCCAGCTTCGTCCAGACGCCCTCCTCGGCCGGGTACGGCTTCGGGGGATCGGTCCTCGACGTCGGGCTGTACGCCCTGCCCAGCACCGTGACCATGCTGGTCTCGTCCTTCATGGCCGGGCGCCTGTCCGCCCGTTTCGGCCCGGCCTACTCCCTCGCGATCGGCGCGGGCCTCACCGCCGCGGCGTTCGGCTGGTTCACGTTCTTCAACGCCTCGGTCCTCGACCTGATCGGCGCCAACGCGGTGCAGGGGCTGGGGTTCGGGGTCGCCTACGCGGCGCTGGGGGCGCTGGCCGTACAGCACGTGCCGATGGACCAGAGCGGCATCGCCAGCGGGGTGAACTCCCTGGTCCGCTCCATCGGGGGCAGCGTCTCCGGTGCGATCACCGCGGCGCTCCTGACCTCGATCACCATCGCGGGCACCGCCGTCCCCGCCCGCGGCGCCTACACCCTGTCCTTCGCGATCGTCACCGCGAGCGCCGTCGCCTCCGCTCTCGTCGCGCTCGTCTGCGGTGTGATGGCGCGGGAGGTGCCAGAAGTCGGCTAAGATTTCATCTGCGTCGCAAGGGGCTATGGCGCAGCTGGTAGCGCGCCTCCATGGCATGGAGGAGGTCTGGGGTTCGAATCCCCATAGCTCCACTCGATCCTGTTCCCGGAACGGGCCGAGAGACATCACGAAATCCCGTCCGATCACCTCGATCGGACGGGATTTCGTCGTTTCCGGGGCCCAGAGGCCGCCGGTCCGCCCCGGAGACTCCCGGATATCCGGTGGCCTGACGCCGGCGGCACGGGCGGACGGCGCGGGCCGGGACGGGAACGGCGGCTGGAGGGGACCGGCCTGGGCGGCCGCGTCCCCTCGCACGGATGCGACGGGACGCGGCCGCCACGCTCAGGGAGCGCCGTTCAGATGGACGGGCAGGCTCTGGACGGAGTTGGAGAACAGGGAGGGGACGGGGGTGAGGGCCGCGGGGTCGACGGCCAGTGCGAGGTCGGGATGGCGGGCGAAGAGAGCGGGCAGGGCCACGGCGGCCTCCAGCCGGGCCAGGGGCGCGCCCAGGCAGAGGTGGGGGCCGCCGCCGAAGGCCAGGTTCCTGTTCTGTTTCCGGGTGATGTCGAAGCGGTCGGCGTGGGGGCCGTGCTGGGTGTCGTCGCGGCCCACGGCGCTGTAGGGGGCCAGGATGGCCTCCCCGGCGGGAATGGTGACTCCGGCGATCTCGATGTCCTCAAGCGGGTAGCGGGCCAGGAAGTTGCCGATGGGGGCGTCCCAGCGCAGGGTCTCCTCCACCACGGCGGCCCAGGTGGTGTCGTCGCCGGCCAGGGCGAGCGCGCGCTGGTCGGGGTGGGTGAGCAGGGCACGGACGGCGTTGACGATCAGGCTCAGGGTGGTCTCGTGGCCGGCGGACAGCATCAGCCACAGCGTGCCGACCAGTTCCTCCTCGCTCAGCGCGCCGGGATCCTGGTCCCGGGCGGTGATCAGCGCGCTGGTGAGGTCGTCGCCGGGGTCCGCGCGGCGCAGGGCGACGACGCGGTTCAGCAGCAGGTAGATGTCGCGCTGGGTGTCGACCACCTCCTGGGGGGTGGTGGTGGAGCGGAAGATGCTGTCGACCAGTGCCCGTAGCTCGGGGCGTTCGTGGTCGGGCACCCCGGTCAGTTCGCAGATCACCTGCATCGGCACCGGGTAGGCGAAGTGCCGGCGCAGATCGACCGATCCGTCCGGGCCGGCGTGGGAGGGCAGGGCGTCCAGGATGGCACCGACGATCTCGGTGATGCGGGGGCGCATGTCCTGGACGCGGCGCGGGGTGAGGGTCTGGGTGACGATCCTGCGCAGACGGTGGTGCTCGCGGCCGTCGGCGGTCACCATGTTGGTGACCTTGACCATGCCGGTCAGCGGCCAGTCGTCGGCGATCTCGCCGCGCTGGATGGCGGTCCAGTTGTGCCAGTCCTTGCTGACGCGGGGATCGGTCACCAGGTCGGCGAGCAGCGCGTGGCCGGTGACGGCCCAGGCGTGCACGTCGCCCGGCAGGACGACGCGCACCACCGGGCCCAGTTCGCGCAGGCGGGCGGCCTCGCCGTGGTGGTCGGAACCGGTGGGATCGAGGGTGAGAACGGGAATCGAGGATGTTTCGCGGATCGTCACGGGCTCTCTCCAGTGGGCGCGGACATGGGGAAACCAGTCGGAGGCCAAAAAGGGGGAGGTCAGGGACGGGCGGTGGAGTGTGCGACAGATGGCGTGAAGTGCACCGGCAGGGAAGCGGGGCAACGGGTCCAGGGGGAGGGTCGCGGGGTGATCGCTTCGGCGGGGACTGCCAGGCGCAGATGGGGAAGGAGGTGCAGGGCGGTTTCGACGGCCGTCCGGGTTATTATCCGCGCAGGCACCTGCGCGGGGCAAGCGTGTGGACCGGCGCTCCAGGCCAAGTGTGCGCGGTTGCCCAGTTCCGTGGACGAGTCGTCGGTGTGCACGCGGGGGTCGTCGTTGGCGGCGGCCAGGCCGAGGATCAGGGCGTCGCCCCGCTGGATGCGGCGTCCGCCCAGCTCGGTGTCGCGCAGCGCGTAGCGGGCGGGCATGTTGGACATGGGCGGGTCGCGCCACAGCACCTCGTCCAGGGCGTCGTCCACGCCCAGGCGGCCGCCGCGCAGACGGCCCTCGAAACGCGGGTCGGTGAGCATCAGCCGCAGGGTCTGGGCGATCCAGGTCGTCGTGGTCTCGTAGCCGGCGGAGACCATCACCACGATGGACTGCAGGATCTCGTCGTCGTTGCGCAGCTCGGGGTTGGCGAGGAAGACGCTGGTGAGGTCGCCGGTGGGGGCGTGGCGGCGGGCGTGCATGACGCCCGAGAGGATCTCCTCGAACCGGCGGTTGCCGGCCTGGGAGTCGTCGGCGCTGCCGAACAGGGCCATCAGGGCGACCAGCAATTCGTGCCCCTGCCCGGTGTCCAGGCCGAACAGGTCGGCGACGGCCAGCATGGGGATGACCGCGGCGTACTGCGCGACGAGGTCCGCGCTGCCCTGCCCGGCGAATCCGGTGATCAGCTCGGTGCAGGTGGCCTGCACCGAACGGCGCATGCGGCGCTGGTCGATTTTCGCGACGCCGTAGTCGAGAGGCCGGCGCAGCCGCCGGTGTTCGGCGCCGTCGGCGCCGATGACGTTGGCGCGCCAGAACATCATCGGCCCCAGCCCCGAGTCGGGCGCGACGACGCCCTCCTGGAAATCACGCCAGTTGCGGGCGTCGCGGGAGTAGAGCCGTTCCTGGCGGGTGATGGTCAGGATCTCCTCGTAGCCCATGACGAGCCAGGCGGCGACCCCCGGCTCGAGCTCCACCCGTGCGACACTGCCCCACTGTTCGCGGAGCCGCCGGTAGACGCCGCGCGGGTCCGCGCACGTCGTGGCCGACGACAGGGGTGGCAGACCGGTCGTGAGAGCGTGCGCGGGGCAGGCCGAGGGAGGCGGCGAGGAGGTCAAGAGGACACTTCCTGAGCGACGAGGGTGCGAGAGGCGTATTCGACAAGGGTGATCAAGGCCTGGACCGACGAGGATCGGTCACGGGCGTCGCAGTCGATGATGGGGGTCTGGGGCTGCAGGTCCAGGGCTTGGCGCAGTTGCTCGGTGCTGTGGTGCCTGGAGTCGGGGAAGTGGTTGATCGCCACGGCGAAGGGCGTGTCACCGTGCAGCTCCAGCTGGTCGAGCACCTCGAAGCTGCCTTCCAGGCGGCGCGTGTCGACCAGGACCAGGACGCCGACGGCGCCCTCGGCCAGTCCGGCCCACAGGTCCCAGAACCGCCGCTGGCCGGGGGTGCCGAACAGGTACAGCGCGACGCGCGGGCTGAGGGTGACGCGGCCGAAGTCCATCGCGACGGTGGTGGTGGTCTTGCTCTCCAGGCCGGCGAGGTCGTCGACGCCCACGCTGGCCTGGGTCATGTTCTCCTCGGTGCGCAGCGGTTCGATCTCGCTGACCGAACCGATCAGCGTGGTCTTACCGACGCCGAAGTCCCCGACTACGAGGATCTTCACGGCCTGCTGCACCGTGGAGGGGAGATAGCGGTCAGAGGAGCCTGCGGAGACCATCCAGCACTTCCTGCAGTAGTTCTTGGTCGGGGCGGGTGGCCTCGGGGATGCCCGAGCGTGCCGTCAGGTGGCCGGAGTCGACCAGGTCGGAGGCCAGGATGGTGACGATGCTGACCGGCAACTCCAGGTGGGCGGCGGCTTCGACCAGCGACAGCAGCCGGGCGCACATGCGCAGCAGCGCGCGCTCCTGACGGCTGGCCGAAACCGGCAGCGGAGGGCCGGGGTCGGCCATGACCAGCAGTGTGTCGACGCCGATGGTGTTGCGCGACGGGCGCGCCCGCCCCCCGGTGAGCACGTACGGCCGCAGGGCGCTGTCCTGGTACTCGTCCTGGCCGCTCACGTCTTGGCGATTCCGCGTGCCGGAGTACTGAGGTTGTGCTGCCCGATCTTGTTGACCTGCGCCTGCATCTGCTGGGCGATGAGCCCGGGATCCACCACGGCGTGGGTGACCACCGCGAGGTGGGAGCCCTCGCCCGCGGTGCGCGCGAACAGGTAGCCGCCGTCGAACCCCACCATCAGCTCCCGCACGGCCCTGCCGTCGGCGCCGAACTCCCTGCCCACGCTCTGCCCCAGGGACTGCAGCCCGGCGCAGGCCGCCGCCAGGCGGTCGGCGACGGCCTGGTCGGTGCCCTCGGAGCGTGCCTTGAGCAGCCCGTCGGCGCTGAGCACCACGGCGTGGCGCACCCCTGGAACCCAGGCGACCTCGGCGATCATCCAGTCCTGATCTTGCTGCGTCTGCGTCATCGTCGTCTCCGTCATCTGTTGTCGGGGGCGTCGCCGGCGTCGGCGGCCGCACTCGGGCTGTTCTCGGCGCCAGAGGCCTGGTTGAAGTACGCCGTCATCCACGCGCCCGCCTGCTCGGGGGTCTGGGCGGGCGGAGGAGACGCGGGGGCCGGGGAGGAAGCGGCGGCGGGGCGGGGCTGGTCTCGCAGGGACCTCCGTTGCGGCAGGCCCGCGACGATGTCGCGGGAGAGGGAACCGGGGGTGGACGGCGGCGGTACGGCGAGGCCGGACTCGTGGGCGATCTGCTGGGCGGAGAAGGCGCCGGCGGGCTCCAGGGTCTCCACGACCTCGGCGGGGATCAGCACCACCGCCCGCACCCCGCCGTACGGCGACTGCAGCAGGTCCGCCTGGAACCCGTAACGGCGAACGTAGTGACCGACGACGGCGAGGCCCGTCTGGGGGATCTCGCCCACCTCGCCCAGCTCGACCGTCCGGCGCCCCGAGATCACCTCGCGTGCCTGCTCCAGGCGGTGCTCGTCGAGGCCGACACCGCCGTCGTCGATCTCGATGACCGCGCCCCGCTGGACGTGGCGTACCGCCACCGACACCTTCGTCCTCGGCGGAGAGGACTGCGTGGCGTTGGCCAGCAGCTCGGCCACCAGGTGGATCAGCGGCTCGACCACCTGGGCGGCGGCCGCCGTGTCCGGGTCTCCCGACACCTCGACGCGCTTGTAGGCCACGATCCGGGCCGATCCGGCCCGCACCACGTCCACCAGCGCCAGCGGCTTGGGCCACTGCTGGCCGGGCCACTCGCCGCACAGCACCGCCAGGCTCTGGGCGTGCCGTCCCTGCTGGGCCGCGGCGTGGTCGACGTTCATGCTCGACTCCAGGACGTCGGCGTTCCCCGGATGACGGCCGGCCATCAGCGAGGCCGTCTCCTGGATGCGGTGCGCCGACGTCTGGACCCGCCGGGCCAGGGCCACGACCGCCAGCCGCAACGACTCCTGCCGTTCACGTCCTTCCCGCCCGGCGCGCGCGACCTCGTCGACCAGCCGTTCCACCGCCGCCGCCACCTCGTCGTCGACGGGCGCGTCGTGCAGCGCGGGCGGTGACACGGATCCGTCCAGCGCCGCGGGGAGGCGAACCTCTCCCAGATGGCGCAGCACCCGGTCCAGCGCCTGCGAACGCTGTACCAGGTGGTCGCGCCACTGGGTGTCACGCCGCTCGATCTCCTGCTGGAAACCGGCCTCCCGCTGCTCGATGTACCGGTCGCGCTGTAGCAGCGCCCCCAGCGCCTGCCGGTGCCGGCGGCGCAGGGAGAAGATCGCGACCAGCATCGCCAGGGCCGCCGCGGTCGCCACTCCTGAGATCACCGTCACCTGCCAGTCGCCGCCGAGGCTGCTGGACAGCAGCAGGGTGGCGACGACGTAGGCGGCCACGCAGGCGGTGAGGGCCAGCGCGGTCAGCCAGAGCCGCCGCACCACTGGCGGTAAGGGGACGGACGACGGGGTTGGAGCCATGGTCACCTTCATGGATCAGAGAGGCAGGGCAAAAGGTCGCCGGGCGTCGGCGGCGAGAGTCAGCGGGGGGCGGGCCGTGAGCGGCGCGGGCGCGCGTGGGGTCGCGGGCCGGAGGTGCCTGCGGCGCGGGCCCGGGGATCGAGGGCGCCGCGATTCCCGCCCCGGTGTGACGGCGGTTGACGCCGGTTCACGTCTCGGGCCGTACCGCACACGGTCGTCCGGGCGTGGGTCTGCCCGGGTGGGTGCGCCGGCCGGTCCGTTCGGCGGCGGGTGAGCCGGGCCGGGGACGGGGCCTGTGCGGCGCCGCCGGTCGCGGGGGCCGGGCCGGGATCCGGTGGGCGGGACCCCGGGCGGGGTGCGGGCCGTTCACGGCGGCGCTCATGACAGGGGGCGCCCCGTGGTCGCCCCGGGCCCTGCGGCGGGCGGCCTCCTTCGGCCGCGCAGTGAGGCTGTCGCGGATCCGATCGGCCAGCACAGCCGACACCTCACTTTCCACCGGGACACGGGCGAACCTCGGGTCGGCACGGACGACCACAACCGTTCATCACATACGATTATCGCCGGGGGATCCGCCAACCAAGGTCCTAAGTATTCCCATTTCGCGGGAATAGTCAATCAATTCCTGTGAAGATTTAGGATCGCCGGAATAGCGCCTGGTCACCACGAACATCCCTCTTTGTCCTTCTCGGGGTGGCGTACGACGCCGGCCGCGTCCGGCCGCCGGGTCCGGCGCCGAGGTCTCCGCCGGAGAGGTGGGGCGGCCGGGGCCGCGCGCTCGGCCATATGGCGGTTTACCTGCGGTGGAGCCCCGGCCGGGGCCCTGTGGGAGCTCTGCGTGGGCGTTGCGGGAGGCGCTGTGAGGGCGCTGTTGAGGCACTGTGGAGGCACTGTGGAGGCACTGTGTGGCCGGCTCCGCGCCGGAGGCGTCCGCGCGATCGGCGGCGGGCCGGAAGCGGCTCGCCGGTCGGCCGGACTTCGCGCGCGGCGGTCGCCCCGGCCGGACCGGCCCCGTGCCCGCCGGGACGGGGCGGGCGCCCGGAGACCCGCCCGCGAACAGGAAAGAACGTTTCCAGTGCGCGTCCGGTCGGATGCGGAGACCTCGGTTCCGCGGGCGCGCGGCGGCCGGGCGCCGGACGGCGTGCACGCCGGATCGCGCGGGGGGTGGACCGGGTCGGCGTCCGGATCGGCGTCCGGATCCGGGCGTCGCGCGGATCACTCGCGGGCGGTCGCGTCGCGCCGTTTTCCGAATGTCCCTCGAAAGGCCCGGCGAAACGACTCCGGGTGGCATCGGCGCGAGAAAGGATCCCGGCTCCGGGAATGATGCGCTTCCGTTTTCGAATTTGGTATTCTGTAATTGTCCGTTCTTTTTGAATGACTCCAAATTTGCTCGTTCGCATTTTTTTCCGGCGCTTTTCACGGTGGATTCCTGATTTCGCCGGCGGGTCGCGCGCCGGCCGGGGGCGGAAACCTGTCGGGACGGTGCGGATTGACGGTGCGGATTGACGGCGGGCCCCGCGCCCCCCGAAAGAGCGGCCGCCTCCCCGCGGCCATCTGGTAGGGCCGCCGGACGGAATTATGGAACCGGCGGTCCCGCGGAGACGTCCGGCCGTGTCGTTTCTGTCGGAGAGGTCCGCTACCTTCCCGATCATGATTGACCGTTCACCCGACGGCGCAGCCGTGTGGGAACAACACAGCAGGGTGCGGGTGGTGCCGCCCGTCCAGCCCCGCAAGCTGGCGAAGGTCCCCTTCGTCGAGCTGGCGGACGGCCGGCTCCAGGGCGTGGTGTCGAGCGGCTCGGACATCAGCCGGGTCTACGTCTCCTCCATCGCCGCCGGCACCCACGCCTACAACTGCAGCACCAACAACAACCGCCCGTGCGGCGGCCTGTACGGCGCGCCGTGCAAGCACCTGCACGCCCTGGCCGCCGAGGCCGTCCTGCAGTACGGCATCGGCCGCGTGGCCCGCTACCTGCAGGTCGACGTTCCCGAGGGCGCCTCCCTGATGGGCTGCCTGAGCGGCACCCACGAGTCCGCCCCCGCCGCCGTGGTGTTCAGTCGCTTCCTGCGCCACCTGGCCTACCTCGAGGTGCCCGACACCACCGTGCCGATTCCCGAACTGCAATGGTTCCCGGCCGCGGGGGTGGTGCGCTGATGCTCGCCGTACAGCTGGCCGCCCTGGTGGAGGGCGACCCGGAGGGCGCCGGGGAGGCGCTCGCCCTGGTGACCGGTTTCGACGACGCCCTGGCGCACGGCCTCGCCCGGCTCGCCGAGGAGCGCGCCGAGGCGCTGACCGCCCTGGCCGGGGCCTTCGCGGCCACCCCGATCGGCGAGTGCCTGGCGGAGGCCGCGGCCAAGGTCGCCTCCGGCTCGATCGCCGAGGAGCACCTGACGGCACTGGCCGGCGGCCGGACCGCCCTGCTCGGCGCCGTGCACGACGCCCTGGTCGCCGGTCTGGACACGGCACTGGGACGCGAACGCGCCCCCTGGCAGGCCGCGCCGGAGTCCGGGGCGGACGGCGCCGGCAACCTGCTCGGCGGTGTCCGGTCCTGGCTGCGCGAGCTGGCCATCACCGGCTGGCGAGGCGTCGACCACGACCTGGTCTCCACCGCCGACCAGATCATCGAGGCACTGCTGGCCGTGCCGGGACAGCGCAGGCTCGCGGTGCTGCTGGACGGCCTCGCGGCCGAACTGCGCGCCTCCTGCCCGGTCGGCACGATGGAGCACCTGCCGGTGCGGCGCTGGGCCGACCTGTGGAGCCGGGCCGTGCTGCTGTCACAGGACGGTGTCCTGCCCGGCGCCGTTCAGCCCGTGGAAACGGTGTCGGGGCGGCTGCTGATCCTCGGCGTCGACGTGCACGAGCACGGCACCGCGGTCCAGTGCCAGGTCCACGCCGTCCTGGAACCCGCGGGCGGCGGCCGGGCCCGGCTGGTGCGGACCGCCGTCACCGCCGCCAAGGTGGACACCATCACCGGGCCCGCGGTGTGGAAGCTGCTGCACCGCCACCCCGTACTGCTGGCCGCGCTGACGGATCGCCGCGCCCTGGACGTCACCGACCTGCCCCTGCTCGGTGGCGGCGACCTGATCTGGCACGACGACCGAGCCCTGCCGGGCAAGCCCGCCGACCCCTTCACCACCGCCCGGCTGCTGCTCGCCGACGCGCTGGCCCCGGCGGCGGCGCCCCTGGAGCGCCATCCGGTGCGCATCGCCGAACCCGTGCTGGTGGAGGGCTACCGGGTCACCGAGGACGGCTCGTTCGACCTGGACGGCACCGTGCTCGCCGTGGACACCGAGAGGCTGCCCGCCTGCGGGCCGCTCACGCCGAAGCTGGTGGTGGACTCCTCGGCGTGCGTCGGGCTGGTCCGCTGGGACGGCGGCCGCTGGCTGCTGCAGCCGCTCGCCGTACAGGCGAAGGTCAAGAAGACGACGGTCGAGGCCGGCACCGGCGACTGGGCGCTGGGACCCACCGACCCCAAGGTGGTGAAGGCCGAGGCCAGGGCCGGGGACGCCGTCGCCGTGCTCCGCGAGCGAGCCGGACGGTTGCTGAGACGATGAGCGACCACATTCCCGCGGGCATCCCCGCGGGTGACGAGATCCCCGCAGGCGAGGACGTCCCCGCGGGCGACGGCGCCCCGGTGAGCGCCGGCGCCGCGGCGGGCGAGGGCGGTACGGCCGGTGACGACGCCTCGATGAGCGCCGCGCGCAACCGGCGGCAGGTGCTCTACTGGCGGCTGCTCGCCCGGCTCTTCGACCACGACGAGCAGCCCGCGCTGGAGACCGCGAGCATGGCGGTCGTCGACGATCTCGGCCTGCCCGCCGCCCTGCTCGACCCCTCGGTGTCGGTCGACAACCTGGTGCAGCGCTTTCCCGAGCTGGCCGCCGAGTTCCAGAACCTGCTCGCGCCGGAGGAGGACGCCCCCGGCGACGAGGTGCGCAGGGCCGCCCTGGTGTCGAAGCTGCTGCTCAACGTCTTCTCCACCGGAACGGGCGACGTCACCGCCACCCGGCTCGCGGCCTGGCAGCAGGACGCCGGCTGGTTCAGGCAGGCCCTGTGCGCCGGGCCCGGAACGGGAGCCGGAGCGGGAAACGCGGCCGGAACGGGAGGCGGAGCGGGAAACGCGGCCGGAGGCGGAGGCGGAACCGGAGCGGGAAACGGGCCGGGGGCCGGATACGGGAGCGGCGAGCTGGCCGGGATGCTGGCCGGTCTGGAGGCCGACCTGGTCAGCCGCATGCGGCTGCGCGAGGTCCTGGCCGACCCGGCCCTGGCCAGGCAGCTGACACCGAGCATGTCGCTCGTCGAGCAGCTGCTGCGCGACAAGGCCAACCTGTCGGGGGTGGCGCTGGCCAACGCCAAGGCGCTGATCCGCAGGTTCGTCGACGAGGTCGCCGAGGTGCTGCGCACACAGGTCGCCAAGGCCAGCGCGGGCGTCATCGACCGGTCGGTACCGCCCAAGCGGGTGTTCCGCAACCTCGACGTCGAGCGCACCATCTGGAAGAACCTCACCAACTACAACCCCGAGGACCAGCGGCTCTACGTCGACCGGCTGTACTACCGGCGCACCGCCAGACGCACCACGCCCGCCCGGCTGATCGTGGTCGTCGACCAGTCCGGCTCGATGGTCGACGCCATGGTGAACTGCACCATCCTGGCGTCGATCTTCGCCGGGCTGCCCAAGGTCGACGTGCACCTCGTCGCCTACGACACCCGCGCGCTCGACCTCACCCCGTGGGTACACGACCCGTTCGAGGTGCTGCTGCGCACCCAGCTCGGCGGCGGCACCGACGGCACGGCCGCCCTGGCCCTCGCCCAGCCGAAGGTCGCCGACCCGCGCAACACCGTGGTCGTGTGGATCTCGGACTTCTACGAATGGAACTGCGACGGCGTCTACGCCGGGCTGGAGGCCCTGCACCGCTCCGGTGTCCGGATCATCCCGGTGGGCTCGGTGAACAGCGGCGGCCAGCAGAGCGTCAACCCGTGGTTCCGGCAGAAGCTCAAGAACCTGGGCACGCCGGTCATCTCCGGCCACATCCGCAAACTCGTGTTCGAACTCAAGAACTTCCTCGCTTAGGAGACCCCTCAATGACCAATGAGATGCTGCGCGCGCCCGTCGAGGTGAAGTACGCCGAGGAGCTCGACTGGCTGGAGTCGGTCGACGACGGCCCCAAGCCGTTCTCCTGGCGGCTCAGCCCCCGGATGGTCCGGCTGTTCGTGCTCGGCTCCGAGCGCTCCGACGGCCTGGACCGGGAGATCTCGCAGAAGTGGTTCGGTGACCGGAGCTTCGTCGAGCGCAGCATCGTGACGCTCGCCTCCGACCGGGGCCTGCTGCTGATCGGCGACCCCGGAACCGGCAAGAGCTGGCTGGCCGAGCTGCTGTCGGCCGCCATCTGCCGCAACTCCACCCTGGTCGTCCAGGGGACGGCGGGCACCACCGAGGACCACATCAAGTACTCGTGGAACGTCTCCATGGTGATCGCCAAGGGCCAGTCCCGTGAGTCGATGATCCCCTCGCCGATCATGACGGCGATGGAACAGGGCATGATCGGCCGCTTCGAGGAGCTGACCCGATCGACCAGCGACGTGCAGGACGCCCTGATCTCGATCCTGTCCGAGAAGTACGTGTCCATCCCCGAGCTCGACACCGACAACACCGTGTTCGCCCGGCCCGGCTTCTCGATCATCGCCACGGCCAACAGCCGCGACCGGGGCGTGAACGACCTGTCCTCGGCGCTGAAGCGGCGCTTCAACTTCGTCCGCATCCCGGTTGTGACGAGCAAGTCCAGCGAGGCGGAGATCGTCCGCTTCCGCACCACGGAGCTGCTGCGCCGGCACCGCATCGAGCTGGAGCTGCCGCCCACGCTGCTGGACATCCTGCTGCAGAGCTTCGCCGACCTGCGCACCGCGGCGGCGTCGGCCACCGGCGAGGACGAGAAGCTGGAGTCGGCGCTGTCCACCGCCGAGCAGATCGGCGTGCTGGAGGACGCCATCCTGCACAGCCACTTCTTCGGCGACCGCACGCTGCGCGCCGAGACGCTGGCCGGAGCCCTGGTGGGCTCGCTGGCCAGGCGCGCCCCCGAGGACCTGGCCATTCTGAACAAGTACTGGCACGGCGTCGTCGAACCGCGCAGCAAGAAGGACGGCGGGGAGTGGACGAACTTCCTCGAGGGCGGCCGCCAGGCGATCTCCACTCTGTCATGAGCACCTTCGGCGCCCTGCGCGAGCAACTCCTCGACGCCGCCGAGACCTTCTCCGGCGGCCGGGACGCCCTGCCCGGCATCCTGTCCGGCATGGTCGACGACGTCGACCGGGTGCTCCGCGAGGAACTCGAGATCTTCCCGGTGTGCCACCACTCACCGGCCTCCGCGCTGGCCATGACCCGGCGGCTGCGCGACAAACGGCCCAAGGTCGTCTACCTGGAGCTGTGCGAGGACCTGCGCCCGATCCTGGAGGAGCTGCGCAACTGCCGGCTGCCGGTGGCGCTGCAGGCGTTCGCCACCCAGCTCGACGGCTTCCCGCCCGGCTCCGGCCCGCTCAGCGTCGTGGCGCCGGTCACCGAGGCGTCGGCGGAGTACCAGGCCATCGCCTACGCGCTCGACACCCCCGGCGTCGAGCTGGTGCTGGTCGACCGCTCGGTGGACCACGTCTTCCAGTGGCTGCCCCGCGAGCCGGACGAGAGCGCGGACGCCGGGGCCGCGGCCGGCACCGGCGACGAGGCCGACGCGGCAGGCACCGCCGGGCCGGGGGAGGAGGCGGCCCTGCACGGCGACGCCGTGGGCGTCGAGATCGGTGACCTGCGGCCCCGCTTCGCCGAGCTCGAGGCGCACCTGCTGCACCACGGCAAGGTCCGGCACTGGTCCGAGTGGTGGGACCAGTACGTCGAGCAGCCGCTGACCGGCGTGGACTACGACACCTACCGTCAGGCCATGGCGCTGATCGGCAGCCTGTTCCGGCGCCTGCGTCCCTCCTCGGACGACCGCCTGGAGCGTGACGAGGAACGCGAACGCTACATGTGGACCCGGATCCGCGAGCACCTCGCCACGTCGGGCACCGACCCGGCGGACTGCCTGTACGTGTGCGGAGCCTTCCACGCCGTCAGCCGGGTCGACGAGTTCGGCCTGGCGTCCGCCGCGCCGCCGTACGCCATCACCCCCCGTACGGCCACGCGCTGGCTGTACGGGCTCATCCCCTCCAGCCACTCGGCCATCGAGGCCCAGTTCGGCCTGGCCCAGGGGTCGGTGTCGATCGCCGCGGCGACCTGGTCCAAGGCGGCGACCCGCGGGGGCGTCACGCCGTACCGGCTGGAGGGGCAGAAGGGCGGCCGCACCCGCTCGCGGGCCGCGAAGGCCGCCAAGCCCGTACCGCCCGCCCCGCCGGAACCGGCCGCCGACCGGCTGACGGGCTTCCTGGCCACCCCGCCCGTGCTGGACGGCCTGGACGAGGACGAGCTGCGCGGGTGGTGCGTCGACATCGTGCGGCTGGCCCGCCGCAACGGCTACCTGGCCAGTACGGCCGACGCCATCGCGGTGTTCGAGACGTCGATCCTGCTCGCCGGGATGCGCGGCCGGGCCAGGCCGACGCCGTACGACTTCCAGGACGCCGCGGTCACCTGCATCGAGAAGGACGTCGTGCCGGGCCGCCGCGACGTACGCCGCCTGTGCGAGATCCTGCTGGGCGGCGACCGGATCGGCGCGGTCGGATACGACGCGCTCCCCCCGCTGGCGCGCGACGTGTACGACCGGCTGGAACCGCTCGGGCTGGACCTGAGCAGGCGCACCCAGCAGCGGGTGCTGATGGACCTGATGACGGAACCCGAGCTGGTGCCGTGCTCGGACCTGCTGTGGACGCTGCGCTACCTGCTGCCCGACGACGCGGTCCGGCCCATCATGGGGGCGCGCCGCCTCGGTGAGCGGCCGATCCAGGAGAGCTGGGACCTGGCGATCGGCCGCCACCAGCGGTCGATCATCGAGCTGGGCTACGAGGGCGTCACCGTCGAGCAGGTGCTGGAGCAGCGGTTGCGCCGCAAGGTGTGGGAACCGCAGGCCACCGCGGGGGTCGCGCTCGCCGCGGTGGAGGACGCCATCCTCTATCTGGGAAGCCGCCGCTTCGCCGACGAACTCGGCAACCGCGCGGTGGAACTGCTGGCCGCCGAGCGCACCGTCGACGACGCCCCCGAGGTGCTGCGCCGGATCCGCCGGCTGCTGGCCCACTACCGGGCCGCCGAACCGGCTCTGCCGGCCTGGTGCGAGGCGTTCGTCACGGCCGGGTACGCCCACTACTGCACGCTGCTGCCGACCGCCTTCGCCGACGACGACACCGGCGTCCGCCAGGTCGGCGCCATGCTCGGCTTCCTGTTCACCCTGGAGAGCCTCGCGCTGTCGCTGGGCTGCGACCGGGCCCAGCTGGAACTGGCGGTACGGCAGTCGCATCCGGAGGCGCCGGCCAAGGTGGCGCTGCTATGGGCGGCCAAGACGCAGCTGGGCCTGCTGCCGCGGGACGAACTGCGTGCCCGGTGCGACGAACTGCTGGACAACCCGCTCGTCGTCCCCGCCTTCCCGCTCTACCTGAGCGGGTTCGTCCAGGCGCTCGAACCCGTCCCGGCCCTGGCCCCGTTCGTGGTGGAGGTGCTGTCCAAGGCCTTCGCGCGGCTGCCCGACTCCGTCCTGCTGCCGTGGTTGCCGACGCTGATCACGACGCTGCGCCGGTACGCGCTGGAGCTGGTGCCCGTGCTCGTCCGGGAGGCGGGCCGTACCTTCCCCGGCAGGCTGGCCGAGCTGGACGCCTGGGCCCCGCCGTGGGAGCGGCCGGCCGCACCCGCGCGGGCGGCCCGGGCGGTGTCCGCGCCGAGCGGGCCGGTGACAGGCCTGCTGGTCCGGCACCCGCGGACGTGCGACGCCGTGGCGGAGCTGCTCGGCTGCGCGGCGGAGTGGCCCGCGGGCGGCGGCCAGGAGGAGGGGGAGACGGAGGTGAGGGAACTGCTCGCCCGGTACCCGGAGACGGCCGGCGCGGTCGCGGCGCTGCTCGGCGGCTGAGCCCCGGCCCGCCGGCCGGGCCGCCCGTCCACCGGATCGCACCCGGGGGCGGGCGGCCCGCGCTCCGCCGGGTTCCCGGCATCCGCCGGTGGTTTTTCGTGAGATTTCCCGGCCGCCTCAGGTCGCGGCGCCGGGGTCCGATCGGCCTCATCGGAGCCGGAAGTGGATCTCTCCTTTTATCCGGCTTTTATGTGTCGGGGCGCCGCCTTTCGGGAATCGGATCCGGGGGTCGTCTTACGTTCACCGTACGGATCTCCGCCGATTTCCCGGAAAGAATGCAGGAAAGCGTGGAATTGGGGTGCTTCTGTGACACTCCGCTCGCGGAGGAGCGCTCCCGTATCCGGCGCGTGTCCGGGTGACGTCCCCTCGTATCGGCGCCCCGAAGTCACCGTGCCGGAGAGCCGTTAAGGGTGACGGGCCATAATCGGTCCGTCTCACTCGGTATGCGGGGCCATATGGGCGACCCGGCGGTGGAACGATTCCGGCGGACGCGGACACCGTGCGGCCTTCGCGGTTTTTCCGGCCGTTCGGCCGTGCGAAGGCGTTTTCGATTCCCCACACGGCCGCGGCGTCACGGTGCGATGAGGCCGGCTTCGTGGGCGAGGACGGCCGCCTGCACCCGATTGCCCAGGTCGAGCCGGGTGAGGATGGCGCTGACATGTCCCTTGACCGTGCCCTCGGTGACGTTGAGGCGCTTGGCGATCTGGGCGTTGGACAGCCCGGTGCCGAGCAGGGTCAGCACGTCGCGTTCCCGCTCGGTGAGCAGCCCTATCCTGGCGCGCGCGGTCACCGCGCGGTCGAGCCCGGCCGAGCGCAGCCTGCCGATCACCCGCGCGGCCGGTTTCGGCGCCAGGTAGGCGCCGCCCGCGGCGACCGCGTGAACGCCGGCGATCAGCTCGCGCGGGTCGCCGGACTTGAGCAGGAAGCCCCGGGCACCGCTGTCGAGCGCCCGGGTCAGGTAGGCGTCGTCGCCGAAGGTGGTGAGGACGGCCACGGCCACCTCGGGCGCCGCACGGACGATCTCGGCACCGGCGGAGAGGCCGTCGAGGCGGGGCATGCGGACGTCGAGCAGGGCGACGTCGGGACGGTGCGCCAGGGTGAGCTCGACGGCCTCCCGCCCGTCGCCCGCCTCGGCGACCACGTCGATGCCGGGGTCCGTGGTGAGGATGGCGCGGACCCCGGCCCTGATCATCACCTCGTCGTCGGCCAGCAGTACCCGGATCATGGTTCCTCCGTATGCGGCAGCGTGGCCGTCATCTCGAACGTGTGGCCGCTGACCCCGGCCTGGAACGTCCCGCCGGCGAGCCGGACCCGCTCCCGCAGGCCGATCAGGCCGACGCCCCCACCGCCCCCACCGCCCCCGCCGCCTTCCCGCCGCGGACTCGGCGGCAGGAACGCTCGCCGCGGACTCGGCGGCAGGAACGCTCGCCGCGGCCCGGGAGACAGGGCGTTGGCCACGGTGACGACGGTCGTGGCGTGCGCGGTCGCCAGCCGTACGCGCACGGCGGTCCCGGGCGCGTGCTTCATCGCGTTGGTGAGTCCTTCCTGGACGACACGGTAGGCCGCCCGGTCGACCACGGGCGGCAGCCGCCGTGCTCCCTCCCACTCCAGGGACACCGCCACCCCGGCCAGGACGGCCCGGTCGACGAGGTCCTCGACGTCCTCCGGGCCCGGCCGGAGCGGGGCGGGCCCGTCGTCGCGCAGGACGCTGATGATCTCGGCCAGCCGCTCGGTCGCCGAACCGGCACCGGCCCGCAGCCGGGCGGCCGCCTCCCGATGCCGTTCCTCCAGGTCGGGTGCCATCTCGAGCGCCCCGGCGTGCAGCGCCAGCAGGCTCAGCTCGTGTCCGAGCGTGTCGTGCATGTCGTGCGCGATTCGGGCGCGCTCCTGGAGCCGGGCCCGCTCGGCGGTGGCCGCCACCAGCTCGGCCTGCTGGCGGATGGAGCGGCCCAGGGTCCACGGCAGCACCACCGTCAGCGTCAGCGTCAGCAGCCCGGTGGCCCAGGCCCAGACGTCCCCGGCGACCAGGCTGAGCGGGAGGTCCAGTACGGCCCCCGCCGCGAAGACGGCCGGCGCGGGCAGCGGGCGGGGCGCCCGGCGGCCGGTCAGGAAGGCGATCACACCGAGTGCCGCGCCCAGCGCGACGCTCCACACGGGAACGGAGCCGCCCAGGGCCAGTGCCGTCGCCAGGCTCGCGGCCACGCACACCCCGAGCGAGACCAGGGGGCGGGCCGCCAGCAGCGCCCCGGCGGTCACGGGCGCCAGCAGCGCGCAGGCCAGCGCCCATCCCGGGAGTTCGTCATACGACAGGGCGACGACGGCCAGCAGCACAGCGAGCACGGTCAGCGCCCACGGCGGGACGGGTGACGTCCCCGACCGTCCGCCCCAGCCTCTCACGGTTACCAAAGCTACCTCGCGGTGGTCAGGACGACGCCCCGGCGGTGCGCCCGGCGGCGGCCGACCGGCGCAGCCGTGCCAGCACGGCGGTGCGGACGACGAGCACGCCGGCGTTCGCCACGGCCGCGACCGTCGTCCACGTGACCAGCGCCACCGAGTAGTAGCCGAGCTGGAGCCGGGTGATGTCGCGCCCGCCTCCGACGAGCAGGCCGAGCAGGACGGGGAGGGAGACCGCCAGGGCCAGGGGGACGAGCCGGGGCAGCAGCCGCACGGCGGGCCGCCAGGCGGGCCGGCCGGCGAACCGCTCGGCCCAGGCCCGCGCCCGCCGCAGGTTGCGGACGCCGAGGAGCAGGCTCACCAGGGTCAGACCGGCCAGAACCAGGTCGGCGACCAGGCGCGCCGGGGCGGGGGAGGGCGGATCACCACCCGTCAGGAGGGCGGCCAGCTCGTTCGCCAGCTGGTCGGTGCCCTCGTTGCCCAGGCCGATGCCGCTGTTGCCGAGGACCGCGATGCCGTAGCCGGAGGGGAGGAGAAGCTGGCTCGCGGTGTAGGTGAACCACACCCCGTTGTGCCGCACGCGGCCCCCGCCGTCGGTGTCCCAGCCCATCCCGTAGGTCCACCGGGGATCGGACGAGGTGTGCATGGCCGCGACGCTCCCGGCCGAGAGCAGCCGCGTGCCGTCGGCGGCCCTGCCCCCGTTGCCCTGGACGATCAGCCATCGGGCCATGTCCTCGGCCGTGGTGATCACGCCGTCGGAGCCGCCGACGAACCGCTCCGGCTCGGTGGCCGGGATGGACGCCCCGTAGGCGTAGACGTGTCCCTTGGCGACTCCCCGGGGCAGGTCACGGGGGGTGAGGTCGATCGCGGTGCTCGCCCGCATGCCGAGGGGGCCGAACACGTGACGCCGCAGATGGCCGGAGAACGGCTCGCCCGTGACGACCTCGACCAGCCGGGCGGCGATGTGGTAGTTCGTGTTCGTGTAGAAGTGCTTCGTCCCGGGTTCGGCGGCGAGCGTCGCGCGCCGGGCCCGCAGGACGGCGTCCGCGGGCGAAGCGGGCTGCGGCAGGCTCTTCTCCGCGAGTGTGCGGTCGGTGAGCCCGGAGGTCTGGTTCAGCAGCTGGCGCACGGTGATCCGCGCCCCTCGCGGATCGGCGATCCGGAAGCCGGGAAGATAGTCGCGCACCGGTGCGTCCAGAGTCACCTTCCCGGCCTCGGCCAGCCGCATCACGGCCAGCGCGGTGAACGACTTGCCGACCGAGGCCACCGGCATCGGGGTCGTGCCCGTCACGGGCGCCCCCGTCGAGTCGTGGCCGTAGCCCGCCACGTGGACCACCCGGCCGCCCTTGGTGATCGCGACGGCGACGCCCGGATAGCCCGCCCGCCCGGCGAAGCCGGTCACCACCCGCTCGATCGCCGCCGGATCCGGCCCCTCCCACGCGAACGCCGGATCCGGCGCCACGGGAACGACCGATCCCATGACCACCGTGATCACGGCGGCCACGGTGACCACCGTGCCCCGCCACCGGTCCCTGTTCCGCCACACGGCCTTCCACCACACGGCCTTCCACCACACGGCCCACTCCGATCGTCTCGCCGACGACGGCCACGCTAGAAATCCCCGCGCCCCGGCACACGACCCGGAAGACACCCGCCACCCCTGACTTTCGTCGGGTGCGGCCGGACGGGTTCTCACGGGCCGCCCGCGGCCCCGGCCGGGCGCACGGGCCGGATCCCGGTCGCGCCCGCCGGCCGGGACACCGCCTTCGCGCGGACGCCGGTCTGCGACCGGCGTCGTATCTCACCCGCGGAAGTCGTACGTCCCGGATCGCCCTTTCAGCCGAAGCGCGCGCGGACGGCCGCCGAGAAAGATCTCCGGTATGCCGACATCCGTCCTGCGCGGCGCCCTGGCCGCCGCCATCGCGCTGCTCACGTTCGCCACGCCCGCCGCGGCAGAGGTCCCCGCCGTACGCGGCGCGACTCTCGGCCTGTCCAGGCCGACCGGCCCGCACCAGGTGGGCACGACGACACTGCACCTGGTCGACGACTCCCGCCCGGACCCGTGGGTGCCCGAGGAGAGGGCGCGCGAGCTCATGGTCTCGCTGTGGTACCCCTCGCGGGCGTCCCACGGGAGACGGGCCCCGTACATGACTCCGGAGGAGTCGTCCCTGCTACTGGAGGGGCAGGGGGTCGACGGCGTGCCCGGAGAGGTGCTCAGCGGGACGCGGACCAACGCCTTCGTCGACGCCCCGCCGCTCGGGCACGGCCTTCCCCTCGTCGTGCTGTCTCCGGGGTTCACCCTGCCCCGCAGCTCGCTGACGGCCCTGGCCGAGGACCTGGCGAGCAGGGGTTATGTGGTGGCGGGCATCGACCACACGTACGAGTCCTTCGGCACGGCCCTTCCCGGCGGGCGCACCGCGACCTGCGTCGCCTGCCAGTCGTGGGGCTCCCCGGAGTTCGGCGACAGGACGACCAGGGGCCGGGCGGCGGACGTCTCCTTCGTGATCGACCGGCTGACCGGGCCGCGCCCGGCCTGGAGGTACTCCGGGCTGATCGACCCCTCCCGGATCGGGATGGCCGGTCACTCCATCGGCGGCAACAGCGCCACCTGGACCATGCTCGGCGACCCCCGGGTACGCGCCGGGATCAACATGGACGGCACCTTCCACATCCCGGTTCCCGACGGAGGGCTTTCCCGGCCGTTCATGCTGATGGGCGCGGGGAAGATCCACGAGCCGGGCGGGAGGGACACCACCTGGGGGCGCGACTGGCTCCGGATGACCGGCTGGAAGCGCTGGCTCACGGTCGACGGCATGGACCACACGTCCTTCACCGACTATCCGCTGTTCGCCGGCCGGCTCGGTGTCGACACCGGCGCTTCGATCTCCGGCCCCCGCGCCGTGGCGATCACCCGCGAGTACGTCGGCGCCTTCTTCGACCTGCACCTGCGCGGGCGGTCCCGGCCGCTGCTCGACGGGCCGTCCCGGCGCTTCCCCGAGGCGAGGTTCTGGCCGTGACGCCACCGCGACCGGTCTGGCCGAGCGTCTGACCGCGGGGGAGGAGTTCACGCCTCCCTCCCGCTGAAGGACTCCGCTGAAGGACCCGCTGAGGATCGCCTCGCCGAGGGGCGGGACCGGGCGGCCCGGCGTTTGCGGACGCGGCGCGGGGGCAGCCGTCGGTGAGCACCCACGGCGACGTTATCGGGAGGGTCTCCATGCTGCGGCACAGGCACCGGGTCGGCACGGTCGCGGTGATCGCCCACCGGAGGAAGTCACTCGGCGGCGGGCTGGACGAGCTGCGCAGGCTCCTGGCCGACGAGGGCGTGGGCAGACTGCTCTGGTACGAGGTCCCCAAGAGCAGGAAGGCTCCCAAGCGGGTGCGCAGGGCCCTCAAGGAGGGGGCCGAGCTGGTCCTGGTCTGGGGCGGGGACGGCATGGTGCAGCGCTGCGTGGACGCGCTCGCCGGTTCCGGCGTGACCGTGGGCATCATCCCGGCGGGGACGGCCAACCTCTTCGCGCGCAACCTCGGCGTTCCCGAGGACCTGCCCGAGGCCGTGCGGATCGCCTTCCACGGCGAGAGCCGGAGGCTGGACCTGGGCAAGGTCAACGGCGAGCACTTCGCCGTCATGGCGGGCGTCGGCTTCGACGCTGAGATGATCAAGGACGCCGACCGGGGGCTGAAGGACAGGCTGGGCCGGGCCGCCTACGTGTGGACCGGCCTGCGGCACGTCCGCGGCGAGCTCGTGCGGATGAAGGTCGAGCTCGACGGGGTGACGTGGTTCGAGGGGGAGGCGAGCTGCCTGCTGCTGGGCAACGTCGGCACCATCACCGGCGGCATCGAGGCGTTCGACGACGCCCGCCCCGACGACGGCTGGCTGGAGGTCGGCGTGACCACGGCCAAGGGACCCGTCCAGTGGGCCCGCGTGCTCGGCCGGATGAGCACGGGCCGGTCGGACGACTCCCCGTTCGTGCGGATGACCCGGGCCCGTAAGGTCCGCGCCAGGCTCGGCGCCCCCATGACCTACGAGCTGGACGGCGGCGCCAAGGACACCGTCACCAAGCTGAAGGCCAAGGTCGTGCCGGGGGGAATCGTCGTCCGCGTCCCCGCCGCGGCACCCGGCGAGCGGCCGGCCGAGCCGCTCGCCGGGCAGCCGGAGGCTACGCGGCCGTGATGGCGAGCTGGAGCTCGGTGATCCATCCGCCGGGGTCGGCCGGGCACTCCAGGGTGACCTCCCGGGCCAGGCCGAGGCTGCGGTAACCGTGCTCCTCGACCCAGTGGGCCAGCACCTGGTAGGTCGATTCGACCCCGTCCATCGCCCCCCGATGGACGATCGTGGCGGCCGTCTCGATCGCAGACAGGTCCACGATCTGGAAGTCGTGGCTCCGCGACGCCTCCGCCGTCACCTCGACCCCGGCGTGCACGACGACCGAGCCGTCCTCCACCGGTTCGTAGTGGGCGATGCCGTACCCGGCCGGTGCCACCCCGGCTCTTTCGAGGCGGGGGAACAACTCGTCGTACAGGGGCCGGATGACGGGAGTGATGTCCTGGCTGTCGTAGCTCGCCGCGACGGCGCTGAGCTCGGCCAGCCTGACCGGGGAGATCCGCTTGACGACGACCTCTTCGATGGCCATGTGCCCTTCCCTTTCGATCGTCCGGAGCCTCGCCTCGACCCGGAGCAGCCGCGCGGTGTCGGCGGCGATCCGCTCCTCCAGCTCCGCGCGGCGCAGCCGTACCATCCCCTGCAGCTCGGCCACGGTGACCTTCTCGTCGAGGATCGACCGCACCTGCTGCAGGGTGAAACCGAGGTCCTTCAGCGCGATGACGCGGTTGAGCCGCGAGAGCTGGGCCGCCTGGTAGAAGCGGTAACCGCTGGCGGGGTCGACGTGGGCGGGCCGCAGTAGCCCGAGGGCGTCGTAGTGGCGCAGCATTCGAACCGAAACACGGCCGAGCTGGGCGAAGTCTCCGATGCTGAACATGATGGATCCAGGTGTAGGGGCTCACACGGTGTCAGGGTCAATCTCGCGCCTCGGGCGCCCTCCGCCCCGCCCTCCGCCCCGCCCGGCGGCGAGCCGGACGGGCGGGGCGGAGGTCAGCTGAAGGCGGCGAAGGCTCCCGCGCCGATGAGGGCGACCGCCCAGGCGAGGTCGAGGTTGAACCACGCCTTGCGGAGCACCGCGACTCCCAGCTTCTCATAGACGAGCAGGGCCAGAATCGTGATCGTCGAGAGCATGGCGAGGGTGTGGACCGTCGTCGCCAGCAGGCTCTGCGAGACCAGCGAGGCGGGGCCGTGCCCGCCGCGCAGGGCGATCGGGAGCACCATCAGGCCCGCTCCGTGGGCGGTGGCCATCAGGAACGACCAGCAGGCCAGCTGCCACCAGGTCACCTTCATGCCCACCCAGCGGGGATGGCGCCGCCGTACGAGCCGCCAGACCCCGAACCCGCACACCACGGCCGCCACGCCGTAGGAGACGACCTTGGGCGGGGTGGCCAGGCGTGCTACGGACACCAGCGCGAGCGTGATCAGCACCGAGCCCGCGTGGCCGAGCACGATGGGCGGCAGCGCGCGCAGCACCGCCGCGCGCGAGCGCTCCTGCAGGCCGAGGGCGACGGCGAAGAGCCATCCCATGGCGGGGTTCAGGCCGTGGAAGGCGCCCAGGCCCGCCAGGATCAGCACCGATGTCAGATCCATCCGGCGAGTCCCGTCCGAGGCGGAAGGCGGCCGTTCGCCACCGGGGTCCTGTCACGGCGCCGACGGTCCGCGGAGCGGGCGGGAGAGGCCTCCATCGGGATCAGAGAGTTCCTTTCCGTGGTCTTTCGGGACGTGGTCTTCCGGACGGCCTCCGGCCGGTTCCCGGGCAGCGGGCGCCGGGAACCGGGCCGGACGGGACGTCCGGGGGACGGCGGTATCAGGGGAAGCAGAAGGAGTCGGAGGAGGAGTCTCCGCCCTGCAACCGGATCTGATGGGCGCGGCGGCCGTCGGCGGCGAAGTCGACGAAGAAGTCCGGATCGAGGGCGATCGAGCCGTCGTCGGAGATGTCCACCTTGACCATCCAGCTGGAGACGCCGTCGGGGTAGAAGACGTCGTCCCAGGAGCGGTAGAGCGAGTTGGTGAAGTAAACCCGCCGCCCGTCCCTGCTGGCCTCCACCATCTGCGGGCCGCCGTTGAGCGCCCGCCCCCCGGCGGCCGGGTGTGAGGCACGCCCGGCGATGCCGCCGATCCGCACCGAACCGGTCTCGCGCGGGGCGAACGGGTCGGAGACGTCGTAGGCCTTCAGCTCGCCGGTGCCCCAGCAGGAGACGAGCAGGATGCGGTCGTCGAGGGTCAGCGAGATGTCGGTGACCAGCGGCGGCACCGCCCCGAACTGCTTGAGCGGCTCCGGCAGCAGGTCGGCCTCGGCGGGTTCGGCGGGAATGGTGATGATCTTCTCCGCCTTCCAGGTCCCGTTCTCCTGGTACCAGGTGAAGATGCCGGCCGACAGGTCCTCGACGTTGATGACCGTGTTGACGAACCCGTGGGTCTTGGTCGGGTCGTGCGCGGGGCGCAGCTCCAGGGCCATCTGGTGCTGGTCGCCCAGGTCGATCTCCTGCAGGTGCGTGCGTTTGGTCAGGTCCCAGACGTGCAGCCGGTGGCCGTACTTCCGGCCGACCAGCAGGTCCAGCGAGGGGCCGGCCTCGATCTGGTTGGGGGTGCCCCACTCGCTGGTGATCATCGTGTCGTGGCCGAGGTGCCACCAGAAGTCGTAGTGCAGCTCCTGAGGTCCCCGGTCGGCCTCCCAGCGGCCCTTGGGCTCGAAGGTGTCGTGGTCGAGGGTGAACACCCCGCCGGGCGCGTCGCCGTCAACGTTGCCGAGCGCGCTGACGTAGATCGCGTCGGTGCCGCAGTGGACGGTGTGCGGGCGGCTGTAGCCGGTCTTCTCGAAGATGGTCTCCGGCTCGATCGTCTTGACGAGTTTGGGCCGCCGCGGGTCGTCCTTGACGTCGAAGATGTAGATCCTGCTGGAGCGCAGTCCCGGAAGAACCAGGTAACGCCGCTCGACGTGCGGGTGCGGGGCGTACGGGCACAGGGCGGAACTGCACACGTTCCAGCCGAAGTGGTGGAGCTCGTCACCCGCGACGGGCATGTCGTTGACGCTGACGATCGATCCGTCGGACAGGTCGATCGTGGCGAGACCGTCCGGCCGGCCCTGCCCCGCGGCGTCGAGCAGGGCGACATAGGCGAGCTCTTCCCGCGGGGCCAGCATGGCCTCCCGGGCGGACGGATAGAAGGTGGGATCGGGCTGAACGAGTGCCATGGCGGACTCCTAGACCGAGATCAATGTCCCACTAATGTTGTAGGAAAACTCTCTGCTGTCTAGGGGTGATTTTACGTAGCCGATCCGGTAGAGAAGGGAAGCGGGGACGTCCCGGGACGGTCCTGCGAGGTCGGGGCGAGAGGTCCCGCGGGGGTCAGGACGGGACGGGGACGTGGATCGGCTCCAGCCCCTCGGGAGCCTTGCCGGGGTAGGCGCCGGACAGCATCGTGGCCACGGTGCAGAGGTGCCAGGCCTGGGCCGGTTTCCTCAGGACGGGCTCGGCGAACATGCTCCTGACCTGGTCGGGGTCGACGATGGGCGCCAGCAGGTCGAGGTGGCCGAGGACGTGGTCGCGGAGCACGGCCGTCAGCGTCTCGCCGGGGCTGGTGCGCCAGCTCCAGCCGCCGCCGGTCTTCGGCGCCGTCAGGAACCCCGGTCTGCGCCGCCAGGGGTAGGAGCGCCTGCCCACGGTGAACCGCCACGGCTTTCCCTCGATCGGGACGTTGCGGAGCGAGGGGGCGAAGACGGTGGTCAGCTCGTAGACGACCTCCTCCGACAGCCGCCAGGCCTGGTCGAGCCCCAGCGCCGCGCGCACCACCCGGTTGTCGAGGAAGGGCCAGACCGGGTCGCCCCTGCGCAGGGATCCCGCCCGGGACCCGGCCTGCCAGCGGCCGATCCGGTAGGAGACGTACATGTGGTCGAGCGCCTCCAGCCCGTCGCGGGCCTGCCAGGGGGCGGCCAGTTCGCGCGCGTGCTCGTTGGCCGCCTCGGTGAACAGCGCCCGGTCCCGCAGGAAGGTCGTGTCGATCCGGCGGCGCAGCGCCGGGGCGCTCAGGTCGTTCTGGAGCAGCAGGAAGCTGCCTGCCCGCAGTACCTCCCCGCTCTGTCCCGACATGGTCGGCCTGGCGCTGTAGGGCAGGTAGCCGACGATCGACTCGTAGGCCGACGTCATCCCCTCGCAGGTCCGCAGTGTCTCGTAGGTCCGCGCGAGCGGGTGCTCGACCAGGACCGCGTCCTTCTTCTCGGCGCGGGCCGGGGGGATGACCGTGTGCTCGATGCCGAGCGCCCGGGCGATCCGCCCGGCGATGATCACGTCGGGGTGGCCGTCCAGGCCGTTCGTGGTCGCGCGGAGCGGGATCCCGGCCGCGTGCAGCACCGCGGCGACCAGGCGGCTGTCGCGGCCGCCGGTCAGGGCGAGGTTGACCGGCTCGCCCGTAGCGCGCAGCGGCTCCACGGTGGTCAGCAACGCGTCGGCCAGCCCCTCGACGAGCGCCTTCTTCCGCTTGCGCGTGGCGGGGGCGGGCACGGCGGTGGGCAGGGAGGCCTCGGAGATCGTACGGTGGCCGTCCCTGACGACGATCGTCGAGGACGGCGGCAGCACGCTCACCCCGCGATAGGGCGTCTCGTCGGACAGGAAGTAGCCCTGGCGGACCATCGCCTGCAGCGCGAGCACGTCCCACTCGATCCGCTCGCCGAAGGCGACGAGGCTGACCAGCAGCGCCCGGCTGCCGATCACGTGCATGTCGGGGGTCTGCGCGTAGTAGACCGGGCAGACTCGGTGGATCGCGGTCGCGGCCGACAGCTCCGTGCCGGTCGCGCGGAACACCGAGAAACATCCGCTGACCGTCTCGGCGCTCAGCTCGGGGGCGCCGGCCAGCCGGTCGACCTCGCCGGGCACCGCCAGCGTGCCGTTCACCCCGGTCACCCTGTCGTGGCCGGTGGCCAGCAGCGGCGGCAGCCGGGAGTCGTCCGGCTCGTTGCTCCAGGCGAACATGGAGATGCCGGGCCTGTGCCACTCGCGTGACCTGATGACCTCGGTGGGAACGGGGAAGGCGGCGTCGATCGCGGTTCGTGCCGTGTTCAGGATCCCCTCGGGGATTCCGGCTCCGGAACGCTTGGCCGCCAGCCCGAGATACACGCGCATGGTCCCGGATCATATGTCGCGATTTTTCGTGATGAGGATGGATTCATCAGGAAAGCGTGACCGGGCTGAACGGAACGTTGTCACCTCCCCGGCTCACGTGACCCCCGCCCGTGTGACGGTTCCGCCGCGCGATCCCCGCACCGGCGGGTTCCGGCGGCGGACGGGCCGATCACACGCCGAACACGGTTTGCGCTCGCTTGGGTCAAGCCCTCGGCGGCCGCGAGGCCGGAGCCGTCGTAGGGGATGACGCACATCCTGTGGAGGCGACATGAATCAGCGCACGCCCGCCGTCGTTCTCGCCGTCATCGTCCTGCTGCTCGCCGCGGCCTGTGGTGCGTCGGGCACCGGGACGGAAAAGCCGGCGAACACCGAACCGAGGAACGGTTCCGGCCGGGCGGCACCGTCCATGGCCGGGGAGCACGACCCCGGCGCCGCCGGGCGACGGGACACCACCGTCGACCAGATCTCCACCTTCGCCCTCGATGTGGACACCGCCTCCTACGGCTACGCCAAACGGCTCCTGAAGGAGGGCAGGCTGCCCGAACCCGACCGGATCAGGGCCGAGGAGTTCGTCAACTCCTTCAGGCAGGACTACCGCGACCCCGAGGGCGACGGGTTCTCCGTGCACATGGACGGCGCGCGGATGCCCGGCAACGGCACGGCCCTGCTCCGGGTCGGCCTGCGGACCCGTCAGGCACAGCAGCGGGCGCGGCGCCCGGCGAACCTGGCCTTCGTCGTCGACGTCTCCGGCTCGATGGGGGCGCCGGGCAGGCTCGACCTGGTCCGCGAGGCCCTGCACCAGCTCATCGGCCAGCTCGGCCCGGGGGACCAGATCTCCATCGTGGCCTTCAGCGACGAGGCCGAGGTCGTGCTGCCCATGACCCCGGCGACCTCGAGGGACGAGCTGGACGCGGCCGTCGAGCGCCTGGCCGTACGGGCTTCGACGAACCTGGAGGCGGGGCTGACCGCCGGATACGCCGAGGCGGCCCGGACCTTCCGGGCGGTGGCGACCAACCGCGTCATCCTGCTCTCCGACGGCCTGGCCAACGAGGGGGACACGAGCTGGCAGGGCATCCTCGACCGGGTCGAGGAGTCCGCCGGGCGGCAGATCACCCTGCTGTGCGTCGGTGTCGGCCGTGACTACGGCGACCGGCTGATGGAGCAGCTCGCCGACAACGGCGACGGCGCCGCGGTCTACATCGGCTCGGCCGACGACGCGCGCAAGGTGTTCGTCGAGCAGCTCGCCGCGAACCTCGACCTGCGGGCCCGCGACGCCAAGGCGCAGGTCGTGTTCAACCCCTCGACCGTGGAGTCCTATCACCTGGTCGGCTACGAGAACCGGCAGATCGCGGCCGAGGACTTCCGCGACGACACCAGGGACGGCGGCGAGGTCGGGCCGGGCCACTCGGTGACGGCCCTGTACGAGGTACGGCTGCGCGAGGGGACCTCGGGCCAGCTGGCCACGACGACCGTGCGCTGGCAGGACCCCGACACCCGCGACCCCGGCGAGGTCAGCCGCTCCCTGGAGGCGGCCGATCTGGCGGCCTCGCTGTGGCGCGAGACGTCGCCGAGGCTCCAGGTCGACGTGGTGGCCGCGGCCTTCGCCGAGTATCTCCGCACCGGCGAGCCACTGGCCGGGGTGGAGGCGAAGGAGCTCGCCGAGCACGCCACCCGTCTGGCGGCCTCGACGGAGGACGCGGAGGTGGCCGAGCTCGCCGGCCTCGTCACCCGCGCCTCCTCGCTCCGCTGACCTTCGGGGCGGGTCCGCTCCGCCCCGATGATTACGGAGTAGTGGGCGATGTCCTATACACTGGCGTGGTGCCGCCGGGCGGAAGCCGGGCGGCGTCACACCGCAAGGGGCTATGGCGCAGCTGGTAGCGCGCCTCCATGGCATGGAGGAGGTCTGGGGTTCGAATCCCCATAGCTCCACCTGAGGACCGTTCTCCGAACGGCCCGAAGGAAGTCGACGAGATCCCGTCCGATCATCCGATCGGGCGGGATCTCGCCGTTTTCCCGGGCGGCGCCGGCGGGCCTCTCCGAGCGTGCGCGGCGGCCGGCTCGCGCCGCGCGACTTAGGATCGGGCCATGCCCTTGACCGCGAGCGACATCGACCGGTTCGAGGCGTTCAGGCCGCGCCTGGAGGCCATCGCCTACCGTCTCCTCGGCTCCGCCGGGGAGGCCGAGGACGCCGTGCAGGAGACGTTCCTGCGCTGGCAGGCCTCCGGCGCCGAGCACATCGAGGTCCTCGAGGCCTGGCTGACGAAGGTCCTCACCAACCTGTGCCTCAACCAGCTCACCTCGGCGCGGGCGCGCCGCGAGACCTACGTGGGCCAATGGCTTCCCGAGCCGCTGCTCGCCGGGGACCCGATGCTCGGCCCGGCCGAGACCGCCGAGCAGCGCGAATCGGTCTCGTACGCGGTCCTCACCCTCATGGAGCGTCTCTCCCCCAGCGAGCGGGCGGTGTACGTGCTGCGGGAGGCATTCGACTACCCGCACCGGGAGATCGCCCGGATCCTCGACATCACCGAGGCCGCCAGCCAGCAGATCTTCCACCGCGCCAGGAAGCACGTCGCGGACGGCAAGGCCCGGACCGAGATCGACGGGACCGCCGCCCGGCGGATCGTCGAGGAGTTCCTGGCGGCCGCGGCCAGCGGCCGGACCGAGCCGCTCGTGCGCCTGCTCACCGCGGACGCCGTCTCGATCGGAGACGGCGGCGGGAAGGTCCCGGCCCGCGCCAAGGCGTTCGAGGGCGCCGTCGCGGTCGCGAAGTTCCTGCGGGGCCTGTTCAAACCGGGAGAGGCCAAGCGGGCCCTGGCCGGAGGCACGCCCGGGCTCTACGCCTGGACCGCCAACGGCGACCCCGCCGTCGTGGCCGTCGTGGACGGCCGGGTCGTCGGCGTCGTGTGCCTGGAGGTCACCGCCGAGGGCATCGCCGCGGTCCGCCATCAGGTCAACCCCGACAAGCTCGAACGCGCGACCGCGCGCTGGGCGGCCGCTGACCACGGAGAGCCCCTGTTCAACGCCTTCTGATCGCTGTGTGAGGTGCTTCACATCGCGCTCCTGTCAGGAAACGGCGGGCCGCCCGGTTCAAGTGGCGAACCCGCGAAAGACAGGAGCAGGGAAATGCGGCACCGCATCATCGTCCTCGGAGCCGGATACACCGGAGCCGTCGTCGCCGGCCGCCTCGCCAGGCGGCTCCGCCGCGAGGACGTCGCCATCACCCTCGTCAACGCCGAGCCCGACTTCGTCGAACGCGTCCGCATGCACCAGCTGGCGGCCGGCCAGGACCTCAAGCGCCGGCCGCTCAGCGAGATGTTCGCGGGCACCGGCGTCGAACCGAGGGTCGCGCAGGTCACCGGCGTAGACGTCGACCGCAAGACCGTCGCCGTCGCCGACGCGGACGGCGCCGGAGAACTCGCCTACGACACGCTCGTCTACGCCCTCGGCAGCGGCTGGGACGCCCAGGGCGTCCCCGGGACCGCCGAGCACGCCTACGAGATCGCCGGCCGCCCCGGAGCACTCCGGCTGCGCGAGCGGCTGGCCCGCCTAGGCGCCGGGCAGAGCGTGGTCGTCGTGGGCGGCGGACTCACCGGCCTGGAGGCCGCGACAGAGATCGCCGAGGCCCGCCCGGACCTCGACGTCGCCCTCGCCGTCCGCGGCGAGCTCGGGGACCGGCTCTCGCCCAGGGGCCGCGAGCACCTGAGGAAGGTCTTCGGCGGGCTCGGGATCACCGTGCACGAGCACACCGCCGTCACCGGTGTCGAGGCCGAGCGCGTCGTCACCGCCGGCGGCGAGGCCGTCCCTGCCGCGGTCACCGTGTGGACCACCGGCTTCGCGGTCCACCCGATCGCGCAGGCGACCGCCCTGGAGGTCACCGGCACCGGCCAGATCGTGGTCGACGGGACCATGCGCTCGGTCTCGCACCCGGACGTGTACGCCGTCGGTGACGCGGCCATGGTGATGGGCCCCGGGGACAGGCCGCTGCGGATGTCGTGCGCCTCGGGAACCCCGGTCGCGTGGCAGGCCGCCGACGCGATCGCGGCGCGCCTGACCGGCGGAAAGCTCCCGAACACGCTGATCCGCTACTTCAACCAGTGCATCTCACTGGGCCGGAAGGAGGGCTTGATCCAGTACGTCACCGCCGACGACCGCGCCGTGCGGGCGGTCCTGACCGGACGGCTCGCCGCCGTCTACAAGGAGGTGATCTGCAAGGGCGCCGCCTGGGGCGTCGCCAACCCGACGCTCGGGCTGCCGGTCCGGCGCCGCCGTGTCACGCGGGGGCGGGCCGCGGCGGGGTCGGCCGTCAAGGCGACGGTGTAGAGCATGTAGAGCACGGGGCGTCGGCGGCCGGTGCCACGGCGCCCGGGGGCGGGGCACGCGCCCCACCCCCGGTGAGCGGACGATCTTCGCGGTGGCCGGTTACCTGTTACCTGACGGGCGCGTAAGGTACAGCGTGATCTCCATCCTGCTCGTCGAGGACGACGACGTGATCCGCAAGACCGTCTCGATGGCTCTCGAGCGGTACGGCTACCGCCTCGGCACCGCCGCCGACGGCCTGAGCGGCCTGGAGTCCTTCCTGGCCGGAGGCCACGACCTGCTCGTGCTCGACGTGATGCTGCCCGGACTGGACGGCATCGGCCTGTGCCGCAGGGTCAGGGAGTCCAGCCAGGTGCCGATCCTGATGATGTCGGCACGCGGTGACTCGCTGGACGTGGTGTCGGGACTGGAGGCCGGGGCCGACGACTACGTGGTCAAACCGGTCGACATCCCGGTGCTGGTGGCCCGGATCAGGTCGTTGCTGCGCCGTGCCACCGTCCCCGCGTCCTCGCCCGGCGTGCTGGCGTTCGGCGATCTGACCGTGGACCCGGCCGCGCTCGAGGTACGGCTCGGCGGGCGGCCGGTCGAGCTGGCTCCGACCGAGCTGCGGCTGCTGCTGGAGTTCGCGGCCAATCCCGGGATCGTGCTGGAGCGCGCCACGTTGCTGCGCAACGTGTGGGACTACGGCTGGGACGGCGACAGCCGCGTCGTCGACCTGTGCGTGCAGCGGCTGCGCAAGAAGATCGGCGCGGAGCGGATCGAGACCGTGCGCGGGTTCGGCTACAAGCTGCGCCGGTCATGAGGCCGGGCTCGCTGCGCTGGAAGGTGGCGGCGCTGATCGCGCTGGCCTGCATCGCGGTCGTGGGCGTGGTCGGGCTGCTGGTCCACGGCAGGACCCTTGACCGCTCGATGCTGGACCAGGGAGGGCGGGCGCTGGACTGGGCCGAGGAGGTCACCAAGCAGTACCACGAGGGCATTCCCTCCGGGGGGCCGGACATGTGGAGCAAATGGATCAGGAGCGCGGATGAACTGCCTTCTGCCCTGCGCGCGGAGCTGGCCTCGGAGTCACCCACCACCTGGTACGACGGTGAGGGACACGACGACATGAGAGGCGAACAGCGGTGGATGTGGGCGGTGCAGTGGATAGACAAGAAGAAGGGGCTCGTGGCCGTCGCCCAGATGGACATGAGCGCGGACATAGCCAGGCTGCGTGCCCTCGACCGCGCCATGCTCCGGGCCGCGTTGATCGCGCTCGCGGTGGTGGTGCCGGTCTCGGTCGCCCTGGCCGAGCCGGTCAACCGGCGGCTGCGGCGGGTCGCCGTCACCGCTCGCAGGATCGCGGACGGCGACCTGGACGCCCGCATCACCCCGAAGGGGAAGGACGACAGGCGCGGCTGGGCCGGGCGTGACGAGATCACCGACATCTCCACCGCCGTGGACTCCATGGCGGCGAGCCTGCAGTACCGCCTGCTGGCCGAGCAGCGGTTCACCGCCGACGTCGCCCACGACCTGCGCACCCCGCTGATGGGCCTGGTCGCCGCGGCCGAGCTGCTGGAGGAGGGCGAGGCCACCGAGCTGGTGCGCGACCGGGTGCGGGTGCTGCGCTCGCTGGTGGAGGACCTGCTGGAGATCTCCCGGCTGGACTCGGGCGCCGAGGCGGCCGACCGGGTCCGGGTGCCGCTGGCCGAGCTGGCCGAGCAGTCCGTGGCCCGGCTGGGGGTCGAGGCGTGGGTGCTGGCCTCGGGGGATCCGGTGGCCGAGACCGACCCGCGTCGCCTGGACCGGATCCTCGCCAACCTCGTCCTGAACGCCCAGCGGCACGGCGGGTCCCCGGTGGAGATCACGGTCCGGGACCATGCGATCGAGGTCCGCGACCGGGGGCCGGGCTTTCCGCCGGAGATCCTGGCCGACGGTCCGAGGCGCTTTCGCACCGGTGCCGCCGAACGCGGCCACGGCCACGGCCTCGGGCTGACGATCGCGCTGGGCCAGGCCGGCGTCATAGGCGCCGATCTGACCCTGGCCAACGCCCCCGGCGGCGGCGCCGTCGCGACCCTCCGCCTGCCCCGCCAGGCGGCCGGGTCACCGGGCTGACACACGGTTGAGCCGGGTCGCCGGGCTGATACGCGGTTGATACGTGGTGAAGCCCGGGCGGAGACACGGTCACGGCCGGGTGGACACCTGGGCGGCGCATCGTGTCGGGTATGCGACGTTTCTTGATGTTCCTCCTGCTGGTGGGCCTCCTGTCAGGCTGTGGAAGCGCGCCGTCCGTCTCCGGTGCCACCGTGCCGGACGTGTCCCTGCCGTGGCCGGCCGAGGGCCAGGCGGCGGTCGAGGTGGCGGGCGTGGGCAGCCTGGGCGTCAGCGGCGAGCCGGCCCCGGTGCCCATCGCCAGCGTGACGAAGGTGATGACCGCCTACGTGATCCTGCGCCGTCACCCGCTCCGGCCCGGCGACGACGGTCCGCTGATCAGTGTGGACCGCGAGGCCGCCGACGAGTCCTACATGCCGCGCGAGTCCACCGTCCCGGTCAGGGAAGGCGTGCGGGTACGGCTGCGCCGCATGCTGGAGCTGATGCTGGTGCCCTCGGGCAACAACGTGGCCCGCCTCCTGGCTCGCTGGGACGCCGGTTCGCAGGAGCGCTTCGTCGGGCGGATGAACGCCGCCGCCCGCCGCCTGGGCATGGCCGACACCAGATACACGGGCGCCAGCGGCAATGAGGACAGCACCGTCAGCACCGCGGCCGACCAGCTCAAGCTGGCCGGGGAGGCGATGCGCGACCCGGTCTTCCGCGAGGTGGTGGCGCGGGCCGACACCGCCGTCCCCGGTGACGCGCGCAGGCTGTCCAACACCAACACGCTGCTGAACAGGCACGGAGTCATCGGTATCAAGACCGGCTCCGGCACCGCCGCGGGCGGCAACCTGATGTGGGCCTCCCGCGTGCGGGGCCGACTGGTGCTCGGGGTGATCCTCGGTCAGGCGGCGGGCACCAACCCGATCGCGGCCAAGGAGGCGGCGCTGGAGGCGGGCGGGAAGATGAGCGCGGCGGTCGAGCGGTGGCTGCTCAGCGGGTCTGCACCGCGGGCCGGCGCTGATCCCGCCGCCCGCGGGGCTCAGCCGAGCTCGTAGTCGAGGTGGAAGGAGTGGGCGCCGTCGTCGTTGACGATCTGGCCCCCACCGCGGATGCCGGACAACTCGCCGGTGCCGGATCCGGGAAGGATCGTCCAGCTCAGGGACGACTCCCCGGCGTGGGAGGTGGCGGTGTGGTGCAGCACGAAGGTGCCCTCGCGGCCGTGCGCGGTTC
This sequence comes from Streptosporangium sp. NPDC051022, assembly GCF_040683035.1. Lineage (NCBI taxonomy): Bacteria > Bacillati > Actinomycetota > Actinomycetes > Streptosporangiales > Streptosporangiaceae > Streptosporangium > Streptosporangium sp. NPDC051022. The sequence continues at coordinate 114,476 of NZ_JBFBCF010000019.1, read as the reverse complement.
CGGTGAAGCGCTCGAACCCCGCGTAGGCCGCCGAGCCCTCGACCTGCGTCATCACGGTGATGATGTCGGCGGTGGCGGTGCCCACGAGGTCGCCGTCGAAGGTCTTCGTCAGGCGGACGTGGGAGAGCGTGGCGCCCTCGGCCTCGTCGTAGGGGCGCGGGTCCCAGCTGTCGACGGTGAAGGTGCCGTCTGCGTGGGGCATGGGAGATCTCCTCGGGTCGCGGGGGTGATGCGCTCCCATCGTGGCGTCCGTACCTGTCATCCGCTGTCAGCTTTCGTTCGGCCTCTCCCGGGCGTCAGAACAGACTCCACTTGTCCATGTTCCAGGTGATGGTCGACTGGGCGGGGTTCGGGATGACGTTGTGGATCGCCTCGTCCCACGCGCTGAGGCCGGGATGCTGGAACAGCGGGATGGTGGCCACGTCGGCCCACAGCTGCTTCTCGATCTCGGCGATGATCGGGTCCTGTGCGGCCAGCTCCACGGTCGCGTTCAGCTTCCTGATGAGGCGGTCGACCTTCTTGCTGGAGTAGCAGCCGTTGTTGTTGCCCTTGTTCTCGCCGTCGCACTTCTTCGGCGTGGTGTAGGTGGAGGCCCAGCTGCTGAACAGGGACGACGCCGACCAGGCGAACAGGGCCACGTCGTAGCCGTTGGCGGGCATCACGGTGCCGAAGAAGTCCTCCGAGCCCTTGTCGATCACCTTGAAGCCCGCCTTGTTGCAGGAGTCGATGATGAGCTGCACCTCCATGGTGCGGCGCGGGTTGGGGGTCTGATAGCCGATCTTGATCTGCACGCCGATCTTGCCCGCCTTCGCCACCAGGGCCTTCGCGCCCTCGATGTCCTGCCGGGCGTAGGGACCCGCGCCGCCCGAGGCCGCGATGACCGCCGCGGCGTTGGCCTGGAACGGGGCCACGTTGCGGATCTCCAGGGGTTTGGCGTCCGGGGCGACGGGTTTGATCAGGCTGTCGACGATGAGCTGCCTGGGCACGCACTTGGCGAAGGCCTGGCGCAGCCGCTTGTCCCGGAAGGGGCTGGAGTCGATGTTGAAGTCCAGGTGCTCGTAGGTGTACTGGTCGGCGACGTTGACCGTGACGCCCTGCAGTTTCTCAAGCTGCTGGAGCACGTTGGGGCCCGGCTGCGGCTCGATGATCTGGACCTCGCGGTTGTGCAGCGCCAGCGCCTGCTCGTCGAGGGTGATGAAGCGCTCGATGATGGTCGGGGTCGCCGCCGGCACGCCCCACCACCTGTCGTTGGCGACAAGGGTCAGGGAATGGCCCGGGTCCATCTTGGAGAGCTTGTACGGGCCCGACGACGGGATCAGCTCGGCCGGAGGAAGGGAGACCTCGGAGACCCAGCCGTCGTTGAAGAACTTGACGGCCTTTTCGAGCTTGCGGGCGTCGCGGGCCTTGACCGCCGCGATGAACTCCTCCTCCGACAGTCCTCCCTGCTTCTCCACCACGTGGGCCGGCAGCATCTCGGTCGCGCCCGGGCCGCCCGCCACCCAGTCGGCGAAGGGCTTGTTGTAGACCAGGGAGAACTTCTTGCCGCCCTTGTCGCAGTCGGGCAGCGCGGTGTCCTCGACACCGGTGGTGCCGGAGGTGGAGAAGCCCCTGATCTTGCCGGACTTGAAGCCCCACCACAGCAGCACGTCGTCGCAGTCGATCGGGACGCCGTCCGACCAGACCGCCTTGTCGCTGATCGTGTACTCGACGGTCAGCGGGTCGTCGGAGGTCTTCTCGTAGGTGCCGAAGTCCCGGTCGGGGATGATCGCACCCTTCTCGCCGTAGAACCAGAAGCCCGTCAGGACCCGCTGGAGGGGGCCGATGTTGCGCATGCCGTTCTCGGCGGACGTGTTGTTGTTGTAGGAGTGGAACTCCTGCTCGTAGGCGTAGGTGATGCTCTTGGCCCCCGCCGAGACCGGACCCGGGGGTGTGCGGTCGCCCGGCGTGGCGCCGCTTCCGCAGGCGCTCAGCACGAGCACGCCCCCCAGCAGCACCGGCAGGAACCCGCCGGGCCTTCGCGCATGGAACACGCTGGATCTCCTTAGTAGTCCGGCGTGTCCTCCCCCGCCGGCCCAGTCGAGCAAAGCTGACCATCATTACTTATTTCCGACAAGCAGGACAAGCCGGGTGTTGTGCATCTGAGACGGATCGGGCCGGTGCCTCTATCCATGCGGCCATCGTTATGGCCTGATTTTTGCGGATGTTGGCACTTGGGCCACTCGTGAGGCCTTATGACAGCCCTCCATGATTGACCCCATGACAACCACTCTTCAGACGCGTGAGCGCAGGTTGCACCGCGCCTGGATCGTAGCGGGAGTCGCGTTCGTGGCCATCCTCGGCGCTGCAGGGTTCCGGGCGACGCCCGGTGTGCTGATCACCCCGCTGCAGGAGGAGTTCGGCTGGTCACGGGGCACGATCTCGCTGGCCGTCTCGGTCAACCTCATGCTCTACGGCCTGACCGCGCCCTTCGCGGCCGCCCTCATGGACCGCTTCGGCATGCGCAGGGTCGTCTCGTGCGCCCTGCTGCTCGTCGCGGCGGGCAGCGGGCTCACCATCCTGATGAACGCCCCCTGGCAGCTCGTCATGTGCTGGGGCGTCCTGGTGGGACTGGGAACCGGATCGATGGCCCTGGTCTTCGCCGCCACCCTCACCGACCGCTGGTTCGTCCGCCACCGGGGCCTCGTCACCGGGATCCTCACCGCGGCCGGCGCCACCGGTCAGCTCATCTTCCTGCCCGTCCTCGCAGGCCTGGCCGCCACCCAGGGATGGCGCTGGGCCGCCGCGACGGTCACCGCGGCGGCCTTGATCGTGGTCCCGCTGGTCTGGTTCCTGCTGCGCGACCACCCGCAGGAGGCCGGCACGACCGCGCTGGGCGCCGCCCCCGCCGACTCCGCCGCCCCCGCCGACTCCGCCGCCCCCGCCGAGGCCGGTGCCGCCGGGACGGGGCACGCGCCACGCGTCACGCCCGGCGGGGCCGCCGCACGCGCGCTCACCGTGCTGTGGGCGAGCATGCGCACCCGGCCCTTCTGGCTGCTCGCCGGTGGCTTCGCCATCTGCGGGATGAGCACGAACGGCCTGGTCGGCACCCATTTCATCCCCGCCGCCCACGACCACGGCATGTCCGAGCCGACCGCCGCCGGCCTGCTCGCCCTGGTCGGGATCTTCGACGTCGCCGGCACGGTCGCGTCCGGCTGGCTGAGCGACAGGGTCGACTCGCGGATCCTGCTCGGCGCCTACTACGCGCTGCGCGGGCTCTCGCTGATGGTCCTGCCCGGCCTGTTCGCGGCGACCGCCGAGCCCAGCATGCTCGTCTTCATCGTCTTCTACGGTCTCGACTGGGTCGCCACGGTGCCGCCGACGGTGGCCCTGTGCCGCCAGGTCTACGGTTCCGACGGCGCGGTGGTGTTCGGCTGGGTCTTCGCCTCCCACCAGGTCGGCGCCGCCGTCGCCGCGGTCGGCGCGGGCCTCACCCGTGACCACTTCGGCGCCTACGACCTCGCCTGGTACGGGGCGGGCCTGCTGTGCCTGGTCGCGGCGCTCATGTCGGTCGCCGTCAGGCCCCGCGCGGGAGCGTCCGGCGGCCCGGGCCGCCGGGACCGTCGGGAGCCTTCGGGGGAGAGGGCATCCTTGAAGGTGTGAACGAGCGAAGCGGGCCGGTGGGCACACCGTGGGACCGGCCGCGCCGGGAGAAGGAGGTCGCGTGACCGGTCAGAAGGTGCTCCCGCTGGTGGTGCGGATCGAGCGGGCGGCCCCGCCGGAGCGCACCGACGCCCTGGAGGCGGCGGCGCTCGCCGTGCTCACGCTGCTCGACGACCCCCGCGCCACCGGTGAGGGCGAGTGGGCCGAGCCGGTCAGCGCCTGGGAGACCATCGGGATCAGGAAGGTCGTACGGCGGGCCCGCGGGGCCGAGTGGCGCAGGGTGCTCGACCTGCCGGGCATCACCGTCACCCGGGGCACCGCGGAGGTCCGCGTCCACCCGCCCGTGCCGCTCGACGACTGGCCCAGGGACCTGTCCCGGCTCCAGGTCTCCGGCACCGACCTGACCGACTCCGCCGAGCCGGGAGCGCCGGGCGGCCCCGAGGACACCGGGGGTGTGGTGCTGTGGGTCAACCCGGGGCTGGAGATGTCGGCGGGCAAGGCCATGGCCCAGGCCGGGCACGCGGCCCAGCTCGCCTGGTGGGGCAGTGACGAGCACGCCCGGCGGATGTGGCGCGAGCGGGGGCTGGCGGCGGCCGTACGGACCGCCGACCCCGCGGCATGGGCCGCGCTGACGGCCTCTGACCTGCCCACGGTCAGGGACGCCGGGTTCACCGAGATCGCGCCGGGGTCGTGCACGGTCGTCGCCGACGCCCCGTGGCTGCGTCGGGGAGGCTTCCGCCCCGCCGCCTCCGGGCCGCTCAGATCAGCCTGACGACAGCCTGACGACGTCGGCCAGCACCCCGCCCTCGGGTGTCAGACGCGCCTCGGCCGGACTGTCGTAGACGACCAGGAGACGCTCGTCGCCGAGCACGGCGATCCCCTCGGCGTGGTCGCAGCCGTCGCCGTGGGGCAGGTCCATCACGGGCACCGGATCGTGCTCGACGGACGCCGAGTCCTCGGGCCGCCAGCGCAGTACCCGGACCGGGCCGTCGAGGTCCATGGTCGGCCCGGCCAGGATCAGCAGCTCGTCCCCGTGCGGGCACAGGTCGCGCACGCCCAGGCCGCCGAGGTTCAGGAAGTGCGTCCGGTACGGCAGGCCGTCGATCGGGGCCAGTGCCAGCCGGTCGGGACGCTGGGGATCGGTCTCCGGCCGGATCTCCAGCAGTACGGCCCAGCCGCGCAGCACCGGGCCGCGCAATCCGACGAACACGCGGTCGCCGAGCACCGCGATGCCCTCGATGTCCAGGCCGTTGTCCTTGCTGGGGATCCTCAGGAAGGGCGCCAGGTGGGGGTCGTCGCTCATCAGGTCGGCCAGGTTCCGGCCCCGGCCCGACAGGATCGCCGCCGTCCGGTGGCCGTCCGAGCGGACCGGGGTCGAGCCGACGAGCGGCAGCCGTACGAGGATGTAGCGGTTCTCCTCCCGCACGACGGCTCCGAGCCTGCGGCGGGCCTTGCCGACGGGGTGGTCCCTCTTGACCCGCTTGCGCTTGAGGCTGTGCGAGCCGATCGCCCAGAGCCATCCGTCGGTCCTGGCCAGCCCCTCGATGTCGGCCTCCTCGTCCGGGCCCGCGGGCAGGTCGACGAAGTCGGCCAGGGCGTAGGTGCGCTGGTCGTCGTAGCGGTTCTCGCGAAGCGTCAGGTACTCGACGGTGGCGGTCTCGTCACCGGCCAGCCAGAGTCCGGCGCCGTCCGAGCGGACCGCGGACAGGTTCGTGTGGGTCCTGGCGTCACGTGAGGTCACGTGAAAGCGGAGTTCTACCTGACGTTCTGCGAGCACGGTGGAATCATGACAGGCGGACAGCGGGCCGGCGGGCTCAGGGGCGGGTGCGAGAAGGCACTCGTTCCCTAAGTGTGATGGGGATCGCGCACGAGAAAACCGGATTTGTCGTACGCTCCCGATCGTGCTCGATGGGTTGGGTGGGACTCAGGGGACCCGGGAGACGGGTGCCGGACAGACGTATGCGACCGCCGAGGCGGGCGCGTCCGAGCCGCCCACGGCCGCCCGTCCGGGCCCGCCGAGGTCGCCGGTGAAGCGATCCCGCATCGGCGACCTGCCGATGCGCGTGATCTACCGGATGCTGGCCATGGCCGTCGCCGTGGTCGTGGCGGCGGTCGCCGCCGTGGCCGCCTTGATCTACCTCGGCTCCTCCGATCGACCGGGCGGGGCGCCGTCGGGGCAGGTCGCCGCGCCACTTGCCGCGACGCCCTCGCCCGGTCTCAGCTCCCCGCCGGCCTCTCCCGAGGCCTCGGCCACCTCCGCGGTGCCGGCCCCGGCGGGAGTCTCGGCTTCGCCGTCGGCGCCCGCTCCGGCGTCCCCGGCTTCCGTGGTGTCCGCTTCGGCGTCCCCGTCCGTGTCCCCCTCGGTGTCCGCTTCGGCGTCCTCCTCGGTCTCCGGATCCCCCGCGGCGTCCGCGTCGCCCTCGCCGACCGGGAGCCCCACCGCGGGCCCGGACGCGACTCCCAGCGCGAGCCCGGCCGTCGCGCGTGACCGGAGCGCGGTGGTGGCGGCCCTGGCCGACCCCCGCGTCCCCGAGCTGCCGCGCACCAAGAAGCTCGCCCGGCTGCCGGGCAAGACGCACGCGGCCAAGCGTCGCCTGAAGGACGCCAAGGCGGGCGTGTCGCTCGTCCGGTTCGGCGCGCCGTGGAAGATCTTCGGGGCCTCGCCGTTCTCCACCAAGCAGGTCCTGCCGAAGGTGAAGGGCGCGGCGACCCGGGCCATGCTCGTCAGCTGCCCGGTGCCCATCCAGGTGCAACGCAGTCCCAGGGACACCGCGCTGCTGGCCGCGCGCTGGACGCTCAACCACCACCCCAGGGGGTCCAAGATCTCCTGGATCGCCTCCCAGCCGTTCAAGAAGGGCTGGCTGCTCGGCTACCGGGTGAAGTACAAGGTCAAGGGCAAGGTGCGCTCCTCCGTGGCGGCCGTCGCCGTGACCGATGTCTCCCAGGACAGGCCCGCCATGGTCTTCGTGACGATCCCCGACGTCCAGCGTTCGCGCTGGCACGACATCAACACCGCCATCTCCTCGATCACGTTGAAGTAGGCACCCTCCGGGCAGGAGTCGCGCTGTCCGCATGGCCTGATGAAACTCGGGGGAATTTCATGGCCGACCTCCTCGGCGCCCGTGACGTGCTCGTGCCGTACGGCGGGCGGAGGGGCAGCCGAAGGGCGCGGTGAGCGCGCCCTGCCGGACGCGTACCCGAGGGCGCGTCCGTTCCCCGAAAGGTCCCCGTCACAGGGGAGCGGCCCCTGGCCGTGGAGGGGGAAGTCGTGGAGCGACCGGCGTCTCAGGATCGCGAGGGCCCCAGAGCCAAGGACCGGGGCGACGGCGACGAGCCCAAGCCGTGGTGCTCGGAGGGACTGCCCGCCAAGCCGCCCGCCCCGCGGCGTCCGAGGATCAACCGGGTGCGTTTCGCGCTCACGCTGCTGCTCCGGCCACCCTGGCGGCCGTGGACGAGGAGGCGCGGCGCATCGTGGGAGTGTTATGAGATCGCCCAGGATGTCCTGAAGGAGAACCGCGAGCGCCTGGACGGCATCGTCAGCGCGTTGCTCGAACACGAGACCCTGGGCGAGGCCGAGGCCTACGCCGCCGCGGGACTCCCCGGCGGCGCTCCGCACCCTTCACCGCCCTCCGGCTCCGGCGCCGAACTGCACAGCCCGGACTGACGGCCATGACGCGGCCTCGCGGCCCGTAGGGGACGCCGGGTCTCGCGCGGCCTCGCGGTACGGCGGGGTGTCACCGGCGGGAGGGCGAGCCGGGAGGGCAGGACCGGGAGGGCGGGGAGGGCCGGAGCCGCGCTAGGCTCGGTCGGCGTGACCCAGATCGTTCTCGCCTCCGCCTCGCCCGCCCGTCTCGCCCTGCTCCGCAGTGCCGGACTCGACCCCAAGGTGATCGTCAGCGGAGTGGACGAGGAGGCCATCACCGCCGAGACCCCCGCGGAGCTCTGCCTCACGCTGGCCAGGGCGAAGGCGTCGGTCGTGGCGGGTGACCTCACCGAGGGCCTGGTCGTCGGATGTGACTCGATGCTGGAGCTCGACGGCAAGGCCTACGGCAAGCCGTCCTCCCCGCAGGAGGCCGTCGCCCGCTGGCGGCTCATGCGCGGTCGTGAGGGGCGCCTGCTCACCGGGCACTGCGTGATCGACGCGGCGGACGGCAGAGAGGTGTCCGAGGTGGAGGCCACGGTGGTGCGCTTCGGCACCCCGGCCGACGAGGAGATCGCCGCGTACGTCGCCACCGGCGAACCCCTCCGGGTCGCGGGCGCCTTCACCCTGGACGGTCTCGGAGGCTGGTTCGTCGAGGGCATCGACGGCGACCACGGCAACGTCCTGGGCATCTCCCTTCCGCTGCTGCGCCGCCTGTTCGGCGAGCTCGGCGTCTCCGTGCCCGCGCTCTGGCACCGTCCCTGAGGCTCCCCGCCCCGTTTCCGCGCGGCGCGGTGGTCGCGTCCGCTCTCCGGCGGAACCTCCGGCACCGTCTCGCCACGTCGTCCGTTCCCGTCCGGCGCGGTGACCACGCGCCTTCCAAGCTCGTCCTCACCACGTCGTCCTCACCACGTCGTCCTCACCGTGCTCGCCCTCACGGCGTTCGTCCGCACCGTGTTCGCCCCCATGGGAGCGCCCTCACCGCGCTCGCTCTCGCCGGGGAGCTTTCCCCGGTGCTTTCCGCTGAGGCTTTCCCGGGGGTGATTCTCCGGGGAGGGCGATGTTCCGTCGTACGAGTACGGCGAGTGAGCGAGGAACGGTCCGGTACGACGGGCGGGGAGCGGTTCCGGCACGGTCGCGCGTTGATTCACCGATCCCGCTAATCTTCCGGGCATGGGTCATTTCCGCTCCTTTGCGAGTGGCATCGGGTTCTTTTTCCAGGGACTGCGCTGGGTCGCGCGAAACCCTCGGTGGTGGCTGTTCGGGCTCATCCCGGCTCTGGTCGTTTTCATCCTCTACGTGGCGGGGCTCTCCTGGTTCGGAGTCAACGCCGACGACTTCGCCAGGTGGGCGACACCGTTCGCCGACGAGTGGGGACAGGCGGCGCGGACCGCAGTGCGGGTGACGGTCGGGCTGGTGGCCTTCGGGGTCGCGGCGGTCCTGTTCGTGCTGACCTTCACCGCGGTGACCCTGATCGTCGGCGAACCCTTCTACGAGAAGCTCTCCGAGCGGGTCGAGCTGACCTACGGCGACCTGCCGAGCGGACACGAGGTTCCGCTCTGGAAGTCGATCCCCAGGTCCATCAGGGACAGCCTGGTGACCCTCGGATACGTGCTCCTGTTCACCGTCCCCCTGTTCTTCCTCGGGTTCGTCCCGGTGATCGGACAGACGGTGGTCCCGGTGCTGGGGGCTCTGGTCTCGGGCTTCTTCCTCACGGTGGAGCTCACCGCGCTGGCCATGGAACGCCGGGGGATGGCGCGCAAGAGTCGTTTCGCCGTCCTCCGCGGGAACACGGCCCTCGCGCTGGGCTTCGGCGTCCTGATCTTCCTGATCTTCCTCATTCCGCTGGCCTCGGTCGTGGCGATGCCCGCGGCCGTGGCGGGCGCGGCCATCATGGTGCGAACGCGGCTGGCCGCGCCGGAGCCACTTCCCGGGCTTCCGGGCGGGCACCCGGGGCTTCCGGGTGGTGGGCACTCCGGGTTGCCGGCTGGTGGGCACCCTGGGTTTCCGGGTGGGGGCCGTCCGCCGGGAGAGGGCCAGGGGAGCCAACGGCCCGTGTGAGGCCGCTGATCCGGCTCGTTCGTCCCGAGACACGTGAAACGCCGTTGTCCGTCCCGGGACGGGGGAGGTTCGGAGGAAAAGGGCTGTGGACAGCGTGAAATCATCCACAGAACGCGGTTCGGGCCGGGGGCCGCGCCGGGATCCCGGCGATGCTCTCCGCCATGACAACCGACATCCCGGCTCCGTCCGCTCCTCTCAGCCCGCAGCCCGGTCTCCTGCTGAGCTCCACGCAGGACATCCTCAGCGCGGTGCCCTATCTCGTGGGATTCCATCCCTCGGACAGCCTGGTCGTCATCGGCCTGAAGGGCGGCCCGCCCAGGGGCCGGTTGCACCTCACCGCCCGCTGGGACCTGCCGCTGGCCCCTCCTGACCTCGGGCGCATCGTCCCCCTGCTCGCCGAGGAGGGCATCGTCGAGGTCATCGTCGTCGGATACGGCTCGGGGACGCTGGTGACCCCGGCGGTCGACCTGGCCGTCGCGCTGTTCCGCCGGACCGGGATCACGCTCGTCGACGCGTTGCGGGCCGAGGACGGTCGCTACTGGTCCTACATGTGCTCCCGCACCGACTGCTGTCCCGTCGACGGCACGCCGTACGACAGGCAGGCCGGTCCCGTCGCCGTCCAGGCCACCGTGCACGGCCTGGTCGCCCTGCCCGGCAGGCAGGCCCTGGAGCGGTCGCTCGACCCCGTCGGCGACTCCGCGCGGACGGCCATGCGCCGGGCGACCGCTCGCGTCACGGAGGAGGTGAGGGGCAGGCTCACCGGATGCGACGATCCCGGAGGGCTGGCCGCGGAGTTCGTCGCCGAGGGAGTGGCGCGGGTCCGCTCGGCGATCGGCCTCTACGGCTCGGGCGGACGGCTCGGCGACGAGGACGCGGCCCGGCTTGGTCTCGCCCTCGCGGTGATCCGGATCCGTGACGAGGCCTGGGCGCTGGTCACCGACGAGACCCGCGACGCCCATCTCGGGCTGTGGCGAGACCTCACCCGCAGGCTGGAGCCGCGGTTCGTTCCCCCTGCCGCCTCTCTGCTCGCTGTGGCAGCCTGGTGCCGGGGCGACTCCGCGCTGGCCGGGGTCGCGCTCGCGCGCGCATGCGCGATCGATCCGGACTACTCGATGGCCAATCTGCTCGTGCACGCGCTGCGCCATCTGCTTCCGCCGCGTGTGCTCAGGGAGAGGATGCCCGGTCCCGAGGAGCTCGACCGGGAGATGGGCAGTCCCCGCATGGCCTGGCTGCTCCCCATGATCGCCTTACTGGGGGAGCCGGAGGGGCCGGCGGGGTGACCGTCAGCCCTCGGCGCGCTTGCGTCGCTCGTTGTAGGCGCGCATCCGGGCGGGATAGCCGGTCAGCTGCACGTCATAGACCGGGAGGGCCAGATCGCGGGCCACCTTCCGGATCACCGCGGGAGAACCGACCCGGCGCCGTGTCCATTCACCGTCGTCCGCGATGGCCATCGCGGTGGTGTCGGTCGCGAAAGTCTCAGGCTCGACGTAGAACTCCACACCACGGCGCGACTTCGCGAAGGCGATGAGTGCTTCGACATCGGAGTCGGTCGCCTCACGATCGAACTTGGCAATTCTCGGCCCGCGCAGACGCCTCAACCCGTAGCGATCACGCCATCTCATGTCTCCTTGTATACATCGCCTGGCCGTTTCATGGCGCGATGCCAGGGTGGACTCTAAGGGACATCCAAGGGTTCATCCGGATGGACCGGTCAAAAGTCGTTCATGAATATTGAAGGCAAAGCGGAGATGAAAGGGATGTCGGTTCCATGGCAGGCACAGCGACACCAGCGGCGAACATGTGGCACGGCAGTTTCCCGCCCCCCGGACCTGGAGGTGAGTACGCCGCGCTCCGGGTGAGCAACCAGGATCGCGAGCAGGTGGTCGAGCACGTCAAGGCCGCCTACGCGGAGGGACGGCTCGACAAGATCGACTTTGATGACAGGCTGGAGCGGGCGATGACGGCCCGCGTCCACGCCGATCTCATGCCGATCATGCACGAGCTGTACGGCTCCCGCCCGGTCACGCCGGCGCCGTATCCGTTCGCGGCGGGCCCGCAGGGCACGGTGGCGGGCCGTCACGGGGCGCGGGCCGGCACGGGGGGAGAGCGGGTGGGGGCGGCCGCGGCGCATCTGCTCCCTCTGACCGGCCTGCTCGTGTTCGGTCCGCTGATCATGATGCTCACCGCGGGCAAAACCTCTCCCTACGTCCGCAGGCACGCGGTGGAGGCGCTCAACTTCCAGCTCAGCCTGCTCGGCGCCACCATCGTGCTGACGATCACCGTCGTGGGGGCCGTGCTCATTCCCGTGCTCTGGATGGCGGGGATGGTGCTGTCGGTCGTCGGCGGACTGGCCGCGCTGGGCGAGGGCGACTTCCGCTACCCCTTCACACTGCGCCCGGTGAAGTAGTCCCGGTCACCGTCCGGCGGGCGCCCCCGGTCACCGTCCGGCGGGGGCCCCGGTGACCGGCCGGTGAGATGGACCCGGTGACCGGCCGGTGCAGTGGGCCTGGTGGCCGTTCGGTGGGGGCCTGGTCAGCCGGCATGGACACCCTGTCCCTCAGAGCGGGGAGGAGTCTCTCGGGGCGGGGAGGACTCAGAACCTCTCAGGGGGAAGGACACCGAACGGCCCCTCACGATGATCTCCGGATTTTCTCGGTGGAGCTCGCTACGGTGATCGGGCCGGCGATGACCAAGCCGGCATCGCGGGACCGCCCCGGGCGTGGGGCGGCGGCGCGGGTACCCTTCAGCCGCCGGGCGGGGCCGAACCGCTCAGCCGCCGGGCGGGGCCGAACCGCGAACCACCCGGCTTCGGCCGCGAATCCCGGCCCCTCTGGGGCCGGGGGAATGTCAACTACCGAGAACCTCATACTTGACCCGCATGACTCCGGCGCCGATGTCGCCGATCGCGCCGAACGCGGCCCTGGACAGGTCGAGACAGCGTCCGCCCACGTAGGGGCCCCGGTCGTTGATTCTTACCGTGACCGACTCGCCGTTGGCGGGATTGGTCACCCGGACCCTGCTGCCCATCGGCAGGCTCTTGTGCGCGGCGGTCATCGCGTTCGGATTGAAACGTTCGCCGCTGGCCGTCATCTGGCCCTCCGCGTAGAAGGACGCGCCGCAGGTGCCGCTTGAGATCACACGGACCTTCGGCGTGGTGGCGGTCTTGGCCTCGCCGGTCTTCTTGGCCTTGCCGGTCTTCACCGTCTTCGACGCGCTCTTCCTCTCGGAGGTGGCGGCGTCGACCGGCCCGGTGATGCTGGAGGGCCCGGCCGTGCCGGGGGAGACCGACGGCTTCGCCGTGGGGGTGGGAGCGCCGCTCGCGTCACCGGTGCTCTGTGAGCCGGCTGTGTTCTCGGGGGTGGCGGGCATGGGAGCCGCCGATTCGGGGGTGGCCGACTGAGGGGTGGCCTTCTCCGCGGTGGCCGTCGCGTTCGTGCCGGAGGCCGAGGTGTTCAGGGGGGCCGGGGAGACGGATTCGGAGGGGGTGGTCTCCGACGGCTGCCGGGCGCCGGTGAAGGCGGCGGTGGTCGTCAGCTCGACGTCGTCACGGGCGGAGACCGCCCAGGCGGTGGCCGAGACCACGGCGACCACGGTGACACCGGCGGCCAGCGCGGCCATACGTCGCTTTCCGGGCATCGGCCTCTTCGAGGAGGAGCCGGGGGAGTCGGGGGAGGGGGTGTGAGAGTGCAGGCCCAAGGGAAACCACAGTCCAAGATCGGGGGAAGGACAGGGAAGGGCCGTACGGGGCGGAGGAGGCGGGGGGTGCGCACCGGCCGGATCCCATTGGCGGGACGCAAGTGCTTCCCGCGCAGCGTGGGCCGACCATATGCGACAAAGAGGGAGTAAAGCCATGTTAATGGCATATAAAGTGACTTATGTCACTCTATTTGGAAAATGATAATGAACCCTTTCTTGATCGCTATGCCTGGGTCAATCTTGATCGACGTATCCGGTGTCGGTGAGGAAAGTGGATCTCCTTGAGAGTGCCGATCTTCGGATTTCACGCCTCTGTGGAGGGTGTGAGGCGGGTGGAGTCACCGCAGCTCACGGGCCGCGTGAGGGGATGGGGCGTGTCTTCACCGGAAACCCGAAATTCCAGGCTTTTCATTGACCTCAGGCGTTTCCGAAGTCCCTTAAGTCACAGAGAACCCTCAAACCTCAATGAGTAGCCGGGGCTGGACATTTCAACGACCGGCAGGGCGTCGTGCGCTGTTCACGGCGCGGAAGTCGGCGAACAGAGGACCGCACTCCGGATGCGACATCGAAGCGTTGGCTCCGGGCCGGTTCGAAGTGAATGGCTGCCCACACACATGTCGGGATGAGCCGGTCACGACCGTGTGGTCGAGTGACCGCCGCCGAGGTCGAAGGAAAGGAGGGGGATCGCCGGGTCCGGCGGGTGCTTCAGACCGTGTTCCGGGGAGCTCCCGCAGGGGTCAGAGCATCAGGGAGCGTACGGTCTCCACGGTGTCGGTCTGGTCGGCGCTCTTGTCGGGGCGATAGCGCAGGACCCGGGCGAAGCGCAGCGCCATGCCGCCGGAGTAACGGCTGGACTGCTGGACCCCGTCGAAGGCGACCTCCACGACGAGCTCGGGGCGGACGCTGATCATCCAGTGGTCCGTCGGGCCCTCGGCCAGCTCAAGGAGGCGCTGGGTCTGCCAGGCGAGCAGTTCGTCGGTCAGGCCCTTGAAGGTCTTGCCGAGCATCACGAACCCGCCCGTCAGCGGATCACGGGCTCCCAGGTGCAGGTTGGAGAGCCGGCCCTCGCGACGGCCGTGGCCCCACTCGGCGGCCAGGACGACCAGATCGAGTGTGTGGCGGGGCTTCACCTTGATCCAGCCCGCGCCGCGCCGTCCGGCGGCGTAGGGCGTGTGCGGGGATTTGACCACCACGCCCTCGTGGCCGCTCCTGATCGCGTCCTTGTAGAACTCCTCGGCGTCGGCGATGTCCTCGGTGACCAGGCGGGGGGTCACCAGCTCCGCGGGCACGGCCTTGACCAGGGCCGCGTGACGCGCCTCGCCGGGAAGCTCCAGCAGGTCGGCGCCGTCCACCCGCAGCGCGTCGAAGAAGAACACGCTCAGCGGGGTCCTCTCACGGGCCCCGGTCACGTCGGCGCGGCTCGACACCCGCCCCGAGGTGATCTGGAAGGGCTCGGGGCGGCCGTCGGGACGCAGCGCGAGGACCTCGCCGTCGAGGACCAGATCCTCGGACGACAGCGCGCCGACGGCCTCGACCAGCTCGGGGACCTGGGCGGTGATGTCGTCGAGCGTGCGGGTGAAGACGGTCACCGTGTCACCGGAGCGGTGCGCCTGGACGCGGACGCCGTCCAGTTTCCACTCGACGGCGGCGGGTCCGCCGATCTTTCTCAGGGCGGCGGCGATGGAGGGGGCGCTCTGCGCGAGCATCGGGGAGACCGGGCGGCCGACCTCCAGATGGAAGCCGCGCAGCGCCTCGACGCCGCCGTTCAACGCGGCGGCGCCGACGGCCGGTAGCCAGCCGCGCAGCGTCAGCGCACGCCGGACCTCGGCGACCGGCACCTCGGCCGCCTTCGCGATCGCCTCGATCATCACACCGTCCAGCGCGCCCTGCCGCAGCTCACTGCGGAGCAGCCGGGACAGGAAGGTCTGCTCCTGACGGGTGGCCGCGCCGAACAGCTCGGCGATCAGGGTTTTGCGCGCAGCCTGGGAGCCGGGGCCCGCCTGGGCCTTGATGCGGTCGAGGAAGTCGTTCACCTGACGCAGGGTGGCGGTCGCCGCCAGGCGCGGCTCCGGTGGATCCTGCAGGCTCGCCCAGCCCACGCCGATGTTGCGCTGTGGCAGCTCGCCGGAGAGAAAGGCGATGGCGATCTCCGCCTCGTCGGGCTCGACCCGGCCGAGCAGCTCCGCGAGGTGACGGATCTTCGCCAACCGGGCGGAGCCGGCGGCCACGGCCGCCGATGTGCGAGCAAGGTCGATCAACAGCACAGGTTCAGCCTAAGAGCTGTCGGTGACATTTCGGGAGGGTGAACCTCGCCTTTTCGGAGCGATCCAACCCGCTGGAAGGGGGACGGGCCGCCCCGCTGAGCAGGACGCCGGCCCGGAAGGACGGCACAACCCCGCCGGAAGGGGACGGGCCGCCCCCGTCGAGGAGGCGGCCCGTCCACCGGATCCGTCGCGATGTCAGCTGACGCCGAGCAGGTCCACGACGAAGATGAGCGTCTCGCCCGGCTTGATGCGGGCGCCGGCGCCCCGGCTGCCGTAGCCGAGGTGCGCCGGGATGGTCAGGCGGCGACGTCCGCCGACCTTCATGCCCGCGACGCCCTGGTCCCAGCCGGCGATGACCCGGCCGGCGCCCAGCGGGAACTGGAAGGCTTCGCCGCGGTTCCAGGAGGCGTCGAACTCCTCGCCGGTGGAGAACGCGACACCGACGTAGTGCACGCTGACCTGGTGGCCCGGCTTGGCCTCCGGGCCGGTTCCTTCGACGATGTCGACGATCTGCAGATCCGCCGGCGGCTCGCCCTCCGGGAAGTCGATCTCAGGCTTCTCCAGTGCCACGTGTTCTCCTCGATTGGATGCGCGCCGGCCGTTTTCCGGTCGGCCGAACGACTCTACGGGGTCCGGCGGACAGATGAGGGACAGGGGACGCACGAGGAGACACGTGTGCGGGGGGCGCGTGCGAGGAACGGAGGCCTCCCCGCCCTCCACGGAGGTGGTGCCGGGACGGCCAACGATGTGCCGTCCGCGCCGCGATCGGTGCGGCCCGGGGTGTGCCGAGGCCGCCGGCCGGACCGCTGCCGCATAATCCAGACATCGCCAAGTGGGCCGACGCTGTCGGCGCAGGTTCGTGAAGGTGCACGTCGGTCTCGCCACCCGGCGACGGCACGCTGTGGTGTCGACAGTCATCGAACTGCGGGGGAAGCAGATGAGAAGACCCACCCTGGAGGCGGTGGCCGCCCGTGCCGGGGTGTCCCGCTCGACTGTCTCCCGGGTGGTGAACGGCCAGCCCACCGTCACCCCCGACATCCGCGACGTGGTGATGCGGGCGGTGGACGAGCTGGGTTACGTTCCCAACGGCGCGGCCAGGAATCTCGTCACCCAGCGCACCGACTCCGTCGCGCTGGTCGTCTCCGAGTCTCCGAACCGGCTGCTCTCCGACGACCCGACCTTCGCCACGGTCATCCGCGCGGCGAGCCTGGAACTGGAGGCCGCGGGCAGGCAGGCCGTGCTGCTGCTGACCGGGTCGTCGGACAGCCACGCCCGGGTGGAGAAGTACATCGCGGGCGGCTACGTCGACGGGGTCATGCTCGTGTCGAGTCACGGTGCCGACCTGCTGCCCGTCGCGCTCACCCGGCTGCGCGTCCCGGCCGTCTCGTACGGCAGGCCGACGGTGCCGGTCGCCATGCCGTACGTGGACAACGACAACGTGAGCGGCGCCGCCGACGCGGTGCGTCACCTGCTGGAGCGGGGAAGACGGCGGATCGCGACCATCGCCGGGCCACTGGACACGATCGGCGGGCAGGACCGGCTGACGGGCTACCGCGACGTGCTGCGCGACTCGGACCGCCGCTCGATCGTCGCGGTCGGCGACTTCACCCGCGAGTCCGGCGCGGTCGCCATGCGCCAGCTGCTGGCCGACGATCCGGACCTGGACGCGGTGTTCGCCGCCAACGACCTGATGGCGATCGGCGCGATGCGCGCGCTGCGGCTGGCGGGCCGCCGTATCCCCGACGACGTCGCCGTGGTCGGCTACGACGACATCGAGGCCGCCGGTTACACCGACCCGCCGCTGACGACCGTGCACAGCCCGCACGCCGAGCAGGCGGCCGCCACGGTCCGGCTGCTGCTGAACCTCTTCGAGGAGGGCAGGGCCGACTCGGTGATCATGCCGACGAAGCTCGTCGTCAGGCACTCCTCCTAGCCTTCCGCGCCCTCCCGGACTCCCGCGCCGCCGGTCCGGCGGTGCGTCTCACCGCCTGTTACGGCCGGTCTCAGGGACGGGGCCTCGGTGCCGGGGCCTGCGCAGAGGGCGGAGTGGGAGAGGACGTACCGGCCGCGGGTGACGGGGTGGGAGAGGGGGCGCCGGCCGTACGGGGCGGGGCGGGGGAGGTGGCCGCCGCGGTGGGATCGTAGGTCCCGGCCGAGGGCGGGGGCTCGACGACCACGGTGTCGGCGGGCCGCGGACCGCCCTCCAGGACGGCGCGGGCGTGGTCGAGGTGGGAGGCGGCGACCAGCACGTCGTAGCGGCCGGCGACTATCGCGCTGCGCGAGGCGAAGTCCCGCTTGCCGCCGGTGAAGAAGTGGTTGATGAAGCCGAACGCGGCCCCCACCACGGCGCCCCAGAGCGCCGCCCAGAGCACGAGGACGACGAACGACAGCGTGGCCGAGGTGAACAGCCCGAGGAACATCCCCGCGACGGCGCCGAAGACCACGCCGCTGCCCGCTCCGGTGAGCGCGGCCCGGCCGTTGGTCATCCTGCCGGTGACGGTCTCCTCCAGCTTGAGGTCGCTGCCGACGATCGCCACGTGCTCGACGGGGAACCCCGCGTCGGAGAGGCCGTCGACGGCCCGCTGGGCGGCGAGGTAGTTGTCGTAACCGACGAGCACTCTCCGGTCGACGACGACCTGCGTGCCCGGGACGGTGGATATCTCTGCCATGTCCGTTCGCCTTCCCGTGCGTAGAGGGGGATCCGGTCCCCGGCTACCCCGTGCGGGCGGGAGCATGCGCCGCCCCGGCAGGCCTTCGGCGCCTCGGTGATCCCGGAGAAGCTTTCAAGTGAAAATTTTTCCAATGAAAGCGGACATTGAGCGACAAACAGCGCATACGGCTGTTAGCGTTCCTGCGAATGGCGCCGGTGAACAGGCGGGCAGGGATGCCGCGCGCCAAGTCTTGGAGGAACCCGAAATGATCGCATTCATCATGATGATCGAGGTAGTGCTCGTTCTCATGGGTCTGATGGTGCTGTGCAGGCTCACGCGATATCAGGGCGGTCGGTTGTCGCATGACGATCGTCATGTGCGCGTGTCGGGATCGCGCTACGGGTTCGTCGGCAGTGCTCCGGGCTTCAGCCCGGGGGCGAAGCCGGCCGGCTCGCAAAGCGGGGCAGGAGCAGCCGATTCGCCGTCAAGGCGGATCGGCGTCCCCGTCATCAGGTAAGGCTGGCTTCGTGCGGGGCGAAGGGTCACTCCGGAAGTCTCGGAACCGGTCACGACGGACACGGCGTGACCTGTCGCCGCCGGGCGGGCGGAGACGTAAAACGCCTGCGGAGGGCTGGTAAGACCATCCCCGGAGTTTTTCCGGGGAGGCACGGCTCGATGAAACAGGAAGCCGTGGAGGTGCCGCGGCAATGCGGCACGGGCCAGAATCTTCGGCGTTCACGCCGAAGAGCGCGTCAACGCAGGTAGATCGGCCCTTCCCGCGCCGGGCCCCGGAGGCGGGCGCGCCGAGGGGAGCGCCCGGCGGCGGGACGGCGGGGCCGGGTGGCTACCAGCTCTGGTGGAGCGGCATCCCCTCGGTGTAACCCGACGAACTCTGGACTCCGACCACCGCCCGCTCGTGGAACTCCTCCAGGTCCGCGGCGCCCGCGTAGGTGCACGAGGAGCGCAGACCCGCGACGATGGCGTCGATCTGGTCCTCGACACTGGGCCTGACCGGGTCGAGATACATCCTGGAGGTGGAGATCCCCTCCTCGAACAGAGCCTTGCGGGCCCGCTCGAAGGGAGAGTCGTCCGCGGTGCGCAGCTTCACCGCGCGGGCCGAGGCCATGCCGAAGTTCTCCTTGTATCTGCGGCCGTTGGCGTCGGTGCGGGCGTCGCCGGGCGACTCGTAGGTGCCGGCGAACCAGGAGCCGATCATCACGTTCGCCGCTCCCGCCGCCAGGGCCAGGGCCACGTCCCTGGGGTGCCGCACGCCGCCGTCGGCCCAGACGTGGCGGCCCAGGCGGCGCGCCTCCGCCGAGCACTCCAGCACGGCGGAGAACTGCGGGCGGCCGACGCCGGTCATCATCCGCGTGGTGCACATGGCGCCCGGGCCGACGCCGACCTTGAGGATGTCGGCTCCGGCGTCGACCAGGTCGCGCACGCCCTCGGCGGTGACGACGTTGCCCGCCGCGACCGGGACGCCCGGGTCGAGCGAGCGCACCGCCCGCAGGGCGCCGATCATCTTCTCCTGGTGGCCGTGGGCGGTGTCCACGACCAGGCAGTCGATCCCGGCCTCCAGGAGCTCCTTGGCCTTGGCGGCCACGTCGCCGTTGACGCCGACGGCGGCGGCGACGCGCAGCCTGCCCGAGGCGTCGACCGCGGGCCGGTACAGCGTGGCCCGCAGCGCCCCTGTCCGGGTCAGGATGCCGACCAGGCGGCCGTCCTCGTCCACGATCGGGGCGAGCCTGTGGCGTCCGTCGTGGAGCCGGTCGAAGGCCTCGCGAGGATCGAGGCCGGCGGGCAGGGTGAGCAGGTGGTCCGACATGACGTCGGAGAGCTGGGTGTACATGTCCGCGCCGCCGCAGTCGCCCTCGGTGACCACGCCGATGGGCCGGTTGTCCCAGTTGACGATGATGATCGCGCCGTGGGCCCGTTTGGGCAGCAGACTGAGCGCCTTGCCGACGGTGTCGTGCGGGGTGAGGGTGAGCGGCGTGTCGTGGACCAGGTCGCGTTTCTTGACCCAGTCGACCACGTCGGCGACGACCTCGATGGGGATGTCCTGGGGGATCACGGTGATTCCGCCGCGCCTGGCGACGGTCTCCGCCATGCGGCGTCCCGCGACGGCCGTCATGTTGGCGACCACGATGGGGACGGTGGTGCCGGTGCCGTCCCTGGTCGACAGGTCGACGGTGAGCCGGGAGCCGACGGCGGACCGGGACGGGACCATGAAAACGTCGCTGTAGGTCAGGTCGTGGGTCGGCACCATCTCATTGAGAAATTTCACGTTCGTCCACCTTGTTCGGTGAATAGTTAGAAGTGAGCGTTCCCGTTTTTGAAGATCCCAAAGAGGGGCCACTACTCGGGCAGGGCACTAGGATCCGGTTTGCGTGGATTCAGCTGGTGGCCATGAGGAGGCGCTGTGATCGTTGTTGATCGCCCTGAGATGCTCGTCGTGGGCCATGCCGTACGGACCTCGAACGCCGAGGAGATGGAGCAGGGGCGGGGACGGCTCGGCGCGCTGTGGGCGCGGGCGGGGTCTCCCGGGGCCTTCGCGCACGTTCCCGGGCGGGTGGACGAGAACCTCTACGCGGTGCTGACCGACTACGAGAGCGACCACCACGGCTCCTACACGCAGATCGTCGGGGTGGCCGTGCGCAGCGCCGCCGCGCTGCCCGAGGGCATGGTCGCGGTGCGGGTGCCCGGCGTCCAGGCGCTGAAGGTCGAGGCCCGGGGCCCCATGCCGGGCGCGCTCCTGGAGGGCTGGCAGCAGCTGTGGAAGCACACCGAGTCGGGCGGTACCCCGCCCCGAGCCTTCACCACCGACGTGGAGATCCACCACCCCGAGGGCGTCGATCTCTACGTCGCGGTCTTCCCCTCGATGCGCTGACCCTCCCCGGCCGGGGCGCGGCCCTCGACGTCCTGGCCGTCCTCCTCGTCGTCCGGCGGTGAGTCGGGCATCCGCCGGCCCGCCACGAGCGACGGCAGGATCGCGTGCGTCGCCAGGACGGCGACCAGCAGCATGAACGCGGCCGCCAGCGGGACGCGCACGACGTCGTCGTCGCCGCCGAACGCGACCGCCATGAGCATCAGGCCGAGCGCGCACAGGATCACCGTGGTCCCCCGGTGCGCGACGGCGTGGCTCCTCAGGCGGTACACCTGTGTCGGTGTACCGCCTTCGAACCACGTGACCGCCGTGGGCCGTGCCGAGGTCAGGGGCCTGTCAGGCGAGGACCCCCGCCTCGCGCAGTCCGGCCTGGGCCTCGGGGGACAGGCCCCACGAGGCCAGGTCCGTCAGCCGGGTCGCGGGGGAGAGGTCCTGCTCGGGCACGCCGAGCAGGCGCGGCGCCGGCGCGGGCTGGCGGACGCCGCCGACCTCGACGAACGCGCCGCGCGCCTTGTTGTGCGGATGTTCGGCGGCCTCGGCCATCTCCAGCACGGGGGAGACGCACGCGTCCGAGCCGTCGAAGATCGCCTGCCACTCGGCGCGGGTCCTGGACGCGAACGCCTCGGCCAGCCGCCGCCGCAGTTCGGGCCACCGGGACCGGTCGTCCCGGTCGGGCAGGTCGGAAAGGCCCATCAGCGTGACCATCTCCGTCCAGAACTGCGGCTCCAGCGCCCCCACCGCGAGGAACCCGCCGTCGGCGGTCTCGTAGGTGTCGTACATGGGCGCGCCGGTGTCGAGCAGGTTGGTCCCGCGCGGTCCCCACAGGCCGCTCTGGACGTTCTGGTAGAACATCGCGAACAGCGCCGCGGCCCCGTCCACCATGGCCGCGTCGATCACCCGGCCCTCGCCGGTCCGCTCCCGCTCGAGGAGCGCGAGCAGCACGCCGTAGGCCAGCATCAGGCCGCCGCCCGCGAAGTCGCCGAGGATGTTGATCGGCGGGGTCGGCCGCTCGCCCTCGCGTCCCAGCATCGACAGGACGCCGGAGACCGCGACGTAGTCGATGTCGTGCCCGGCGGTCCGGGCCAGCGGGCCCTCCTGGCCCCAGCCGGTCATCCGCCCGTAGACGAGGCGCGGATTGACCGCGTGCAGGTCGGCGGGGCCGATGCCGAGCCGCTCGGCGACCCCGGGGCGGAAGACCTCGATGACCACGTCGGCGTTCCCGGCGAGTTCCTTGAAGGCGGCCACGCCCTCGGGGGACTTCAGGTCCAGGCCGATCGTCCGTTTTCCCCGATCCATAACCTCGTGGCGCGACCTGTCCCCGGCGGCGGCGACGGCCGCGACGCGTTCGACGCGCAGCACCTCGGCGCCGTGGTCGGCCAGCATCATCCCCGCGAACGGCCCGGGGGCCAGACCGGCCAGTTCCAGCACGCGTACTCCGGCCAGCGGGCCGCTCCTGGTCACGCGCTCCATCGGCGCCTCCTCGTCACGCTTTCGGCTCCCCGGGGCCTGCCGGGACGCGGTCTTCTCGGGCGACCGCCCGGTGGGATCCCGGTGCCTTTCATCCGGCTAAGTAGAATAACATTCGGTTTTCTGTGGCAAGACATCCGTCGGCAAGCCGCGCGGCACCCAAGGGGTATGGGAAACTTGCGCCCTATTTGGATTGACTAGGGGTCGCGCGATGACATATCCGCACAGTGAACGGGTGGTCGCTGGGCGTTATCGACTGTTGAGGGAGCTCGGCCGCGGCGGCATGGGCGTGGTGTGGGAGGGATACGACACGCTTCTCGACCGCCCGGTCGCGGTCAAGGAGGTACTGCTGCCGCCGAACCTCGCCCCCGCCGAGCACGAACGCCAGCTCACCCGCACCTCCCGCGAGGCCAGGACCGCCGCCCGCCTCAGCCACCGCAACATCGTGGCGATCTACGACGTGGCCGAGCAGGACGGCCGCCCCTGGATCATCATGGAGCTCGTCAGGGCCCGCGCCCTCGACGAGGCCGGACCGCTGTCGGTCGGACAGGTCGCCGACATCGGCCGTCAGGTGCTGTCGGCCCTGCGGGCCGCCCACGAGGCCGGGATCCTGCACCGCGACGTCAAGCCCAGCAACATCCTGCTGGCCCCGGACGGCAGGGCCGTGCTCACCGACTTCGGCATCGCCACCGTGGAGGGCGACACCTCGCTCACCCAGACCGGCATGGTGACGGGTTCGCCGAGCTTCCTGCCGCCGGAACGTGCCACGGGCGCCGACAGCGGTCCCTGGTCGGACCTGTGGGCGCTCGGCGCCACCCTGTACGCGGCGCTGCTCGGCCACGGCCCCTTCGAGCGCCGCGACGCCATCGCCACCCTCGGCGCGCTCCTCACCGAGGAGCCCGACCTCAGCAGGGTGCCCCCGGCGATGACCGAGGTGCTCGCGGGCCTGCTCCAGCGTGACCCGGCGCACCGGCTGAGCGCCGAGCAGGCCGACCTGCTGCTGGCCCAGGCGGCCGACGACCCCTCGGGGACCGCGCCCCGCCGTACCGTGCAGCTCGGCGCGCGGCAGCCCACCTCGGCGATGCCCGCCCGGCGACGGCGGCGGCAGAGCGCGGGTCTGGGCAGGGGGCAGATCGCGGCGATCGTCGTCGCGGTGGTGGTCCTGGCCGGCGGGGGCGCGGCGGCCGTGGCGATGACGAGCTCCGGCCAGGCGCCCGCCCCGCAGGCCGGGCAGGAGCAGCAGGCCGGCCCCTCCGAGCCCCCGGTTCCCGTCCCCGAGACCAGCCAGACGCCGACCCCGACCGCCTCGCCCTCGCCGAAGGCCTCCCGGACCCGGACCTCCCAGCCTCAGGCGCGGTTGTGGAACTGGCGGGCCAAAACGCCGGAGAACTGGTCCATCCGCTACCCCGCGGGCTGGGAGGGCGACTGGGCCGCCGAGACGGGATACACCCAGTGGCTGCGCCCCGACGGCAGGGCGCACATGTCGGTCGAGGTGCTCGCCGGGCCGCTCGACAGCCTGGAGGTGGTCCAGCGCAACGTCAAGGAGGACGTGGCGCGGTGGAGCGAGATCGGCTCGGATCACACGGCGCGCGTTCCCCTGTCCTACGGCTCCGGACTCCAGTGGGAGCTCACCTGGACCCCGACGGACCTCGGCGGCGTCCCGTGGGCCAGGGCGGGGGTGACCTACCACGAGATCAGGAGGTTCGTCGGGGTCGGTGACACGGTCATGGTGCTGAGCTGGACCACGGCGGCCGCCGACTGGAAGAGCCAGCAGGGCCTGATGAACCAGGTGTTCGAGAGCTTCCACCCGCGTGGTGGCGAGTGACCGGCCGGTCGGCGGGGGCGGCCGTCCGGGCGGGGACGAGGTGCCCTGCCGGGGACGGCAGGACGGGAGGCCGCGGGACGGGGGCGCGGCCCGCGGGCGAGACGGCGGGTGAGACGGCGGCGGGCGGCTGACGTGCGCGGAAAGGGCGAATCAGTGGTCCGCCGTGAGCTTCCGGTCGTGGGGTCGTAGAGTTTCCACGCGTTTAACGTGTCCCGCCTGGCTCCAGGGACATCCGAGATATAACGTGCTAGAGGCGATCTTTACTATGGGAGCCCTGGGGGTGATGGCCTGTGGAACAGATGACACAGATGGCGGCGCACCGTCGCGCCGTGGAGCAGATCAAGGACTCCTACGCCGCGATTCCGGAGAACTCGGCGCCCCGGCTGGCCAAGGCGACCACGAACCTGTTCCGTTTCCGCGACGGGGGTCAGGCGGCGAAGCTGTCGGCCCGTGACCTCGACCAGGTCATCCAGGTGGACCCGGAGACCATGACCGCCGAGGTCCAGGGCATGACCACCTACGAGAACCTGGTGGACGCCACGCTCGCGCACGGGCTCATGCCGTACGTCGTGCCGCAGCTGAAGACGATCACGCTGGGCGGGGCGGTGACCGGGCTGGGCATCGAGTCGACCAGCTTCCGCGACGGGCTGCCGCACGAGTCGGTGGAGGAGCTGGAGATCCTCACCGGTGACGGCCGCATCGTCGTGGCGCGGGACGACAACGAGCACCGCGACCTGTTCCGCGCCTTCCCCAACTCCTACGGGACGCTCGGCTACGCGCTCAGGATCCGGATCAGGCTCAAGCGCGTCCAGCCGTACGTCCGGCTGACCCACATCCCGTTCACCGACGCCGACAAGTGCATGATCGCCATGAAGGAGATCTGCGATCGGGGCGAGCACGACGGCGAGCCCGTCGACTTCGTGGACGGCACGTTCTTCGGCCCCGGCGAGCTCTACATAACGGTCGGCCGGTTCGCCGAGAAGGCGCCCTACCTGTCCGACTACACCGGGATGCGCATCTACTACCGGTCGGTCCAGACCAGGACCCGCGACTGGCTGACCGTCCGGGACTACCTGTGGCGCTGGGACACCGACTGGTTCTGGTGCTCGCGGGCCTTCGGCGTGCAGGAGCCGCTGGTGCGCTCGCTGATGCCGCGCAAGTGGATGCGCTCCGACGTCTACCGCAGGCTCGTCGGCCTCGACCGCAAGTACGGCGTGATCGCCCGGGTGGACCGCTGGCGGGGCAGGCCCGCGCAGGAGTCGGTCATCCAGGACATCGAGGTGCCCGTCGAGCGCGGTGCGGAGTTCCTGGAGTTCTTCCACGACAAGGTCGGCATGGAGCCGGTGTGGATGTGCCCGCTGAAGTCCTCCGGCGAGTGGCCGCTCTATCCGCTGGAACCGGGGCGGCTGTATGTCAACTTCGGCTTCTGGGGCACCGTCCCCCTGCCCAGGGGCCAGTTCGACGGCTACTACAACCGTCTCATCGAGGGCGAGGTACACCGGCTGGAGGGGCACAAGTCGCTGTACTCGACGTCGTTCTACGCCGAGGACGAGTTCTGGCAGTTTTATAACGGAACGGCCTACTGGCCGGTAAAGCGGGCATACGACGCGGGTGGCCGATTGCTCGACCTCTACGACAAGTGTGTGCGGGGGCGTTAGGAGGTTGAATCTGTGAGGCTCGCAGAGATCTTCGAGATGGTCGTCGGCTCCGGGGCGGGAATCCGTTTCAGTGCCTACGACGGAAGCAAGGCCGGCCCGGACGGCGCCGACATCGGCATCGAGGTCAAATCCCCGGCGGCGGTCGCCTATCTCGCCCAGGCCCCGGGCGAGCTCGGCCTGGCCAGGGCCTACGTGTCAGGGCACATCGACGTCGACGGGGACATGTACTCCCTGCTGTCGCGGATGTGGTCGCTCACCATCAACGACATCACCACCGCTCAGAAGATCGCCGCCATCCGCGCGCTCGGCGTCAAACCCCTGATGATGCGCGTGCAACCTCCACCCCAGGAGGTACGGCGCAGCATGCTCGCCAAGATGGGCAGCAGGCACGCCAAGCAGCGTGACGCCGAGGCGATCCACCACCACTACGACGTCTCGAACAAGTTCTACTCCTGGGTGCTGGGCCCCTCCATGGCCTACACCTGTGCGGTCTTCCCCACCGAGGAGTCCACGCTGGAGGAGGCGCAGTACACCAAGTTCGACCTGGTGGCCAAGAAGCTGGGCCTGAAGCCGGGAATGCGCCTGCTGGACGTGGGCTGCGGCTGGGGCGGGATGGTCATGCACGCCGCCCGCGAGTACGGCGTGAAGGCGCTGGGGGTCACCCTCTCGCGCCAGCAGGCCGAGTGGGCGCAGAAGGCCATCGCGGACGCCGGTCTCGGTGAGCTGGCCGAGGTCCGCCACATGGACTATCGGGACGTCAAGGAGACCGGCTTCGACGCCGTCAGCTCGATCGGCCTGACCGAGCACATCGGCAAGGACCAGCTCCAGTTCTACTTCAAGTTCCTCTACGACAAGCTCGTCCCCGGCGGGCGCATCCTCAACCACTGCATCACCAGGCCGACCGGCACGGAGAAGACCCTCAACGCGGGCGGCTTCATCAACCGCTACGTCTTCCCCGACGGGGAGCTGGAGTCGATCGGTCACCTCGTCCGCCAGATGGAGGACCTCGGCTTCGAGATCCGTCACGAGGAGAACCTGCGGGAGCACTACGCGCAGACCCTCCGCTACTGGTGCGCCAACCTCGACGACCACTGGGACGAGGCGATCGAGGAGGTCGGGCAGGGCACGGCCAGGGTGTGGCGGCTCTACATGGCGGGCTGCGTGGTCGGCTTCGAACGTAACAAGATCCAGCTTCACCAGGTCCTCGGAGCGAAACTCGACTCCGAGGGCGCGGCCCGCGTGCCGCTCCGTCCTTCTCTCGACTGGCCCTGATTGCCGATCGAGAGCCCGCGGCCCGCGTCCGTCACCGGCGAACCACAGGCAGCTCGCATGCTCGCACCCTGGGCAGGCCGCGCCGGGGCGCAC
>NZ_JBFBCF010000019.1:0-87316 GCF_040683035.1 Streptosporangium sp. NPDC051022 | reverse complement strand
CGCCCCCGGCCCGCCCCGGCCCGCGCCCCGCGGCACTTCGGCCGGGGGCGTACGCCGGTGGGCGCCCGCCGTACGGGGCGGGACGGCCTCCCCTACCTCAATATCCGGATATATCCATATATCCCGCTCAGGGTATGGGAGCGACCTGGCCTGGCTTTTCGGGAATTGCTTTCCGAACGGCTTTTGTAGCGGTATCCAATTATTGTGGGAGACTCCGGTGGGCGGTCCGAGCGCCTACCTCAGCTCGCGCTTGAGGATCTTGCCGGTCGCGGTCATCGGGAGAGCGTCACGGAACTCGACGAGGCGCGGATACTTGTAGGCCGCCATGTTCTCCCTGGACCAGCCGATCAGCTCCTCCTCGCTGGTCTTCGCCCCGGGGATCCGGATGACGTAGGCCTTGACCTCCTCGCCGTGCGAGTCGTGGGGGATCCCGACCACCGCGGCGAGGGAGACCTCCGGATGGGCCATCAGGACCTCTTCGACCTCGCGCGGGTAGACGTTGAAGCCGCCTCGGATGATCATGTCCTTGGCCCGGTCGATGATCGTGTAGTAGCCGTCCGCGTCGCGGACGGCGATGTCGCCGGTGCGGAACCAGCCGTCCCGCATGGCCTCGGCGGTCTCCTCGGGCCGGTTGTAGTAGCCCTTCATCACGTTGTGGCCGCGGATCGCGATCTCCCCGGGCACGTCGCCCTCGACCGTCTTCCAGTCGGGGTCGATCAGCCTCATCTCGACGCCCCAGACCGGCGTGCCGATCGTGCCGGGCTTGGTGGGCCTGCCGGGCTGGTTGAAGCTGGCCACCGGGGAGGTCTCCGACAGGCCGTAGCCCTCCAGGATGCCGATCCCGAAGGTGGCCTCGAAGTCCCTGAGCACCTCGGCGGGCAGGGAGGCGCCGCCGGAGACCGGGACCCTCAGCGAGGGCGGCACCTCGTCGCCGTCGGCGTGAACCTTGCTCAGCATGGCCCAGTACATCGTCGGCACGCCCGCGAACAGCGTGACGTTCTCCGCGCGCATCAGCTCCAGGGCCGGGCCCGGCTCGAAGCGCGGCATGAGCACCACGGTGGCCCGGCGCCGGAAGCCCAGGTTCATCACGGTGGTCTGGCCGAAGGAGTGGAACAGCGGCAGCGCGGCCAGGAAGGCGTCGCCCTCCTCGGCGTGCGGGAACATCTCGTCGGAGACCATGGCGTTGAGCAGCATGTTCTGGTGGCTCAGCTCGGCGCCCTTCGGCCGGCCCGTGGTGCCGCTGGTGTAGAGGATCACCGCGGTGTCGTCCGGCGCGGTCTGCACGGTCTCGAACACGCCGGACACGCCGTCCAGCGCCGCCCACAGGGTCTCGCCGTACTCGGACTCGACGGCGAACGCGGTGGCCGGGAGCACGAAGAAGTGCTCCGTCACCTCCGTCTCCTCGAAGGCCGCCCGCCCGCGCTCGCCCAGCGGCAGCTCGGGAGTGCCCTCGAAGCAGAAGAACGCCTTGGCCTCGGCGTCCCGGAGGTGGTAGGCGATCTCCCTGGGCTGCAGCAGCACGTTGAGCGGCACGACCGTGGCGCCCGTCTTGAGGATGCCGTAGTACGCGAAGGGGAAGTAGGGCAGGTTCGGGCACGCCAGCGCGACCTTGTCCCCCTTGCCGACGCCCCTGGAGACCAGCAGGTTGGCGACCTGGTTGGCGATGGTGTCGACCAGCGAGTACGGCAGTCGCAGGTCACCGAAGACGATCGCGGTACGGTCGGGCTGCTGACGGGCGCTGTCCTCCAAGACGATCGACAGGTTGAGCATGGGCGTCCTCCTCCGGGCGAGCTATGAGCCGTCTCATGATTTCAGGCCGAGATATCTACCGATAGGTAACCGTTGGTTACAAATTGACAGGAAAAACGCCCGTAGGTAGGTGGACGGCGGTCGCCTACCTGGAGGGCGGGCCGTCCCGTTCGCGCGACGAAGGGTCAGTGGACACATGGAGTACGACTACGTGATCGTGGGGGCCGGATCCGCGGGATGCGTGCTGGCCAACCGGCTGTCCGCCGATCCCGCGACGACGGTGGCCCTCATCGAGGCCGGAGGCGCGGACGACAGGCTGGAGATCCGGATGCCGGCCGGGTTCGCCAAGCTCTTCAAGACCGGCTACGACTGGGACTTCACCACCGCCGAGCAGTCCGGGCTGTCCGGCAGGCGGCTCTACTGGCCGCGCGGCCGGATGCTCGGCGGCTCCTCCTCGATGAACGCCCAGATGTGGGTCCGCGGGCACCGGATCGACTACGACGGCTGGCAGGTGCCCGGCTGGTCCTACGACGAGGTCCTGCCGTACTTCCAGCGGGCCGAGCGCCGCGTCGGCTCCAACCACGGCGGCGTGTACGGCACGGCGGGCCCGATCCCCATCTCCGAGCTGCGCAGCCCCAACCCGCTGACCGCGGTGTTCCTGCGGGCCTGCGAGGAGGTAGGGCTGACCCGGCTCGACGAGCTGAACGGCCCCTCGAACGAGGGCTGCTCCCAGACCCCCGTGACCCAGGACCGGGGCCACCGCTGCAGCTCCGCCGACGCCTACCTGAGGCCCGCGGCGAGAAGGCCCAACCTCACCGTGCTGACCTCCCGCCACGTGCGCAGGGTGCTGGTCGAGAACGGGCGAGCGACCGGCGTCGAGTACGGCGCGGCCACAGGGGGCGCCGGCCGGGCCGGGGACGGCCGGAGCGGGACGGCCGGGGGGACCTCGATCGTGCGGGCGCGCAGGGAGGTCGTCCTGGCGGCCGGGGCGGTCGGCTCGCCGCACCTGCTGATGCTGTCGGGCATCGGTCCGGCCGACGACCTGCTGGCCGAGGGGATAGAGCCGGTCCGCGACCTTCCCCAGGTGGGCGCCAACCTCCAGGACCATCTGGCCTCCGGCGTCATCCTGCACTGTCCCAGGCCGATCACGCTCGCGGGCGCCGAGTCGATCGGCAACCTGCTGCGCTTCCTGGTCGGCCGGAGCGGCATGCTCACCTCGAACGTCGGTGAGGCGGTGGCCTTCGTCCGCAGCTCCCCGGAGGAGCCTGCGCCGGACATCGAGCTGATCTTCGCCCCCGGGCCCTTCATCGACCACGGCCTCACCCCGCCGCCCGGCCACGGCCTGACCATCGCCTCGATCCTCCTGCGCCCGGAGAGCCGCGGCCGGATCTCCTTGAAGGACCGCGAGGTGGTGATCGACCCCGCCTACCTGACGGCGGAGGCCGACGTCAGGCGGCAGGTCGCCGGGCTGAGAAAGGCCAAGGAGCTGTTCGCGACCACGGCGCTCCTGCCGTTCGCCGGGCCGCCGATGAACCCGTACTGGGGCGCGGAGACCGACGAGGAACTCGTCCGCTGGATCCGCGAGCGGAGCGAGACCCTCTACCATCCGGTCGGTACCTGCCGGATGGGCGAGGACGCCGACGCGGTGGTGGATCCGGAGCTGAGGGTCCGCGGCGTCGAGGCCCTGCGCGTCGCCGACGCCTCGGTCATGCCGGTGATCAACCGGGGGCACACCCACGCCCCCACCGTCATGATCGCCGAAAAGGGCGCCGCCCTCATCACCGGCGCACCCTGAGGGGGTTCCGCTGGAAGCGGTCCCATTGTCCCCGTCGCGTGACGGTTTCCGATCCGTGGAGTGCTCTGTGGAGAATCCTGACACCTCATCGCCAGACGAATGTTAGGTTCCGCCCATGGGGATCGGGACCGTCGCCGCCGGCGTCGTCGGCGTGGGGATGTGTTCCGCCGACGGGCCGTCCCCCACGGCCGGGACGATCTTCGCCGCCCGGGATGAGCCCGGGCGGCGGACGGTCTCGCACCGGACCGGCCGGGCCGTAGGTGGTGTGGCGGGATCGGCAAACCGAACACGGTTCTATTGGGGGCTGGTGTGACTGTTTCGCTGTCGGACATCGACCTGTCGGACGTCGCCTTCTGGGAGCGGCCGATGGCCGAGCGAGAGGCCGCCTTCGCGCTGCTGCGCGCCCAGCCCGCCCCGGTCAGGTTCGCCGAGCCCGACATCGGCTTCGCGACCCCCGGGACGGGCTACTACGCCCTGGTGAGACACGCCGACATCGTCGAGGCCAGCCGCAACCCCGAGATCTTCTGCTCCGGCCGGGGCGCGACCGCGATCCACGATCTGGGGCCCGAGTTCGGCGAGTACTTCGGGTCGATGATCAACATGGACGATCCCCGGCACGCCAGGCTGCGCCGGATCGTCTCCCGGACGTTCACCCCCAAGATGATCAAACAGTTCGAGGAGAGGGTGCGGGGCGAGGCGGCCCGGATCGTGGACGACCTGATCGCCAAGGGGCCCGGCTGCGACTTCGTCACCGAGGTGGCCGCCCGGCTTCCCTTGAAGATCATCTGCGACATGATGGGCATCGGCGCCGAGCACTACCGGACCGTGTTCGAGGCCTCCAACGTCATCCTGTCCGGGGGCGACCCGGAGTTCATCGAGGACGTCGACCGCGCCGCCGAACTGCTCCTCAGCGCGGGACAGCGGCTGCAGGACCTCGTCGTCTCCCTGGTCGCCCAGGGAGACGACACGCTCATCACCGCGTTGACCAGCGCCAACATCGACGGTGAGAAGCTGACGATGCGGGAGCTCGGCTCGTTCTTCATCCTGCTGGTCGTCGCGGGCAACGAGACCACCCGCAACGCCATCTCGCACGGCCTGCGGCTGTTCACCGAGAACCCCCGTCAGCGCGCCCTGCTCCTGGAGGACGTCGAGGGCCGCCTCCCCGGCGCGGTCGAGGAGATCGTCCGCCTGGCCTCCCCGGTCGCCTGGATGCGCCGCACCCTCACCCGCGACCACGAGATGAACGGTCACCTGTATCACAAGGGCGACAAGGTGCTGCTCTACTACTGGGCGGCCAACCGTGACGAGGCCGTCTTCACCGATCCCTACCGCTTCGACATCCTGCGGGCGGGAGGCGCTCACGTGGCCTTCGGCGGCCCGGGGCCGCACTTCTGCCTGGGCGCCCACCTGGCCCGCCGCGAGATCATCGTGATGTTCCGCGAACTGTTCACCCGGCTCCCGCACATCCGCTCCGTCGGTGAGCCCGTCCGTCTGCGCTCCAGTTTCCTCAACGGCATCAAGCGCCTCGAATGTGACTTCTGACGCGCTCCATTGACGTAAGTGGTCGCTTGCGAAAATGATTGACGGCATGAGCGGAACGCCGGCCGGGCGGAAGGAGATCACCTCCACCGCCGACTTCGACCTGTCGGATCCCACCTTCTGGGCCAGGCCCATGCGGGAGCGGGAGCACGCATTCCGGCTCCTGCGAGACCTGGAGCACCCGGCCTTCTACGAGGAGATGGACGTCCCCTACGCGCCGAAGGGGCCCGGCTACTACGCGCTGGTCAAGCACGCCGACATCCTGGAGGTCAGCCGTAACCCCGAGGTGTTCTGCTCGGGCGACGGCGGGGCGACCAACATCCCGGACATGCCGCCCGAGTTCACCGAGTACTTCGGGTCGATGATCAACATGGACGATCCCCGGCACGCCAGGCTGCGCCGGATCGTCTCCCGGACGTTCACCCCCAAGATGATCAAACAGTTCGAGGCCGACGTCGAGGCGGCGTCCTCGCGCATCGTGGACGACCTGATCGCCAAGGGGCCCGGCTGCGACTTCGTCGCCGAGGTGGCGGCCAGACTGCCCCTGAAGATCATCTGCGACATGATGGGCATCCCGGAGAAGGACTACGGCTTCGTCCTCGACCGCTCCAACCTGATCCTCGGCGGCTTCGACCCCGAGTACGGCGGCGACGACATGACCACCGTGGCGGAGAAACTGCTGACCGCCGGGATGGAGCTGCAGGGGCTCGTCCAGGACCTCGCCGCGCACCGCCTCGAACACCCCACGGGCGACCTCATCTCGTCCCTGGTCAACGCCAACATCGACGGCGAACGGCTGACCGCCCAGGAACTCGGCTCGTTCTTCATCCTGCTGGTCGTCGCGGGCAACGAGACCACCCGCAACGCCATCTCGCACGGCCTGCGGCTGTTCACCGAGAACCCCGGCCAGCGCGCTTTGCTCCTGGAGGACGTCGAGGGCCGCCTCCCCGGCGCGGTCGAGGAGATCGTCCGCCTGGCCTCCCCGGTGAACTTCATGCGCCGCAAGGTCACCAGAGACCACGAGATGAACGGCCGGCTCTACCGCCGGGGCCAGAAGGCCGTCCTGTACTACTGGGCGGCCAACCGCGACGAGAGCGTCTTCCCCGACCCGCTGCGCTTCGACATCCTGCGCAGCCCCAACCCCCACGTCGGGTACGGCGGGCCCGGCCCGCACTTCTGCCTGGGCGCCCACCTGGCCCGCCGCGAGATCACCGTGATGTTCCGCGAGCTGCTCCGGTGCCTCCCCCGGATCGAGGGCGGCAGGCCGGAACGGCTCCACTCCAGCTTCATCAACGGCATCAAGCACATGGAGTGCACGTTCTGAAGGCTACGAGGAAACGGCCTGGATCGACTTGAAGACGGTGTTGATGTCCGGCAGCAGTTCCTTCTTGCTGTCGGGCACCGACATGTAGACGACCGAGGGCAGGTCGGCGCCGGTGCTCACGATCGCCACGACAAGGGTGGTCTTCGAGTCGCCCGCGGTGATCTCGTAGGCGGCGAGCTGCCCCGGCAGGCCGTTGACGGACAGCGGCTGCTGGGCGGTCTTGCGGGCGATGTTCCCCTCGGGGAAGAACTTCTTGCGCGCGCCCAGGGCCACCGCGTTGATCACCGGGGCCAGGTTCTCCGGCGAGGTGTACTTGTCCTTCAGACGAGGTGACAGCACGCCCGACATCAGCTGGGCGAACTGCGCCCTGCCCGCCGAGTCCGTACCGGCGGGAACGTACTGGCGGGTGGTGAAGCCGTAGACCGTGGGCACGGTCCGGCGCTGGTCCTCCCGCCAGGGGCCGCCGAGGTGCGGCACGCTGATCGCCGCCGCCTGGTCGGAGACGATGCCGGAAACCGGCGAGGCCTTGCCGGGGAAACGCGGCAGACGCCCGATCGTCTGGGACTTCACGGGCTTCTTCGGAGAGGCGGAGGGCTTGGCCTGCGGAGTGGGCTCCTCCTTGCTGGGGGCCAGCGGTCCGGCCATGAACGCCCAGATCAGCGCGCCGACGAGCGCGATCACCACCGAGCCCGCGAGCGCGAAGACCCAGACGGGCCTGCCCTGCCCGTCGAGATCGTCCTCGTCCCCCATGGCCTGGTAGTTGTCGCCGAAGACCGTGTCCCACAGCTCCTGCTGGCGCTCGGGCGGCGGGGTCTTCGGGCCGCTGATCTGGCCCGCGGTGACGAACGGCCGGTAGGGGTCGGAGGGGTCCTGGCTCAGGTGGTGACCCGGCTGGCCCTGCGGGTGCTGCCCGGGCTGTCCCGGCTGGGGCTGGCGGCCGGGGCCGGGCTGCTGAGCCTGTGGCGGGTAGACGAGGCCGCCGGGAGGCGGTCCCGGAGGCACGTCCTGAGCGGGGTACGCGCCCGCCTGGGGCATCCCGTACGGCTGGGGCGCTCCCGGGGAGGGCGGCGCCCCGGCGGGGGCCTCCGGCGCGGTGGTCGAGGCCAGGGCCCACAGGGCGGGATTGTTCGGCACGCCGAAGCCGCCCGGCGTGCCACCGTTGCCGAAAGGAGCCCCGCCGTCAGGGGAGGCACCGTTGGCGGCGGAAGCCTCCCCGAAGGGAGTCACGGGGGACTGGACGGGAGGCTGGGCGTTCCCCCAGGAGGGGGAGAGCGGGTTCTGCGCCTCGGCGGCCGCGGGCGGCCACACGGCGTTGTCCGTGGGGACGCCGGACGGCCGTCCGGCGCCGTCGCCCGGGGTGGCGGACGGCCATCCGTTGTCCGCGACCGGGATGGAGGGAGACCACACGGCGTTGTCCGCGGCCGGGGTGGTGGACGGCCACCCGTTGTCCGCCGGGGTCGCGGACGGCTGCCCGGCGTTCGCGGCGGGAGCGGTGGAGGCGGTGGGCGGCCACGCGGTGCCGTCCGCCGGGGTCGCGGACGGCCAGGTGGCGCTCGCGGCCGGAGGCCACACGGCGTTGTCCGTGGCCGGGCCGGTGGACGGCCAACCGGCGTTGTCCGCGGCGGGGGTGGTGGATGGCCAGCCGGCGTTGTCCGTGGCCGGGGTGGAGGGAGACCACACGGCGTTGTCCGCGGCCGGGGTGGTGGACGGCCAGCCGGCGTTCGTGGCGGGGGACGCGGACGGCCAGCCGGCACCGCCGGTCTGGGCGGGCGTCGGCCACACGTCGCCGCCGCCGCTCGCCTTCGACGCCGAGAGCGAGGCCCCGGGCTCCCGCGAGGGGAGCGGCGGGACGTCCCACGACTCGGTGCCGGCCGGTGCGCCGTCCTGCTGCGGCTCGTCGTCGTACTTCGGCGGGGTGAAGGCGTCCGCCCAGCTGCCGTCGGTCCCGTCGGCCAGGGGGGTACTCGCCGCGGAGGCGCCCGCCTGGGGCACCGCCGAGGGGGAAGCGCCCGCCTGGTCCCAGCCGCCGCTCGTCTGCGGGGTACTCGTGTGGCCCCAGCCGCCGCTCGTCTGCGGGGTACTCGTGTGGCCCCAGCCGCCGCTCGTCTGCGGAGTGCTCGTGTGATCCCAGCCGGTGCCCGTCTGCGGAGTGCTCGTGTGGCCCCAGCCGCCGCTTGTCTGCGGGGTGCTCGCCTGGTCCCAGCCGTTACCGGAGGAGGACCGGGAGGAGTCGTCGGCGGCCTTGTGGCCGTTACCGGCCGGAGCCGAGGCGGCACGGTCCCAGCCCTCGCCCGGCGAGGAGACGGCGGCCTGGTCCCGGCCGTCCTGGAAGCCGCTCTGGGACATCGCCTGCTCCCAGCCGCCGTTCGGGGACGGGGCGGCCTGCTCCCAGCCGCCACCGCCGGACGTCCCCGCCGGGGAGGCACTCGTCTGGTCCCAGCCGGTGCCCGGCCGGGTGGCGGCGGCCTGGTCCCAGCCGGTGCTCGTCTGCGGGGTGCTCGTGTGCTCCCAGCCGCCGCTCGTCTGCGGGGTGCTCGCCTGGTTCCAGCCGTTGCTTGTCTGTGGAGTGCCCGTCTGGTCCCAGCCGTTGCCGGCGGAGGAGCCCGAGGAGTCGTCGGCCGGCTGGGGCCGGTCCGGGGAGAGCGGGGGGAAGGGAAGGCGAGGAGAGGTGCCAAGGGAGTCGTTCGCCCACGTGGGCGTCGGTTCCGCCGCCTCCGGCCACGCCGGAGGCAGGTGGGACTGGCTGGACTGCTCCGAGGCCATGACTGCCTTACCTCCCGCATGGGTGCCCGAATTATGAGTATTGGGCATGGTCTCACGTGAGACAGGGGCGTTCGCAGGGAAACCGGAGAACGCCCCCCTGAACTGGAGTCCTGTGGGGTCGGTTGGTGGATCCTGCATCGGCAGGCCGACCTCCGAGGGATCCGGGCCCTGCCCCGGCTCGACTGAGTGTGCCACGGTGAGAAGAGTAAACTGACGGGACATGCGAGGTCACAACGGATGTGTCCGTACCGGGTCTCGCTCTCTCCCGGACACGTGAGAGTTCCCATTGTGCTGAACCTCTGTGCGGGTGTCTCCCCTTTGCTGTGATCGGGGCTGTTTTCCCAGGCCACGAATATGACTTGCGGACTGCGATAGTCTTGGCCTATGCGTGCCGCGACCCTGCTGCTTATCGGGCCGCATCGGCCTTCTCGGCGTTAGACGCCTCGCCGGTGCGGCTGCCCTTCGCGTGAGCGAAGGGTTTTTCTATTGGGCCGGATGGGTCAGATCATCTGCGCAGACGTATACCGAGGGAAGATTGACGTGAGCGAGCGAGCCGACATGCAGAGCGACGAGCAGCACTACGACCCGCAGACCCTGCAGGTCAAGTGGCAGCGGCGGTGGGAGGAGCTGGACCCGTTCCGCGCCTCGGACGACCCCGCCGACACGCGTGAGCGGCGCTACATGCTCGACATGTTCCCCTATCCCTCCGGTGACCTGCACATGGGCCACGCCGAGGTGTTCGCCATCGGCGACGTCGTCGCGCGTTACTGGTTCCAGCGCGGTTACAACGTGCTGCACCCGATCGGCTGGGACTCCTTCGGCCTGCCGGCGGAGAACGCCGCGATCAAGCGCAACGCGCACCCGGCCGAGTGGACCTACGCCAACATCGAGACCCAGGCCAACTCCTTCAAGCGCTACGCGGTCTCCTTCGACTGGTCGCGCCGTCTGCACACCAGCGACACCGACTACTACAGGTGGACGCAGTGGCTGTTCATCCGCTTCTTCGAGCGCGGGCTGGCCTACCGCAAGGGCGGCCTGGTCAACTGGTGTCCCAACGACCAGACCGTGCTGGCCAACGAGCAGGTCAAGGACGGCAAGTGCGAGCGCTGCGGCGCCGAGGTCGTCCGCAGGGAGCTGACCCAGTGGTACTTCAAGATCACTGACTACGCCGACCGGCTGCTGGACGACATGGCGCAGCTGGAGGGCGGCTGGCCGGAGCGCGTGCTGACCATGCAGCGCAACTGGATCGGCCGGTCCGAGGGCGCCGACGTCAACTTCGTGATCGAAGGCCGCGACGAGCCGGTCACGGTCTACACCACCCGCCCCGACACCCTGTACGGCGCGACCTTCTTCGTGGTCGCCCCGGACTCCTCGCTGGCCGAGGAGATCGTTTCCGAGGACCGGCGCGAGGAGTTCGCGGCATACCGGGCCGAGGTGGCCAAGCTGTCCGACATCGACCGGCTGTCGACCGAGAAGGAGAAGACCGGAGTCTTCCTGGGCCGCTACGCCGTCAACCCGGTCAACGGTGAGCGCATGCCGATCTGGGCGGCCGACTACGTGCTGTCCGACTACGGCCACGGCGCCATCATGGCGGTTCCCGCGCACGACCAGCGCGACCTGGACTTCGCCCGCAGGTTCGGCCTGCCGGTGCGGGTCGTCGTCCACACCGGCCTGGCCGACCCCGGCGAGACCGGCGTGGCCACCGCGGGGGAGGGCTCCCTGGTCAACTCGGGCCCGCTGGACGGCCTGTCCAAGACCGAGGCGATCCATAAGATCATCGAGGTGCTGGCCGAGCGCGGCACCGGCAGGGCGACGGTCAACTTCCGCCTGCGCGACTGGCTGCTGTCCCGTCAGCGCTTCTGGGGCTGCCCGATCCCGATCATCCACTGCGCCGACTGCGGCGAGGTCCCGGTGCCCGACGAGCAGCTGCCCGTCACCCTGCCCGACCTGCGCGGTGAGGCCCTGGCGCCCAAGGGGGTCTCCCCGCTGGCCTCGGCGGACGACTGGGTCAACGTCTCCTGCCCCAAGTGCGGGGGCTCCGCCAGGCGCGACACCGACACGATGGACACCTTCGTCGACTCCTCGTGGTACTACCTGCGTTACGTGGACCCCGGCTACGAGGGGGGCCCGTTCGACGTGGAGAGGGTCCGCAAGTGGGGGCCGATCGACCAGTACGTCGGCGGTGTCGAGCACGCCGTGCTGCACCTGCTGTACTCGC
The DNA here is from genome assembly GCF_040683035.1 of Streptosporangium sp. NPDC051022. Classification (NCBI taxonomy): domain Bacteria; kingdom Bacillati; phylum Actinomycetota; class Actinomycetes; order Streptosporangiales; family Streptosporangiaceae; genus Streptosporangium; species Streptosporangium sp. NPDC051022. The sequence continues at coordinate 75,928 of NZ_JBFBCF010000019.1, read as the reverse complement.
GCTTCTTCACCAAGGTCCTGTACGACATGGGCATGGTCGACTTCACCGAGCCCTTCCTGCGCCTGCTGAACCAGGGACAGGTCATCAACCAAGGCAAGGCGATGTCCAAGTCCCTGGGCAACGGCGTCGACCTGGGCCAGCAGATCGACGCCTACGGCGTGGACGCGGTCCGGCTGACCGTGGTGTTCGCCGGTCCGCCCGAGGACGACATCGACTGGGCCGACGTCTCCCCGGCCGCGTCGCAGAAGTTCCTGGCCCGTGCCTTCCGCGTCATGGCCGAGGCCGGTGCGGCCTCCGCCCCGGGCGCCGACTTCGCCACCGGGAACCTGGAGCTGCGCAAGGTGGTCCACCGGACCATCGACGAGGTCACCAAGCTGGTCGACTCCCACCGCTTCAACGTCGCCGTCGCCCGCATGATGGAGCTGACGACCGCGGCCCGCAGGGCCATCGACTCCGGGCCCGGCGCCGCCGACCCGGCGGTGCGTGAGGCCGCGGAAACCCTGGCGGTCATGCTGTCGCTGGTCGCGCCGTACGCCGCGGAGGAGGGCTGGGAGCGGCTGGGGCACCCCGCCTCGGTCGCCACGGCCGGTTGGCCCGTGGCGGAGCCCGTGCTGCTGGTCCAGGACTCCGTCACGTGTGTCGTGCAGGTCGCGGGCAAGGTCCGTGATCGCCTGGAGGTCTCCCCGGAGATCTCAGACGCCGACCTGGAGGCCCTGGCCCTGGGGTCGGAGAGGGTTCAGGCCTTCCTGACGGGCGAGCCCCGCAAGGTCATCGTCCGCGCTCCCAAGCTGGTCAACATCGTCCCTTGACATCCTCTCCGTCCTAATGGATGGAGATTCCCGTCTGCCGCGTGTGCGGCTTCGGGTGGGTTACCGCTTCGCCGCGCGGTGCCGGGACAGGTCCCGGTCCTACCCGCGCTCCACGGTCGTTTAGCCTGTCCGCCTGCCCGGCGGCCAGAATGTTGATCGCCGCGTTGACATCCCGGTCGTGGACCGCCCCGCACGGGCAGCTCCACGACCGGATGTCCAGTGGCATCGACGTGGCGACGGTCCCGCATGCCGAGCACAGCCTCGACGATGGGAACCACCTGTCGATCCTCCCGAAGTACCTGCCGTATCTCGCGGCTTTGTACTCCAGCATTGCGACGAACTGTGACCAGCCCGCGTCGTGCACCGACTTCGCCAGGCGGGTACGGCCCAGACCGGACACGCACAGGTCCTCCACGTACACCGCTTGGTTGTCGCGGATCAACGTGGTGGACTGTTTGTGTGCCCAGTCGCGGCGTGCATCGGCCACCCGGGCGTGCGCCCTGGCGACCCTGACGACGGCCTTCTTACGGTTCGCCGAGCCCTTCTGCTTGCGGCTCAGCGCCTGCTGCGCCTTGCGGAGCTTCTTGGCCGCGCGGCGCAGGAAACGCGGATCGCCGATCTTCCGGCCGTCGGACAGCACCGCGAAGTGAGTGCGTCCCAGGTCGATGCCTACCTCGTCCGGCGTCTCGGGCAACGGCTCGGCTGAGGTCTCGACCACGAACGACGCGAAGTACCGGCCGCAAGCGTCCTTGACCACCGTCACCGATGACGGATCGGACGGCAGCGGGCGCGACCAGCGAACCGGAACGTCCCCGATCTTCGGCAGACGCAGCCTCCCGCCCGCCGTGATCGCAAAGCAGGCGTTCTTCGTGAATCGGATCGACTGCCGGTTGTCCTTACGGGAGCGGAACCGGGGTGGGGCGACCCCGCGGCCCTTGCGCCTGCCGGTGACCGAGGCGAAGAAGTTCCTGAACGCGGTGTTCAGGTCGGCGAGTGCCTGCTGCAGAATCACCGCCGACACCTCGCCGAGCCACGCCCGCTTCGGGGTCTTTTTGGCCTGCGTGATGACCCGCTTGGACAGGTCCCCATCCGAGATGTACGGCAACCCGGCATCGCGGGCGTCCTGCCTCATGCGCAGCCCGTCGTTGAACACCACCCGCGCGCACCCGAACGCCCGCGCCAGCGACTCGCGCTGACCGGCGCTCGGGTAGAGACGGAAGTTGTACCGCAGCTGCACGCCATGATCCTAGCTTTGGGTGATGGTCGCACTACGGAAACGCTAAAACCGGTAGGCATGATGCTTTTGCCCTGCATGCCCCTTTGGTCTTCATGACGAAGTCCCGGCATCGGATATTCACCGGACCTCACCTGGATTCGCCGGATCGGTGGGTAGCGCTTCGATCAGTATCCTGCGCCGGTGCATCGAGCAGCGGAACCGTTCAGCTCAGGGCACGCCCGGGCTCGGCGGTCCTTCCATGCGGGCCTTCACCCCCGGTCTGAAAGCCGGAGCACTGGCCCGCAATTCGGCGGATGTCGTCTTCGCCTCCGACCCAGAACGTGCTCAGAGGATGACCGGGCAGACGGATGTGCCGCCGGAAATCCCTCTCTTCATCCGTGGTGGTGCTGACGATGAGGCTGAGGCTGACATTGATCCTGTAGTGCTCCCTGTCCAGACAGAGATGTCCACGGGGCAGTTGATCGTCGAGGAGCGCAAGCGTCTGCACGAATGGCTGGGTGGCGCGAGACGTTCGCTGGAGAACCTTGAAGAGCTGGGCAATAGAGTGTCGTTTCCGCCACTTCTCGGCTCGCCGGAGGAGTGGCTGGATCTCCAGCACAGGGCCTTCGAAGTGCTCGAGTTCATCCAGCGCAACCGAACCGGCGGGCCGGAGGATGACGAAGAGGAGTAGGTCTGGTTTTTTCCTGTGGACTGTGAAGCCGGATTCCGAGGGCAAGTGGGGTTCGGCTGTACAGCATCGCAGGAGAAAAAGCCGGATAGCCCAGGGCTGGTCAGGGTGCTGGAGCTGTACCTCCCCGAAATCCTCTTGAGGCCGGGTCTTTCACGTTCCGGATCGGGGTGAGGTCTTCTGAGCGAGGCGGAAGATACAAGATGCCGAGATAGGAGATCCTCAGTGAGGCCGCAGGGGTACGGAAACAACTGAGGAGCGGTCCCCTGTTATGGGACCGCTCCTGCGGTGAGTCGTCTCGAGGCCACCGCCGCCGATCTCAGAGCTTGCGCAGCACCGCCACGACCTTGCCCAGGACGGTGGCCTCGTCGCCGGGGATGGGGTCGTAGTTCGCGTTGTGGGGGACCAGCCAGACGTGGCCGTCCTTGCGCTTGAAGGTCTTGACCGTGGCCTCACCGTCGATCATCGCGGCGACCACGTCGCCGTTGTCGGCCACCGGCTGCTGGCGGACGACCACCCAGTCGCCGTCGGCGATCGCGGCCTCGATCATGGAGTCGCCGGTCACCTGGAGCAGGAAGAGCGTTCCCTCGCCGACCAGCTGCTTGGGCAGGGCGAAGACGTCTTCGACGCTCTCCTCGGCGAGGATCGGCCCGCCGGCCGCGATCCGGCCGACGAGCGGCACATAGGCCGCGGTCGGGCGGCTGACGGAGGTCTCGTCGGCGTTGGCGTCGGGATCCACCCACAGCACCGGCTCGCCGGGCAGGCGCACCTCCAGCGCGCGGGGACGGTGCGGATCACGGCGGAGGTAGCCCTTGCGCTGCAAAGCCGTCAACTGGTGCGACACGCTGGAGGTGCTGGTGAGCTGCACCGCCTCGCCGATCTCCCGCATGGACGGCGGGTAGCCGCGCTGCTGCACCGAGTCGCGGATCACCTCAAGGATCTTGCGCTGCCTGGGGGTGAGGCCAAGGGAGTCACGCCTGCGCACCGCCAGGTCGCTGACGGCCGAACCGTTCTCGTCATGCTCGCTCATGCGGTCTCCTCGCTCCCGGTCTGTATTGCTTACGTCGCACACAGCGACCGTACCCTCGCCGAAGATCATACTCAAACAATTGTTCGAAGCGTCCTCGAAATCGGCGGCGGCGTGGTGTACAACATCGTACGGGAGTTCGATCGACATCGTGTTCGATTCGCCGATCTTTCTTCGACATGTGTTCGGCCAGGTCGAGGGGGCGGGGGCAGCGTGAAGGCGACCAAGACGACGACCAAGACGACCAAGACGACCAAGATGGCCGGGGTGACCGGGGTGACCGGGGCGACGGCTGGGGCGGCGAGCGGGGAGGCGGCCGCGGGGACCGCCGTGTGGGCGGCCGGGCGGATGACCGAGGGGGTGGCCGGGAGGGTGCCCGCTGCCCGGCGTGAGGTCGCGGGAGGGGCTGTGCGGAGGGCCCCGGGGAGACCCGTGGGGAAAGTGGCGAGAGGGGCCGCCGTGAGGACGGCGGGAGGCTCTCCGGGGAGGGCCGGGGGCGGTCCTGCGGGGAGGCCGGCCGGGAGGGGCGGCGTAAGGAGGTCGGGAAGGCCGGCGGGAGCGGGCTCCCAGAAGGGGGCGCGGCGGTCCGCCCCGCCGATCCGGCTCACCCGGAGGGGGAGGGTCGTGGTGATCGCGATGCTCACGCTCCTCACCCTCGGGGCCCTGTGGGTCGGCGCCCGCATCGACGGGGCCTCCGCGCTCGAGCCTCGCGACCGCGAGGGGCTGCCGTGGGTCGTGGTGCGCGGAGGTGACACGCTCTGGGGGATCGCGGAGGCCATGACGACGGAGCGTGACGCCGCCTCGGCGGTCCGGCTGATAATGGACCTCAACGATCTGCCCGACTCCGTGATCCGGCCCGGTGCCCGGCTCTACCTTCCCGGTGACCCCGTCCGCTGACCGGACCCCCGGACAGGCCGCCCCGGGAGGCGACACGCCCGACTGCCGCCGGTGTGGCGCGCTGATCAGCGACTTCGTCTCCCGGGGTCTTCCCAACTTGCGTTCATGGGCCGACGCTCCTACGGTTGGACCACAACATCTAGTGGCTTCATCATTCTTCTCCACCATAGATTGTGTTCCTATTACCGCATCTCGACCATTCGAGGGGCGTGCGCGAGCGTCCCTCGCTGAGACCGCGGAGCAAGTGGAGTAACAAGGGAAAGGTGAGCCGCTAGGCAAGTCAAGGAGGCGACGCGCGTGCACTGTCCGTTCTGTCGTCATCCTGACACGCGGGTCATCGACAGCCGATCGACGGAGGACGGCGGTGCCATCCGCCGCAGGCGGACATGTCCGGAATGCGGGCGCAGGTTCACCACGCAGGAGACGGTGTTGCTCATGGTGAGCAAACGCAGCGGGGTGACCGAGCCGTTCTTCAGGGACAAAGTGATCGCCGGTGTCCGGCGAGCGTGCCAGGGACGCCCGGTCAGCGAGGACTCGCTGGCTCAGCTCGGACAGCGGGTCGAGGAGAGCATCCGCGCCACAGGATCGGCGGAGATCGCGGCCCACGAGGTCGGGCTGGCGATCCTGGGACCGCTCCGTGAGCTCGACGAGGTGGCCTATCTGCGGTTCGCCTCCGTCTACCGGGGCTTCGAGACCCTTGCCGACTTCGAGGCGGAGATCGAGCAGCTTCGCGCGGAACGTTCCGCCAGGCACGACTGAGACAGGCCCCGGGCGCCGGGGGACAGGGCGGCGCGTGGAAGTTGTCCGACTTGAGGGCTCTGTGGAGCCCCGGAAGGGGGATGTCATGACGGAGACGGTCAGCGGCGCAGCCGCGCGTGGGGGGAAGCGGTCGCGTAAGGGGCTGAAGATGAAGCGCATCTTCACCACGCCTGGGGTGCACCCGTACGACCAGGTGTCCTGGGAGCGTCGCGACGTCGTCATGACCAACTGGCGGGACGGCTCGATCAACTTCGAGCAGCGGGGTGTGGAGTTCCCCGAGTCCTGGTCGGTCAACGCCGCCAACATCGTGACCACGAAGTACTTCCGTGGCGCGGTCGGCACCCCGCAGCGGGAGTGGAGCCTCAAGCAGCTCGTCGACCGGGTGGTGGGCGTCTACACCAGGACCGCGGCGGAGGAGGGCTACTTCGCGACCGACGAGGACGCCGAGATCTTCGACCACGAGCTCAAGCACGCCCTGGTCAACCAGATCTTCAGCTTCAACTCGCCGGTCTGGTTCAACGTCGGCACCGCCTCGCCGCAGCAGGTCAGCGCCTGCTTCATCCTGGCCGTCGACGACCAGATGGAGTCCATCCTCGACTGGTACAAGGAAGAGGGTGTGATCTTCAAGGGCGGTTCGGGCTCAGGTGTGAACCTCTCCCGGATCCGCTCGTCGAAGGAGCTGCTCTCCAGCGGCGGTACGGCCAGCGGCCCGGTCTCCTTCATGCGCGGCGCGGACGCCTCCGCGGGCACCATCAAGTCCGGCGGCGCCACCCGCCGGGCGGCCAAGATGGTCGTCCTGGACGTCGACCACCCCGACATCGAGGAGTTCATCGAGACCAAGGCGCGCGAGGAGGACAAGGTCCGCGCGCTGCGCGACGCCGGGTTCGACATGGACCTGGGCGGCAAGGACATCGTCTCGGTCCAGTACCAGAACGCCAACAACTCCGTGCGCGTCTCCGACGAGTTCATGCGCGCCGTGGAGAACGGCGGTGACTTCGGCCTGCGCGCCCGCCTCACCGGCGAGGTCATCGAGAAGGTCGACGCCCGGGAGCTGTTCAGGAAGATGGCCACGGCCGCCTGGGAGTGCGCCGACCCCGGCGTCCAGTACGACGACACGATCAACGACTGGCACACCAGCCCGGAGACCGGCCGCATCACCGCCAGCAACCCGTGCTCGGAGTACCTCCACCTGGACAACTCCTCCTGCAACCTGGCCAGCATCAACCTGCTGAAGTTCCTGAAGGACGACGACTCCTTCGACATCGCGAACTTCGTGAAGATCACCGAGCTGATCATCACGGCGATGGACGTCTCCATCACGTTCGCCGACTTCCCGACCGAGAAGATCGACCGGACCACCCGGGCCTACCGCCAGCTCGGCATCGGCTACGCCAACCTCGGCGCGCTGCTCATGGCCACCGGCCACGCCTACGACTCCGAGGGCGGCCGGGCCATCGCGGGCGCCATCACCTCGCTGATGACCGGCGCCTCCTACCGCCGCAGCGCCGAGCTGGCCGCGGTGGTCGGGCCGTACGAGGGGTACGCCCGCAACGCCGACGCGCACAAGCGCGTCATGCGCAAGCACGCCGCGGCCAACGACGACCTGCGCACGCTGGACGGGATCGACAGGGCGATCCACACCGAGGCCTCCCGGCAGTGGGCCGACTGCCTCAGGCTCGGCGAGAAGAACGGCTACCGCAACGCCCAGGCCTCGCTGCTGGCGCCGACCGGCACCATCGGCCTGATGATGGACTGCGACACCACCGGCATCGAGCCCGACCTGGCCCTGGTCAAGTTCAAGAAGCTCGTCGGCGGCGGCTCCATGCAGATCGTCAACCAGACGATCCCGCGCGCGCTGCGGCAGCTCGGTTACCAGGAGGAGCAGGTCGAGGCGATCGTCGAGTACATCGCCGCCCACGGTCACGTCGTCGACGCCCCGGGCCTGCGGCGCGAGCACTACGAGGTGTTCGACTGCGCCATGGGCGAGCGGGCCATCGCGCCGATGGGCCACGTGCGGATGATGGCCGCCGCCCAGCCGTTCCTGTCCGGCGCCATCTCCAAGACGGTCAACCTGCCCGAGTCCGCGACGGTCGAGGACATCGAGCAGGTCTACATGGAGGGCTGGAAGCTCGGCCTGAAGGCCCTGGCCGTCTACCGCGACAACTGCAAGGTCGGCCAGCCGCTCTCCGCGGCCGGCAAGAAGGTGGAGCAGAAGACGGAGGAGAAGGCCGAGGTCGCCGAGCCGGAGATCCAGGTCGTCGAGGTCAGCCGCCCGACCCGCCGCCGGATGCCGAACCAGCGCCCCAGCACGACCACCCGCTTCACCGTGGGCGGCGCCAAGGGCTACATGACCGCCTCGTCCTACCCCGACGACGGTCTCGGCGAGGTCTTCCTGAAGATGTCCAAGCAGGGGTCCACCCTCGCGGGCGTCATGGACGCCTTCTCGGTGGCCATCTCCATCGGCCTGCAGTACGGCGTGCCGCTGGAGACCTACGTCGGCAAGTTCGTCAACATGCGCTTCGACCCGGCGGGCATGACCGACGACCCGGACATCCGCATGGCCGCCTCGGTGATGGACTACATCTTCCGCCGCCTGGCCCTGGACCACCTGCCCTACGACGAGCGGGCCGCCCTCGGGATCTTCTCGGCCTCCGAGCGCGCCGCCCAGCAGCGCGGCGAGGACCCGGCCCCGATCGCCGCCGACGAGGTCATCGCCGAGCTGGCCACCTCGGCGCCCATCGAGGAGCCGCAGCCCCGTCCCCAGGCCGTGGCCGTGACCGCCGCGCCGGAGCGGGTCGGCTCCCTGGAGTCCCACCAGGGCCGTACCGCCGACGCGCCGCTCTGCATGACCTGCGGCACCAAGATGCGCCCGGCCGGCAGCTGCTACGTCTGCGAGGGCTGCGGCTCCACCAGCGGCTGCAGCTGACTCCCGAAGTCATCCGGTCCAACCGGGACCCGGCGCTTCGGCTGAGGTCTTGCTGATACTGGGTTTGCAAGGAGGTCCGGTCTTGTGGCCGGACCTCCCTGCCATTGACGCAGGGCCCTCATGCGCTGATTTCCGGTTCAATCGGCGTATCACCGGTTAGACCGGAAGGGATTCTGTGGCTGACAGCCACGTTCGTCTCGTGCGGGGAAGCCCTCGGCGGGGAATGCGGGCGGAGCTCTTCGCGGACATGCCGTGGGCTATGGCACCGTGCTTCCGGCGGCCGACGGAGATGGACAACTCGAAAGCCGCGAATTTCGCGGGTGCGTTTCTGAGCGGTTCGACGATCTGGCTGCCGGACGACGCCGAACTGTCCCCGGCGTCCGACGTCGACCTCATGGTCGTGACCACGGACACCGACCCTCCTCCCAAGCTCGGGAAGTTCCGCTGGAGGGGCGTCCTGATCGAGGTGACGTACCTGTCCTGGGGGCAGCTTCCGTCCGCCGAGGTCATCCTCGGGTCCCACCACCTGGCGGGCGGCTTCCGGAAGAACACCGTCGTCGCCGACCCCGCCGGCAGGCTGACCCGGCTGCAGGCCGTCACCGCCGTCGAGTACGCCAGGCGACCATGGGTGCGACGGCGCTGCCGGAGCGCCGAGCAGAAGGTCGTCGACGGCCTCGGGGCGCTGGACCCCTCGGCGGCGTCGCACGACCGGGTGACGGCCCTGATCTTCCCCGCCGGTGTGACCACGCACGTGCTGCTGACCGCGGGCCTGCGTAATCCCACCGTTCGCCTGCGCTACCCGGCCGCCCGGGAACTCCTCGCCGACTACGGCCACCTCGAACACTACGAGGAACTCCTGCGACTGCTCGGCTGCGCGGACATCACGCCGTCGCGAGCCGAACACCACCTGCGCGCGATGACCGAGGCGTTCGACGCCACGGTGCCCCTGGCCCGGACGCCGTTCCCCTTCGCCTCCGACATCACGGTCACGGCACGGCCGGTCGCGGTCGACGGCGGTCGTGACCTGATCGCGAAGGGGCTGCACCGTGAGTCGATCTTCTGGATCGCCGCCACCTACGCGCGCTGTCTGAAGATCCTCGCCACCGCCCCGTTCGCCGCCGGACCGGGCGATCGGCGCCACCGGCCGGGGAGTACGGTGCTCCTGCAACGGACGCACCGCCCGGTGACCGGCCGTCCTCCGGATGCCGCGGACGGTGACGCACGGACACGGCGGAGAGGGGAACGGCGATGGCGAAGACCCACCTTTACGAGGTGACGGTGACCTGGACCGGCGACCGCGGGACGGGGACGAGCGGATACCGCGCCTACGAACGGGCGCACGACGTCGAGGCGGACGGCAAGCCGCCGATCCCCGGCAGTTCCGACCCCGCCTTCCGCGGTGACCCGGCCCGCTGGAACCCCGAGGAACTGCTGGTCGCGTCGCTGTCGCAGTGTCACATGCTGTGGTACCTCCACCTGTGCGCCACGGAGGGGATCGTGGTCACCGGATACACCGACCATCCGCGCGGCAGCATGATCGAGGGGCCCGACGGCGGCGGCCGGTTCGAGGAGGTCGTGCTGCGGCCGCGAGTGACCCTGGCGCGGGCCGATCAGGCCGACCTCGCCACGGAGGTGCACGAACGCGCCCACCGGATGTGCTTCATCGCCGCCTCCGTCAACTTCCCGGTCCGCCACGAGCCGGTGATCCTCGGCGCGGCACAGGACATCCCCGCCCGGGACTCCACCGCCTCCTGACCGGTGCGCCGCCCCGGTCCGGCGAGCCGGAAATCCCGCTTGAGTCTCCACCTGCTGGAGACGGCACAGTGGTCTCCGTGAGCGAAGGCACAGAACTTTTCACCATCGGGCAACTCGCGCGCCGTACCGGCCTTCAGGTGCGGACGATCCGCTTCTGGTCCGACATCGGCCTGCTTCCGCCGGCCGAGCGGTCCGGTGGCGGTTACCGCCTCTACGACGCGGAGGCGGTGGCCCGTCTCGACCTCCTCCGGACGCTCCGCGAGCTCGGATTCGGCCTCGACGTCGTCCGGGAGGTCCTGTGCCGGACCACCACCGTCGCCCAGGTGGCCGAGACACACGTCTCGGCGCTGGACGCGGAGATCCGTACCCTGCGGCTGCGCCGCGCCGTGCTCCGCACGGTGGCCAAGCGCGGCAGCACGATCGAGGAGACACTCCTGATGCACAAACTGGCCAGGCTGTCCGCCCAGGAGCGGCAGCAGATCATCGACGACTTCGTCGACTGCGTCTTCGCCGGGGTCGACCCCGACGATCCCGCGGCGCGCATCGCGAGCGGCATGCGGCAGGTGAACACCGAGCTGCCCGACGACCCGAGCCCCGAACAGGTGGACGCCTGGATCGAGCTGGCCGAGCTCGCCGGTGACGAGGACTTCCGGCGGCGGGCCAGGGAGATGGTGGTCGCGGGCCGGGACGCACCCCCGTCCGGGCCGGATTTCGACCACGGCGCCGTCATGGAGCACGTGGGACGGGCGCTGCGGGAGGGGGTCACCCCCGAGTCGGCGGAGGGCAAGGCCGTCCTGGACCTCGTCGTCGCCCCGGAGACCCCGGCCGAGCAGCGCGTCCGGCTGCTCGGGCAGATGGAGACGTTCACCGACGCCCGGGTCGAGCGTTACTGGCAGCTGCTGGGAATTATCAACGACCGTCCCCCGTTCCCGTCGGCCGTCCCCGTCTTCGAGTGGCTGATCGCCGCGCTCAAGGCGGACATCGGCTCCTGAGCGTCACGCCTGACGCAGGCGGTTCCGGGAGACGTGGACGGCTCCCGGCGGGTGTGCCCGGGAGCCGTCGTCCGGTACGGGACGCTACCCGCAGTTGCCCCAGGAGCCGCGGCCGCCCGTGGCGGTCTCACCGGAGGGCGACTTCACGACTCCCCAGTACTTGACGCACAGGCCCTTGGCGTAGAGCTTCACCGGGCCCGCGTAGTACTTGTAGCGGCCGGTGTCCTTCTTCGTCGCCGTCCGCTCGGGTTCGTCGCGGAACCGTTTCGTCTGGGTCTGCAACGTCGCCGCGGTGTACGTGGCCGTTCCCGCGTAGCTCGTCTTGATCGTGGCCACGCAGTTGTATCCGGTGGTGCGGTTGTAGAGCAGGTAGACGTAACCCCAGACCCTGCCGGAGGAGGTCTTCACCGGGCGGCTGCCGTCGCCCACCCTGCCGAACCCGGAGCCGCAGACGCCTTCCGGGGTGGAGGCGGCGGCCGAGACGGTGGTCGTGGCGGTGGCCGAGGCAGTGGTCCGAGCAGTGGTCCGAGCAGTGGTCGTGGCAGTGGTCGTGGCAGTGGTCCGAGCAGTGGCCGAGGCGGTGGTCGTGGCGTGGGCCGGGCCCGCCATGACTCCTCCGGCGGACAGCGCCACGGCGAGGAGGACCGTCTTCGTCGACGTGATCATGCATTCATCCCTTCGTCGGATGTCACGTGCCGATCGAGCGGCGTCGAAGGTGATCATTCTGCCGCTCCGCCAGCTATGACATGACCGAAATGGAAGGATTGGTGCAACTTGTAAAGTCAGGGTGGGATGTGCCGCCCGCCCGAGCCCGCTGTCCGCGGCCCTCTCCGCGGCCCTCTCCGCCCGATGATCCATCGGCGTTGTCGCCTCCCGGCGGCGCCTCCCGGTGGAGGCCGGGACACGTCCGATTCCTGCAAGACCGGAGGGAACGGCCCCGGTTAGGTTGGTCGGCGTGAGCTCGATCCGCAGACCGGAGAGGTGACCGACATGAAAGCCCAACTGGACGTCGTCGGCGTCGTCGTCGAGGACATGGCCCGGTCACTGGCGTTCTATCGCAGGCTGGGCCTGGAGATCCCGCCGGAGGCCGACGGGCAGCCGCACGTCGAGGCGGTGCTGCCCGGTGGCCTGCGCCTCGCCTGGGACACGGTGCAGACGATCCACTCGTTCGACCCGGAGTGGCGGCCGCCCACCGGTGGCCCCGGGATCTCCCTCGCCTTCCGGTTCGACGGGCCCGCCGAGGTCGACGCCGCCTACGACGAACTCGTCTCGCTCGGATACAAGGGGCACAAGGAACCGTGGGACGCGTTCTGGGGCCAGCGATACGCCGTCGTCCACGACCCGGACGGCAACGCCGTCGACCTGTTCGCGCAGAACGGCTGAGGACGGGCCCGCGGGCGTGGTGTCCCGCGGGGTTGACGGGCACAGGAGACGCCGGGGGCCGGGGCGGTCGGCGGGCCGATCGCGCACCGCGTGATCCCGGCCGTTTCCTCTCATCGTGTGCGTGGCGGTTCGGGCGCCGGTATTCATCGTGTGCGTGGCGGTTCGGGCGCCGGTACGGCGGGCGGTGAAGTGGAGTGGATCGGCGCCGATGAGCGGGGCTCGGTCCGGTGGGCGTTCCCGGTCACGGCGTCAGACGTTCCAGCGCCGGTTGACCTCCTCCACGGTGGGCGGCGGGCCGGGCAGCGGGCCGGCCGACGGCAGGCGCAGGGCCTCCAGCATCAGCGTCAGGTAGCGGTGCCTGATCTCGGACGTCCTGGCCTCGTCGCCGAGCTGCGCCGCCGCCAGCAGCTCGAAGATCATCGTTATGTCGGCGACGTTCAGGCCGGGGCGGAGGAGACCCGCCTCGGCCGTGCGCTCGAAGAGCCGAACGGTGAGCTCGGAGGCGCGCTCCGCGTCGCGATGAAGGCTCTCGTCCGGGGTGAAGGTACCCGCCAGGTTGATCGTCAGGGAGTGGGTGTCGGCGTCCACGATGTCGCCGACGAAGGTGGCGAAGGCCGTCCACGGATCGCCCTCGTCGGCCAGCGCCGCCTCCGCGGCGGCGATGTAGACCTTCAGGCCGTCCGCGCAGAGCTTGCGGAGCAGGTCCTCCTTGCCGGCGTAGCGGCGGTAGAGCGCGCTGATGCCCACTCCCGCGCGTTCGGCCACCGCGGAGATCGGGGCGCCGGGGTCGGCGACGAAGACCGCCCGCGCGGCTTCGAGGATCACCCGGTCGTTGTGGGCCGCCTGGGCCTTGCGGCCGCTGAGGGGCCCCGTGCTCGTCGTCTCCATGTCACCAATATAACTTCCGGAACAAAATATTCCGTTCTGCCGGATGGGGCGACGCGCGAGAGAAGGGGGATTTGGCCGAACGCGGCCGGTGCCGTGGACCGACGGCGCGGGAAAGGGGAGGAGGCATGCCCGGAAGGGCGCCTTGGGGATGCTGTCCCTTCCGGCGGAAGACTGCACTTCTCCGTGGACGCAACCTGATGCTGACCTGCGAGCTGCGATGCAGGCCCGGACAGGGGCGCCGTAGGTTGTTCGGAATCACCTTGCGGCTTCGGGGCGATGGAGCGCTCAGATCACGATCGTCGATGAATGGCTACGACCAAGGCTTGCGCGGGGCTCACACCGTCCCGCGGAACCGGCCGTGCTCGAGGCCGGTACCTCTCGGACGGCCTGAGCGACAGGGGCCACGCGTGCGTTGATCTTCCGGGCGGCGGCCACGTGTCGCCGCGGACGGTGCAGGCGATCCCCGGCAGGCGGGACCGCCCCGGCAGGCATACCCGTCACCATCCCACCGGAGAACACGATGTCCGCTCAGCAGCCCCTCACCTACCACGCGTTCGTCGAACTCGCCGCCGCCGACCCCGCCGTCGTGGGCCTCGTCCTCAAGGGCTCCCGCGCCCACGACGGCATGACCACCGAGCACTCCGACCACGACCTGTACGTCGTCCTCGCCGACGGCGCGACAACGGATCTCACCCGGTTCACGGGCCACCGCACCCCGCAGCTCGACCTCGTCATCATCCCCCTGGCCGCCTTCCGTACGGCCGGCATGCCCGGCTTCGAGCGCTACGCCCTCGCCCGTGCCGCGATCGTGCTCGACCGGCTCGACGGAGGCATCGCCCGGATCCTGGCCGCCAAGGCACGACTCGACGCCGATGAAGCCTTCCGGAACTGCGGTGAATGGCTCGACGCCTACGCCAACTCCCTCTACCGCTCCGTCAAGAACGACCGTGACGGACATTCACTCGCCGCCCGCCTCGACGCCGCCGACAGCGTCCGGTTCCTACTGGAACTGCTCTTCGCGCTCGACCGCCGCCCCCGCCCCTACAACAGGTACCTGGAATGGGAACTCGCCCGGTTCCCGCTGCCCGGCTGGGACACCGGCATGTTGCTGGCCGCCGCGGACCGCATCTCGGCAACGGGCGACGTGTCCCTGCAACGGCGCCTCTTCGCCCGTGTCGAGGCGGCGGCCCGGCGCGCCGGCCACGGCGCGGTGCTGGACGCATGGGGCGAGGACCTCGACCTGATGCGACCGCATCGGCGATCACGTGCAAGGTGGGCCCGAACGGTGCAGCACTTACTGCCACTTGAATGCGAACACTGCAGGGTCCAGCCGGACAGGACAGGTGGTTTCCGGTCCGGCCGGTTGGGGTTGTCAATAATAGGAAGACCGGTCTATTTTTTTGGGCATGGGACGGAAGGGTGACGAGACCCGGAGCCGGTTGCTGGACGCCACGCAGGACCTGGTCGAGAGCGGCGGCTACTTCGGGGCGGGGCTGAACCAGGTGGTCGCGGCCAGCGGGGCGCCGCGCGGCTCGCTGTACTTCCACTTCCCCGGAGGCAAGGAGCAGCTCGTCGGAGAGTCCGTACGGCGGGCGGGCCGCGAGATCGGCCGGACCGTGCGCGACCTGGCCGAAGCGGTGCCCGACACCGCGAGCCTGGTCACCGGGGTGCTGGCCCTGCTCGGTGACCGGCTGGAGGCCTCCGGGTGGCGCAAGGGGTGCCCGGTGGCCACGGTCGTACTGGAGATGGCGGCCGTCAGCGATCCCCTCCAGGAGGTGTGCGCGGAGGTCTACGGCTCGTGGGAGGGCGAGTTGCGCGACCGGCTGGCCGCCGACGGGCACCCCGAGCCGGACGACACGGCCACCGTTCTTCTCGCCCTCGTCGAGGGGGCGCTGCTGCTGGCGCGGGCCCGCCGCAGCCGGGAGCCGCTCGACCGCGCGGCCCGCCGCGTCGCGGCGCTGCTCCGGCCGTCCTGACGCCGATCCGGCACCCCTGACCCCGCTCAGCCCTTCCTGACGTCGATCCGGTGCTCCCGGTGCCGAGCCGGTCGTCCCGCCAGGGGGTTCGCCGCGTTTCGTTCGCGACGGGCCTTCGTGTGCCCATGAAATATGTAGACCGATCTATTATGAGGTGATCGTGTGACCCCCGACTCCATCGTCTTCGGCGCGGCGGGATTCATCGGACGCTCCCTGGTCGCGGAGCTGCTCCGCCAGGACCGTGCGGTGGCGGCCGCTCTGCGCGCTCACCGGGGCCGACCCCGAGACGTTGTCCTTCCTGTCCGGCGACCGCTACGACACCGCCCCGGCCCGTGCCTTCGCCGAGCGGGCCGGGCTGCGCATGCCGCCCGCCGAGCGGGTGATCAGGCGGTGGGCCGACGGGCTGGTCGGGGCGCGGTTCGGGGCGGGGGAGCCGCCGCGCGAGCCGTACGGGTTCCAGGACGTGGCCGGAAGCAGGACCTGGGTGGTCGGCGGGCGCGACGACCCCGAGTACGTGCTGCTGCACGGGCTGCCGCTCGACGCCGACTCGTGGGCCGGTGTGAGCGGCGCGCTGGACGGCCCGGCCCTGGCCGCCGACCTGCCGGGACTGGGCCGTTCCGCCCCTGCCCGGTCGCTCGCCGACTGGACGGAGGCCCTGCTGGAACCGGTCGGAACGCGCCCCGTGCTGGTCGGTCACTCCTTCGGCTGCGGACCCGTCCTGCGTTACGCGCGGGCCCACCCGGACCGGGTGTCCGCCGTCGTCCTGGTCGCCCCGGCGTTCCTGCAGGCGCCCGCGGGATGGTTCGCCCGCTCGGCGGCGGCCGTACCCGTGCTGCGCCGGATGTCCGCGGCACGTCTCGGCGGCGGGCTCGGCGTGCCGGCGGAGGCGATCACCGACCTGCGCCGTCCGGGGGCCGCCCGCCGGGTGGTCGAGGCGATGCGCACGGCCTACGCCACCCGGGACGAGCTACGCGTGCTGCTCGGCCGGATCGAGGTCCCGGTCACGATCGTCGCCGGGTCGGCCGATTCGCCGGTCACCGGCGGGCCCGCCGTCGTGATCCGGGGTGCCGGGCACTATCCGCAGCTCACGCATCCCGGGGAGGTGGCGGCGGCGCTGAGAGCAGCCGGTGGGCGAACTCGCCCAGGGCCGCCGCGATCCGCTCGGGGCTGAGCTCGCGCCCGGAGCGCTGGTAGGTGTAGACCTCGGGGGCCAGCGGGGCGAGCATGACCTCCACCAGCGCGTCCGGGTCCGGCACCCCGGCGGAGACCAGCAGCGAGCGCACGTGCACCCGCCAGAAGCCGTAGGCCCCGGTCTCGAACCGGGAGCGTCCCGTCTCCGCGCCCAGGACCAGGTGGGCGTGGGACTCCAGGAGACCGACCATCGCCGCGTAGAACGCGGCCAGCCGCTCCGCGGGCGGCGCCCCCGGTCCCAGGGGCGCCTCGCCCTCGATCAGCTCGCGCTGCAGCGCCTTCTCGTGCTCGTCGAGCATCGCGGTCGCGATCGCGGCCCGATCGGGATAGCGGCGGTACAGCGTGCCCCGCCCGACCCCCGCCGCCCTGGCGATGTCCTCCATGGTGACGTTCGGCGCCCCCTTGGCGGCGAACAGTTCCCCGGCGGCCTCCAGGATGCGCGCCCGGTTACGCGCTGCGTCTGCTCTCTCCATGTTTCCAGCGTATAGGCGGACAGGTCGTCCACCTGGAGGGACGCCGGAGCCCGGCGGCCTCCGTGACGGGCCGCCGGGCTCAGGCCGCGGGGGTGGGTCCGCTCGTGCGCGGAAAGCGCAGGACGTTGCGCCCGGTGTAGGCGAGCAGGTCCACGACCTTGGTGTCGCCGGTCGTCCTGTTGCGTGCCACCGAACGGATGTCCCTGATCTTGAGTCGCGCGACGTATGGTGACACGACCACAAGTCTCCTCATTGAGCCCCCCGCGTGACGGTTTCGTTATACGAGATGTCTACAGATCATCGCGTAAAACCGCCGTAAAGATCCGCCTTCAGTAGGGAAGCCGACGGCCTGACGGAGTGCGCAGATCCAGGTCGCGAGCGCTGACGCGGGCACGACGACGCCGGTTCTGCGAACGGGCGACTCTGGCGTGTCGCATGGTTCGCCCCCTTCCTCGGGCCCGCCAGGCCGGAGCCCGGCCCACGACGACCGCGGGAACCGGCTCGCGCGGATGCCCGTTCAAGCCAACCTAGTCCGCCGAGGCCGTCACTATCAACCGTTTTGATTACGCATCGAACCAGCCACCAGACGCGTGGTGACGGCGATCCGGTTCCACGCGTTGATCGTCGCGATCGCCACCACCAGCGCCGCCAGCGTCTCCTGGTCGTAGTGCTTGGCCGCCTCGTCCCACACGTGGTCCGGAA
The DNA here is from genome assembly GCF_040683035.1 of Streptosporangium sp. NPDC051022. Taxonomy (NCBI): domain Bacteria; kingdom Bacillati; phylum Actinomycetota; class Actinomycetes; order Streptosporangiales; family Streptosporangiaceae; genus Streptosporangium; species Streptosporangium sp. NPDC051022. Next base: position 58,246 of record NZ_JBFBCF010000019.1, on the reverse strand, counting down.
CCGCCTCCGCCCGGTCGCTGAGCCGGGTGGCCTCCTCCGCCAGTGCCAGCGCCGCACGCTCGGCGTCGGTGTAGTACGGCGCCTCCCGCCAGGCGGCCACCGAGAACAACCGCTCGTCGGTCTCACCGGCCTTCTTGGCGTCGTGGCTGTGCATGTCCACGCAGAAACCACAGCCGTTGATCTGGCTGGCCCGCAGTTTCACCAGCTCCAGCGTGGCGTGCGGCAGCGCGCTGTGGCGCAGGAACCTCTCCAGGCCCTGCATGGCCTTGTACGCCTCGGGGGCGAGCTCTATGACGTTCAGCCGCTCTTTCATCGGACACTCCTTAGTTTTTCCGGGTTCATCACGGTGTTGATCTCGGTGATCCGGCCGTCGGCCACGGACAGCCCGGTGACGGCGATGAGCGTGCCGTTGTCGAAACGCAGCAGCCCGGGCCAGCCGTTGACCGTGGTCGGTGTGAAGCAGTAGGCGGGGCCGAACCGCTCGGCCACCCCCACCAGGAAGCGCGCCACCCGGTCCGCGCCGTGGATCGGCCGCCTGGCCGCCCGCACCAGGCCGCCGCCGTCGCTGCGCAGCACCACGTCGGGATCGAGCAGCCTGATCAGAGCATTGATATCCCTGCCCTGGTTGGCCCTGGCGAACGCCTCGACCACCTTGCGGTGCTCGGCCGCGTCGACCTCGAAGCGGGGCGCCCTGGCCGTGACGTGCTTACGGGCCCGGGCGGCGAGCTGGCGGCAGGCGGCGGAGGAACGCCCGACGGCCTGGCCGACCTCGTCGAAGGACAGCCCGAACACGTCGTGCAGCACGAACGCGGTCCGCTCGGCGGGACTGAGCGACTCCAGCACCACCAGCATGGCCAGGCTCATCGACTCGGCCAGCGTGATCCTGTCGGCCGGGTCGGCCTCGGCCACCACCGGCTCGGGAAGCCACGGCCCGATGTACTCCTCCCGGCGCACGCGCGCCGAGCGCAGCACGTCCAGCGCCAGCCTGGACACCGTGACCACCAGCCAGCCGGTGACGTCCTGGATCTCGTCGCGATCGGCCCGGCCCAGCCGTAACCAGGCGTCCTGGACCACGTCCTCGGCCTCGTCGAGGCTGCCGAGCAGTCCGTAGGCCACGCCGACCAGCCGCGGCCTGATGGCGGCGAACTCGGCCGCGAGATCGTCATCGTTCACATAAGGAGGACGGGACATCTCCTGAGTGTGTGACATCGATCGAACTATGGTGTCCACCGACGCGTCAAACAAGCCGGTGAACGGGGGCGGGAGATGAGCACCGGACTGCTCGACGGCGATCCCCGGAGACTGGGCGCCTACTGGCTGGCGGGGCGGCTCGGCGCGGGAGGCCGGGGCGTGGTCTACGAGGCCTACGACGCCGAAGGCGGGCGGGTCGCGATCAGGGTGCTGCACGGCGACGCGGGCGCCGACCCCGGACTGCGCGACCGGTTCGGGCACGAGACGGCCGCCGCCCGGCGGGTCGCCGCGTTCTGCACGGCGGCCGTGATCGACGCCGACCTCGACGGGCCGAGGCCGTACATCGTCTCCGAATACGTCGAGGGCCCCAGCCTGCGCGACGCCGTCGCGGACGGGCGCCGCTTCACCGGCGGCGACCTGCACCGTCTCGCGACCGCCGTCGCCACGGCGCTGACCGCGATCCACGACACCGGGGTCGTCCACCGCGACCTCGACCCCGGCAACGTGCTGCTCGGCCCCGGTGGCCCCCGCGTGGTCGGCTTCGGGATCGCCCGCGCGCCGGACACGTCGCCGGCCGTGACCGCGGTGGAGGCGGACACCCCCGTCTGCACCCCCGTCTGCACCCCCGTCTGCACGGCCGCCTACACGGCCCCGGAGATCCTCATGGGCGAGCCCGCGGGCCCGCCCGCCGACGTGTTCGCCTGGGGCGGCGTCATGCTCTTCGCCGCGACCGGCACCGACCCGTTCCGGGCGGAGGGCCCCGACGGCGTCACGCACCGGGGGTTCTCCGTACAGCCCCAGCTGGACATGCTGCCCGAGCGCCTCCGTCCGCTCATCGCCGCCTCGCTCGCCGGAGACCCCCGGGCCAGGCCGTCGGCCGGGGAACTGCTGCTCGCCCTGGTCGGCGCGGACGGCCCGCTGGACACCCCGAGGCTGCTGGCCGCGGGCGGTGAGACGGGAGCCCGGGTCCGCTCGGCCTGCGACGACCCCGCGCTCGGCGCCCTCGCCGAACAGGCATACACCGCGCTCGGCCAGGCCGAGCGGGACCTCGCCCCCCAGATCTTCCTCAGGCTCGTCACCGTGACCGGCGACGGCGGGCCCGACGTACGGCGGGCCCGGCTGTCCGAGCTCCTCGACGGGCGCCCCGAGGCCGAGGCGGACGCCGTGAGACGGGTGTTGCGGGGCTTCGCCCACCTGCTCGCCCACGACGACCGGGAGGTCTGGCTGACGCGCCCGGCGCTGCCCCAGGCCTGGTCCCGGCTGCGCCGGTGGATCCGGGCCGAGCGGAGCGGCCTGTTCGTCCACCGGGACGTCCGCACCGCCGCACGGCGCTGGCAGGACAGGGGCCGCAAGGACGCCGACCTGTTCCGGGGCGGGAGCCTGGAGAGCGCGATGAACTGGGCGGCGACCGGCCGGCGCGCCATCGCCCTCAGCGCGGCCGAGCGTGACTTCCTGGCGGCGGGAGCCGCCCTCGCCCGGCGTCGCGCCCGCGGGAGCAGGAGGCTGTCGGTGACCCTGGCCGGGCTGCTGGCGGTCGCGCTGGCCGCGGGGACGCTCGCCGTACGGCAGAGCCTGGCGGCGGAGGAGCGCGGCGCCGCCGTCGCGCTCCAGCGCGACCGGGCACAGGCCCGCGACCTCGCCGCGACGGCCGAGACACTGCGGGTGGCGGACCCGGTCAGGGCGATGCTGCTCAGCGTGGCGGCCTGGCGGCTGGCCCGGGTGACCGAGGCCAGGGCGAGCCTGACCGGATCACTGGCCCAGCGGGAGACGGCGGCCTTCCGCGATCCGGCCACCGGGCTGCGGACGCTCCGCGCGCTGAGCCGTGACGGGCGCACCCTCGTCAGCGCGGGGGAGGGCGAGGCGCGGTTCTGGGACACGCGGACCGGCGAGCGCGCCGGCGTCCTCCACGGGATCGGCGACGACCTGCGCTGGATCGCGCTGAGCCCCGGCGGCGGGCTGCTCGCCGTGGTCGACGGGCGGCGGCTGAGGGTCTGGGACGTGGCGAAGGGCAGGCCGACCGGTGCGGCCCTCGACGTGCGAGGCCCCGGCGACGGCGGCCAGACGCGGGCCGTGTTCGGCCAGGCGGAGAACCTGCTCCTGGTGACCGGCGGAGGGGGACTGACCGCCTGGAACCTCACGACCGGCGCCCGGCGGGTCCTCCCCGTCGCGGGCACGGACTTCGACACCTCCGCGGACGGGCGTCGCCTCCTGGTCGGCGACCTCGGCGGGGGAGCGGCGACGTGGGTCCTGGACGGCCCGCGGAGCGTCCGCCTCGGCCGGTGCGCCGACTGCGCGACGAACGTGGCCTACAGCCCCGACGGCCGGATCGCCGCGGTCGGCGCGGCCGGCGCGGACGGCGCGGACGGCACCGTCCGGCTGTACGACACGGCCACCGGGACCGACCTGGGCCGGACGCTCTCCCCGTCCGACGGGGGCGTGCTGCGCTTCAGCCACGACGGGCGCTTCCTGGCGGCCGTGAGCCGGACGGGCGTCAGGCTCTGGCGGGTCGCGGACGGCGAGCCCCTGCTCACCCGGCGGATCGACGCGATCGACCCCGCCGTCGCCTTCGATCCGGATGGGCGCACCCTGCGTTATCTCGCGGAGGGGACGGTCGTCTCCCTCGACGTCGCCGACCTGACCGTGCCCGACGTGCTGAAGGGCATCCGGGCGGCGGAGACGGAGGCGGCGGAGGCGGAGCTGAGCCCGGACGGGCGCCTGCTCGCCGTCAGGGGCGAGCGGGCGGACGAGGTCCGGCTCTGGGACGTCCGCCGCCGCGCGCCCCTGGCGACCCTGCACCTCGGGCCCGGCGGGAACGCCCGTCCCGAGATGACCTTCAGCGGCGACGGCCGGAGGCTGGCGATCGTCGACGGCGACCCGGTCTCCAGGCTGGAGATCTGGGACACCGCGGCCTTCCGCCGGATCGGCGTGATCAGGCCCGAGCGGGACGGCCGGATGTCCACCGTGACGATGAACTCCGACGGCACCGCGGTCGCCTCCTACGTCACCCGCACCGGCTCCGGGGCGGTGCCCCGGGGGGAGGTGTACGCCTGGGACCTGCCCGGCGGGCGCCGCCGCTGGTCCCACCCGGAGGGTTACCTCGACGGGCTGAGCTTCACCCCGGACGGCCGCGCCCTGGCCATGGCGGGGGGCGAGCAGCGGCTGCTGGACGCGGCGACCGGCGAACCCTTCGGCGTCCCGTACGGCCCGCCCGCCGCCGACAACCCGGTGACCACGCTGGCCTTCAGCGGTGACGGCGCCCGCTTCGCCATCGCCGACCAGACGGGCCGGATCTCGGTGTGGGAGACCGGCGCCAGGAGGCAGGTGGGGACCACGGTCAGGAACGGCGCCGGCGTCAGGTTCGGGCTGGCCTACTCGCCGCGCGGCGACGTGCTGGCCGCCGCCGGCGAGCCCGTCGACGGGAGCCGGTCGGTGGTGCTGTGGGACATCGAGGCCGGGCGGCGGCTCGGGCAGCCGATTCCGGTGGGCGCGGGGGAGCTGCGGTCGCTGGCGTTCACCCCCGACGGATCCCGGCTGGTCACCGTCGACTCGGCCGGGACGCTGGCCGAGCACCCGGTCGATCCCGAGCTGACGGCCGGGGCGGTCTGCGAGCGGGCGAGACGCGCGCTGTCCGGGGAACGGTGGCGGGCCTACCTGGGCGAGGTTCCGGTCCGGAACATATGCCCTGGCTGACAAGAACTTTCCGGGCAAAGGCCGCATCCAACATCGCATGAGAGTCGCGGCGGGATTGGCCGAGGGAGATCCGCAACACCTGGGGGACTACCGGCTGGCCGGGCGCCTGAGCTCGGGCCGCCGGAGCGTGGTCTACGAGGCCTACGACTCCGGTGGCCGGCGGGTGGTCGTGCGGGTGCCCTGCGGCGACCCCGAACCCTGGAGGCCGCTCGCCGGGGAGGTGGCCGCGGCGCGGGACATGACCCCGTTCTGCACGGCGGAGATCATCGACGCCGGCTGCGCGGGGCCGCGGCCGTACATCGTCAGCGAGTTCGTGGCGGGCCCCAGCCTGCGCGGCCTGGGCCGTGTCCTCGCCGGTGACGACCTGTACCGCCTGGCCGTCGGCGTCGCCACCGCGCTGGCCGCCCTCCACGAGGCCGGAGTGGTCCACCGAGACCTCACCCCGGATGCCGTGCTGCTCGGCCGGGACGGCCCCCGGGTGGCCGGTTTCGGAATGGCGCGGACCGCGAGGACGAAGCGCGCCTCGCCCAGGCTGACGGTCGGCGCCCCGGGCTACACGGCGCCGGAGACGTTCACGGGCGATGAGGCCGCCGCCCCGGCCGACGTGTTCGCCTGGGGCGCGACCGTGCTCTACGCGGCGACCGGCGAGGATCCGTTCACGGGGGACAGCCTGGGCGCCGTCATGCACCGGGTGTTCTCGTACGACCCCGACGTGAGCCCGCTGCCGGCGTCGCTGCGCCCCCTGGTCGCCGCCGCCCTGGACAAGGACCCCCTCGGCCGGCCGTCCGCCAGGGAGCTCCTGCTGGCCCTGGTCAGGCAGCACACGCGGGCACTGTCGGAGGAGACGGTGGACGCGCTGCTGGCGGCGCGGGCCCCGCTCACCAGCGAGGCGGTGCTCGGCGAGCGGGTGCCGCTGGTCGAGGCCCTGCTCGCCGCGGAGGCCCCGCTCACGATGGACTTCCTGCTCGCCGCCGGCGAGCACGTGGCCGCCGGGCTGCGCGTCTCCCGCGACGAATCCGGGCCCGGCGCCGCCGGAGCCGGTCATCGTCCTCCCCCCGTGGCTCGCGGGGGCCGAGCCCGCCTCGCCCCGCTCGCGATGGCCGTCGCGCTGCTGTTCGCCCTGGTCATCGTGGTGATCGGGATGCGCATGACGGTCTGAGCGCCGTCTGGCCGGGGTAGATCTGAACAGAAAGCGGGGTGAACCCGGATAGATAACGCCAAGAGTTCTCGGGGGAAGAGATGGCGCTGTGTGAAGTCTGCGGCAACGACTACGACATGAGCTTCGAGGTGCACGCCCAGGGGGCCGTGCACGTCTTCGACAGCTTCGAATGCGCCATCCAGCGGATGGCGCCGCTGTGCGAGCACTGCGGGGTGAGGATCGTCGGCCACGGGGTCCAGGCCGACCGGCGCTGGTTCTGCTGCGCGCACTGCGCGCGTCAGGAGGGCGCGAACGCGATCGTCGACCGGGTCGGCATCCCCATGCAACAGGGAGCGTAGAAAGTGTTCTCCGGATAGTCGGTTTTCGGCATGGCCGGTGGCGCGTTCGGCGTTCACACTGAGGTCCATGTGGGACTTCGATGTACTCGTGCTGGGGTCGGGACCGGGTGGGCAGAAGGCCGCGATCGCCGCGGCGAAACTGGAACGACGCGTCGCCGTGGTCGAGCGCCGCAACATGATCGGCGGCGTCTCCGTCAACACCGGCACCATCCCGTCCAAGACGCTGCGCGAGGCCGTCCTCTACCTGACGGGCCTCAACCAGCGCGGCATGTACGGCCAGAGCTACCGGGTGAAGGACGAGATCACGGCGGCCGACCTGGGGGTCCGCACCCAGCACGTGATCGGCCGCGAGGTGGACGTGATCCGCAGCCAGCTGTCGCGCAACCACGTGGCACTGCTGCAGGGGACGGGACACTTCGTCGACCCGCACACCGTGGCGGTGATCGACGACAAGGGGAACGAGCTCAAGGTCACCGCGGACAAGATCATCATCGCGACCGGGACCAGGCCCGTGCGCCCGGCCACGGTGGAGTTCGACGAGCACACGATCATCGACTCGGACGGCATTCTGCACCTGCGGGACGTGCCGGACTCGATGGTGGTGGTCGGGGCCGGGGTGATCGGCATCGAGTACGCCTCGATGTTCGCGGCGCTGGGCACGAAAGTGACGGTGGTCGAGCGGCGTGAGCGGATGCTGGACTTCTGCGACCTGGAGATCGTGGAGGCGCTGAAGTACCACCTGCGGGACCTGGCGGTGACCTTCCGGTTCGGTGAGACGGTCGCGGCGGTGGAGAAGCGCTCGCGCGGCGCGCTGACCGTCCTGGAGAGCGGCAAGAAGATCCCCGCCGAGACGGTGCTCTACTCGGCGGGCCGGGAGGGGATGACCGCGGGGCTCGCCCTGGAGAGCGCGGACCTGACCGCCGACGAGCGCGGCCGGATCGCGGTCGACGAGCACTACCGCACCGCGGCCGGGCACATCTACGCCGTCGGGGACGTCATCGGGTTCCCCTCGCTGGCGGCCACCTCGATGGAGCAGGGCCGCATCGCCGCCCACCACGCCTGTGACGAGCCGCTGCCCGGCATCCACCACCTGCAGCCGATCGGCATCTACACCATTCCCGAGATCAGCTTCATCGGCCGGACCGAGGACGACCTCACCCGCTCCCACATCCCCTTCGAGGTGGGCGTCTCCCGCTACCGGGAACTGGCGCGTGGGCAGATCATCGGCGACACCTACGGCATGCTGAAGCTGCTGGTCTCCCCGGAGAACCGGGCCCTGCTGGGGGTGCATGTCTTCGGTACCGGGGCCACCGAGCTGCTGCACATCGGCCAGGCCGTGATGGGCTGCGGCGGTACGGTCGACTACCTGGTGGACGCGGTCTTCAACTATCCGACGCTGGCCGAGTCCTACAAGGTCGCCGCGCTGGACGCGGTCAACAAACTCCGCCGCGTCGCCCGCTTCGAGGTCTGACCACCCTCGTCGCCTCCGGAGCGGCGGCGCCGGCGACACGACGACGCGCCACCGGGTGTGAAGAGCACCGGTCGGCGCGTCCGCCCATGTCCGTCGAAGGCCGGGCGGCGTCTGCTCCTCGGTGAGTCGTTCGGGGAGCACGCTGAGCGCTTTGTCGGATACTTCTAAAATATGAGCATTTGTCGGGATTTGCCGATCGTTCACCTTTGCTACATGCGTGCGAAGTAGGCCGTTCCAGCCGCTGTGATTTCTGTGATCAGCACACTAGAACCACCTGAAACGGCAGAAACATGACGCGCAGCAGCGCACCACGAACACCTGCCTGGCCCGGTGCGATCACCGCGATCGCACTCACGGCCGGCGCACTCGTCGTCGTGCCGGCTTCCCCGGCCTCGGCGGCCCGCCAGGATCGGCCGACCTACCTCGGAAAGTCCCTTTACACCGGCGAGTTCCACGCGCACACCGGGATGAGCGACGGAGCCGAGAACCCGGACACGGCGTTCAACTACGTACACGACGAGACGGACGCGGACTTCTTCGCCCTCACCGAGCATGACGTGATGTGGGACGTCCGTAACGGCGACGACTTCATCAAGGACTGGCGGGACGCCGACTCGGACGAGTGGCGTGCCCTGCACGAGTCGGCGGACAAGTACAACGCGTCCCAGAACGACCTCACCGTGGTCCCCGCGGTCGAGAACACCTGGTACGACGGCACCGGCCACATCAACCTGTTCAACACCAGCTGGCACGCGACGGCCCGGGGCACGGAGAAGGGCACCGTCGACGGGTACGCCAACGGCTTCGGCATCGGCGACATGAAGTACGACTACTTCACCTACCTCGCCCGCCTCAAGCAGGATCCGAACGCGATCGGCCAGTTCAACCACCCGTCGCCCACGGGCAAGGGCGAATTCTTCGGCTTCAAGGGCCTGGACAAGACCGCCGACGACCGCATGGAGCTGATCGAGGTCAAGTCCGCCGACCAGGTCAAGGAGTTCCAGAAGGCGCTGGACGCCGGCTGGCACCTGGCCCCGGTCTGGAACGGCGACGAACACTCCGCGACCTGGGTTTCGAGCAGCCCGTCGATCACGGGCGTCTGGGCCAGGGGCAGGAGCCTGGACGACCTGTACGCGGCGATGCGCGACCGCAGCACGTACTCCACGGGCGACGTCAACGCCGTCCTCGGCTTCGGCGGCAACGACAAGCTGATGGGCTCGATCCTGCCCGCCGACACCACCACCCTGGACGCCCAGGTCCAGCTGAAGGACCCCGACGCCAAGGACTCCTTCACCGGCGCGCAGCTGATCACCAACGGCGGGAAGGTCGCCTACGACTTCGGCAGGCTCAGCGGCAACGACCTGACGCTGAAGACGAAGCTGGACGTCAGGAACGGCGACTTCTACTACGTCCGCGCAGACCAGGCCGACGGCAACCTCCTAGTCTCCGCCCCGATCTGGATCGGCGAGACGACGAGCGGCGCGAACTACGCCCCGCAGATCACCGTCGCCGATGTGCCCGCCACCGCCCAGTACGGCCAGACGGTCGCGCTGCCGCAGGTGAGCGCCACCGACGACTCCGGCAGGCAGCCCACCACCGCCTTCGAGGTGTGGGACTCCGCAGGCCAGGTCCCGGTCAAGGACGGCGCCTTCCAGATCCGCTCCTACGACGACACGTTCGTCGTCGTGAAGGCGACCGACGACAAGGGCAACACCAACGCCGAACTGCGCCGGATCCAGATCGACCGGAAGACGCAGGACCCGGCCGGCGTGTTCCGCTTCACCAACAACGTGGCCGTGGGCGCCAAGCCCGGCACGGCGGGCATTTCCGTCACGACCGACCGGGACGTTCAGAGCGTCTACGCGCAGGTCCTGCCGGAGGGCGGGGACGACTGGTCCAAGGCCCAGGTCCTCACCTCGACCGGCGACAGCCCGTACGAGACGGAGACCGTCGGCAACGACGAGCCCAAGTTCCAGCACTCCATCACGGGCCAGACGCTGCGCTCCCACGAGTTCCGGCTCACCGGCCTGAAGGTCGGCACGACCTACCGGTACCGCCTCGGCGTCACCCGGAACGGCGCCGCCCCGGCGGCCGCCGACACGGCCGCCTGGACGGACGTCAAGGGCCGGTTCCGCGCGGGCGGGGCCGACGGCGAGCCCGTCTACCTCCTCGGCGACGTCCAGGTCCCCGACGGCAACGCCGACAGCCTCAAGCTGCCGGGCAAGGTCCTCGACCGGCTGAAGTCCAAGGCGCCCGGCGGCGGCACCGTCGTGCAGCTCGGTGACCTCGTCGAGAACGGCGGCCGCACCAAGATGTGGGACGAGATCGACGACTCGCTCCTGTCCGGCCTCGACACGCAGTACGCGGGCGTCAAAGGCAACCACGAGACCTACGAGGACCCCGACTACAACTCGGTCGCCGACGAGCCCGGCTCGGTCTTCACCAACATGTTCGCGCTGCCCAAGAACGGCGCCGTGGGCGAGGCCAACTACTCGTTCGACCGCGGGCAGATCCACTTCTCCGTCCTCAGCTCCACCGCCCGCCTCGACGACCAGCTCTCCTGGCTGGTGAAGAACGTTCGGGCCTCGGACAAGAAGTGGAACGTCGTCCTCGGGCACTTCTCCTACTACGGCGGCCGCCACGGGGGCGACGCGGGCATGGACATCGACCGCGAGAAGGTCACGCGCGTGCTCGACCAGCTTGGCGTCGACATGTACGTCGGCGGCCACGACCACGTCTACAAGCGCTCGACGATCTACGACGGCCGACTGGCTCGGACGCCGGAGGAGACGGCCGAGGGCACCACGTTCGTGACGATGGGCTCGGCCGGCCCCAAGTTCTACGACAACGCGAAGTACTGGTGGGACGACAAGGTCGACGACGAGGACGTCCAGATGGGCGGTGTCCTGACGGTCACCGACGCGGGTCTGCGACTGACGGCGTACAAGATCGACGGCCGTCTGGTCGACGACTTCACCGTCACCAGGCCGCAGGGCACCTGGAAGGTCTCCTCCGCCGAGGTCAAGAACCGTGAGCTGGACGGCGTCGGGCTCCTCTCGTCCCCGGGCAGCCTCGACAAGCTGACCGTCACGGCCGCGACGTACGACGCCTCGCAGCAGAAGATGATCGACGTGCGCTCGGCCGACGTCACGCTCGACCACAGCGGCCGTGAGCAGTACGTCCGTTTCGACGAGCCGCTCGCGGTCGCGCCGAGCTCGACCGTCAAGCTGTTCGTCTGGGACTCGCTGAAGTCCGGCAAGCCGTTGCGGCCCGCCGTGACCCTGCGCGAGGGCCTGGCCGGTGACGGCACCGCCCAGACCCCGTACCTGATCGACTCCGCCGACGACCTGGCGAAGATCGACAACGACCCGGCCGGACACTACGAACTGGCCGGCGATCTGAACCTGAGCGGCCTCGGCCGTTCCCAGATCGGCCGCTCGATCGCCTTCACCGGTGTGTTCGACGGCGCCGGGCACACCGTCTCGGGCCTGTCCGCGATCTCCGGCCAGGGCCCCGGCCTGTTCGCCGACAACCACGGCACGATCGAGAACCTGGTCGTCAACGGCGACGCCACCACCGACCGCACCCCGGCCGGTCTCGTCGCCGACACCAACCACGGCACGATCGAGCGGGTCCGCGCCGACGGGTCGCTGACCGCCGCGAGCTATGTCGGCGGCATCGTCGGCCACCAGTTCGGCATCGTCCGCGACAGTGTCTCGACGGTGAACGTCAAGGCCACGACCCAGTACGTCGGCGGCGTCGTCGGCGTCGCGATGGGCGGCTCGGTCACCCAGAACGTGCTGGCCACCGGCTCGGTCACCTCGGCCGGGGCGTCGGCGGGCGGCATCGCGGCCTACGGGTACGACGCGACCGAGGTCAGCCACTCGGTCGCGCTGAACTCGAACATCTCCGGCACCGGCTACGCGCACGCCATCGTCGGCCGCGTGCTCGCAGGGCAGACGGCCTCGCTGGAGGACAACCACGTCAGCCGGACCGTGCCGATCAGCGGGCAGACGCTGACCGACCCGCCCGCGGCCGGCAACCAGAAGGGCAACGTCGTCTCCCCCTCGGAGATCCAGAAGCAGTCTTTCTACGCGGCGCGCGGCTGGAACTTCACCGACGTCTGGCAGTGGAGCGAGACCGGCGCGCGGCCGACCCTGAAGGTGGCACCCGAGCCCCTGCAGACCGGTGAGTCGCCCAAGCTGCCGAAGGACGGCAGGGGCTTCCACATCGTCAAGAGCACCGACGATCTCGCCCAGATCGGTACGTACCCTTCGTATGACTATGTGCTCGGCGCCGACATCGACCTGAGCGGCAAGCCGTTCACCACCCTGCCGGGCGCGTTCACCGGCGAGCTGGACGGCGCGGGCCACACGATCAAGGGCCTGACCTCCACCGGCGGCCTGTTCACGCAGGTGTCCGGGAACGTCCACGACCTCGCGATCATCGACGCCAAGGTGACCGGCGCCACCGCGCGCGCGGGCATCCTGGCGGGCGCGAGCACCGGAACCGTCGAGCGCGTGTGGGTCTCCGGCTCGGTGACCGCGGCCTCGCGGGTCGGCGGTCTGCTCGGCGACTCCCAGGGCGTCGTCCGTGACGTCTACTCCACGGCGGACGTGCGCTCGCTGACCACCGAGGCGGGCGGAGTCATCGGCGTCGCGCTGGCGGGATCGCTCACCGAGCGGGCCTTCGCCACGGGCGCCGTCCGCGCGGACAGCCGCAACGACGGAGGCGTGGCCGGGTACGGCTACACCGGCACCACGATCCGGAACTCGATCGCGCTCAACCCGACGGTCAGCGCGCCGTCCTGGGCACACCGCTTCCTGGGCCGGGTGCTGGCGAACAACGTCGCCTCGCTGGAGGGGAACTGGGCGGTCGAGACCGTCCAGGCCACCACGCAGCAGGAGACCACGATCGGTCCGGCGACGCTCAACGGCGCCACCGTGACCACGGCCGAGGCCCGCGGCCAGGACTTCTGGACCGGCAGGCTCGGCTTCGACCTCACCACGGTCTGGCAGTGGGACACCGGCCTCGGCCGGCCGGTCCTGCGCGGCCTGGCGGCACCCGTCGGCAAGGCGACGGCGGCACCCGCCGCCGAGGCGACCGCGAACCCCGCCGCGGCGACGGAATCCGCGGCCGCGGGGGAGAGCGGCGACAAGGGAGGCTCGGCGCGGACCGTCACGTTCACCGCTGCGGTCCCGGCGGCGGCCGAGGCCGCCGAGACCGGCGGCATCCGCCACGAGGCGGTCGTGAACGACGACGGCACCGTCACCGTGACGGTGTCCGCCGGGACCTCCACGGCGGCCGGGCAACTGTCGTTCCTCCTGCTGAAGGCCGGCGCCCCGGCGTCGGCTCCGGCCAAGGACGACATCGCCTACCTCGGGGAGGTCCGCCTCGACGAGCAGGGCAACGCGACGCTGACCGTGCTCCTGAGCCGGCCGGACGGGACGACCCTCGTGCTCAACACCTCCGGTGACACGGAGCGCCACGTCGCCCCGCTCCTCCCGCGGACGCCTGGAACCGCGGCGATGAGGGTGCTCCACGACACCGTCACCGCCACGGTCAAGGCACAGGGGAACGCCCCTGCCCAGGCGACGGTCACCCTGGTCTGCGCGGGTGCGGACAAGTGCCAGGAGCAGGTCACCGTCTCCCACGACGGCCGCTCTCTCGACGAGAAGAAGGTCACGCTCCAGCCCGGCAAGACCCGGGACCTGAAGCTCAACCTCCGCGACGAGGCCCGCGCCGCCCTCCTCGCCGGCAGGCCGATCATCCTGGACGTCCGGATCGGCACGGCCCCGGCGGTCCAGGTGAGGGTCACTCCGTGACGTACCGGCCGGAGAGGCTCCGGCCTCCGCGGTGACTCCGGAACCCATGGCGCCCGTGGCCTCCTCGGCTGCGGGCGCCATGGCCCGTTCCCCGAACCGGCCCGGGGGCGACGCCGCGGCCGGGTTCGCCGACGCCACTCCCGGCGCCCGCCTCGTCCTCCATCCGGGCGAGGCCGCACGCGCGGCGGACGGGAGTCTCCGTCCTCCGGGACGGAGAGGATGTCATTCGGGCCAGGCGGAGTTCAGGATGACCTCGACGAAGTCGATGTGCCGGAAGCCCGGGACGAAGTGTTCCAGGACGTCGGCGTTGACGGTGCCGAACGTGGTGTCCGGCCGGTCCTTGAAGCCCTCGGTGAAGGCCTGGAGGATCAGGCGCTTGAAGTCGGGGCGCGGGTGCGCGGCGGTCACCTCGGCGACGTCGTCGGCGGCCAGGTCGCCGTAGCCGATGCCCAGGACGTCGGTCTCGACCCCCGCGGTCACGAGCGCCACCTCGGGTTCGAGACGGTGGGGGATCTCCGGTGTCGTGTGCAGCGCGACGGCCTCCCACACCTTGCGGACGTCGGCCTCGGGCACACCGCGGGAGGTGAGGAAGCGGCGGGCCTCGTCGGCCCCGTCGAGCTCGAAACGCTGGTCGGTGCGCCGGTAGGCCTCGGTCAGCCCCAGGTCGTGGAACATCGCGCCGACGTAGAGCAACTCGGCGTCGGCCTCCAGCCCGAGCCGCTTTCCCTGAAGGGCGCCGAAGAGGTACACGCGCCGGGAGTGGTCGTACAGCAGGGGGGAGGCGGCCTCCCTGACAAGCTCGGTCGCCTCCCTGGCGAGCGCCGAATCGGGGACGGTGATGCCGGCGATCGTCTCGGTCATGATGATGTTCTCCTTTCCGGGCCCGTACGGGCCGTTCCGGTGATCTCAACCCTCTCAACCGGGAAAAGGGGAACGCCCCGCCTGCCGGGACGTGTTGTCCACAGAAAAGGACAGGAGAGACCCGGGATGGAACAGACGCACGGAGCCGCGCACCGCGTGGGGATCCTGGTGTTCGACGGCGTCAAACTCCTCGACGTCGCCGGACCGAGTGAGGTGTTCACCGAGGCCAACCGGCTGGGGGCGGCCTACGAGCTGGTGCTGTGCTCACCGGGCGGCGAGCAGGTGGTCTCCTCGACCGGCATGCGCATCCCGGTCGACGCCGACGCCAACGCCGACACCAACGCCGATGATGTCCGGTTCGACACGGTGCTCGTGATGGGCGGGGACGCCTTCCCCGGCCATCCGGTCGGCGCGGAGCTCCTGGCCGCCGCGCGCCATCTGGCCGGTCACGCCTCCCGAGTGTCGTCCATCTGCACGGGGGCCTTCATCCTGGCGGCGGCGGGACTGCTCGACGGCCGCCGCGCGACCACCCACTGGAAGCACACCCAGACCCTGCGGAGGTCCTATCCCGAGGTTCTGGTGGAACCGGACGCGATCTTCGTCAGGGACGGTTCCGTCTACACCTCGGCGGGAGTCACCGCGGGCATCGACCTCGCGCTCGCCCTGCTGGAGGACGACCACGGGGACGAGCTCGCCAGGAGCGTCGCCCAGTCCCTCGTGGTGTTCCTGCAGCGCCCGGGAGGTCAGTCGCAGTTCTCTCCGTCCCTGCGGGGCCCGCGACCGCAGGGGCCGCTCCTGCGGGCGGTCTTCGACGCGGTGGCGGCGGATCCGGCGGGGGACCACTCGGTCTCGCGGCTCGCGTCGCGGGCGGGGGTCAGCACGCGTCATCTCACCCGCCTGTTCCAGAACGAGGTCGGCATGTCCCCCGCCAAGTACGTGGAGCTCATCCGTTTCGACGCGGCGAAGGCGATGCTCGACGCGGGGCACTCCGTGACGTCCGCCGCCGAACGCGCCGGTTTTGGAAGCTCGGAGTCCCTGCGCCGCGCCTTCGTCAGCCGCCTGGGGGTCTCGCCGCGCGCCTATCGGCAGCGGTTCCGGTCCACGCAACGCCAGCGTCGTCCCGCACCGGGAATCCGCGCGGCGGGCATCCCGGCCAAGGACTAGTGTGCCCAGGGTGTATGTGAAGATCTGCGGGCTGCGCGAGCCCGAGCACGTCATGGCCGCCGTCGAGGCGGGAGCCGACGCGATCGGTTTCGTCCTCACCAGGAGTTCCCGGCGGGTCACCCCCGCGCGGGCCCGCGAGCTGGCCGCGGCGGTGCCCTCCCATGTGCTGACCGTGGCGGTGTTCGCCGGAGAGACCTCCCAGGAGGTCAGGCAGGCCACGCTGGAGGCCGGGGTGAGGGCCGTCCAGCTGCACGGCGACCACCCGCACGAGGACTTCACCGCGCTCAAGGACCTCGACGTCACGCTGGTCCGTGCCGGCGCCGCCGGCGCCGACCTGCGCTGCGGGGCCTTCGACGAGGATCTGCTCATCGTCGACGCGCCCAGGCCGGGTTCCGGCCTGCCGTGGGACTGGGCGGCGGTGCGCGGGCGCCCTCAGGGCCGCTGGATGCTGGCGGGCGGCCTGGACCCCTCCAATGTGGCCGAGGCGATCGACGCCGCCGGGCCCTGGGGGGTGGACGTGTCGAGCGGGGTGGAGACCGCTCCCGGGGTGAAGGACGCCGGGCTCATCAGAAGCTTCCTCGCCGCCGCGCGGCGAGCCGGACAGGGCTGAGGCTCCGGGAGGATCCGCCACCATGTCCGTCACCTGGCACACCCGGCCCGAGACCGGCGAGGACGTCGCCGCGATCCGCCGGGTTCTCCTCAGCGCCTTCCCCACCCCGGCGGAGGCCGACCTCGTCGAGGCGCTCCGCGCCGATCCCGCCTGGCTGCCCGGCCTGTCCGTCGTCGCGGAGGACCCCGCGGGCGTCGTCACGGGATACGCGCTGCTCACCCGCTGCCACGTCGGCGACGTTCCGGCGCTCGCCCTGGCCCCCTGCGCGGTCCTCGCCGGTTCGCAGCGGCGGGGCGCGGGTTCGGCCGCGATCCGCGCGGGTCTTCGGGCGGCCCGTGACGCGGGGGAGAACCTCGTCCTCGTGCTCGGTCACGCCGGCTACTACCCGAGGTTCGGCTTCACCAGGGCCTCCGCCCGCGGGATCCGTCCCTCCTTCGACGTCCCCGACGAGGCGATGATGGCGCTGGCGTTCGACGAGAGCCTTCCGGTGCCGAGCGGGACCATCGTCTACCCGGCACCGTTCGGCGTCTGATCCGGGCGGGATCCGTCCGGGACGGGACGCTTCCCGCCCCGGACGGACCTCCGCCGGAGAAGGACGACGGCCGCTCCCGCCCCGGCGACGGCCCCGAGGATGTTGAAGATCATGTCCGCGGTGTTGCAGTCGCGCCGGTCCGAGAGAAGCTGGGCGAACTCGATCGAGACCGATGTCGCCGCCAGCCCGGCGACCACCCACGAGAGGCGGCGGGTCACGAGGACCCCCAGGAAGGCCGGCGGTACGTAGAGCAGCACGTTGAGGAAGTTCTGCGGATCCGTGACGGAGACCGTTTCCGGCAGGCCCGCGACCGTGCAGGAAACGGGGCCGTGTGACGAGAGGCGGGTCGGCAGCGTGAACGCCGCTACGACGGCCAGGCAGAGCAGCGAGCCGAGCGTCGTGAGCCGGTCCGCGCGGAACAGGGCCGCCGTCCTCGCGCTCAGCGGGAACGACAGCCCGGCGAGGATCGCCAGCAGGCAGGCGACCGGTGCCCAGAGGTCACGGTTGGAGAGGAAGACCTCGACGGGAACGGGCATGGGTGTGCTCCACGGGGAATCCGGAACGGTTTCGGGGTCAGCACTCGCCCCAGACCTTGGTGACGTACTGGTAGCGGGTGGCGGTGTTCAGCATCACGCCGTGGTAGCAGCCCTGCGGGAGGGCGAGATAGAAGCTCTTGAAACTGATGTTTCCCGAGATGGCCGTCAGCGGGGGCGCGTACACCGGCCGTCCGATCCCCACCCCCGAGCGGTTCGTCTGCTGGAAGCCGAGCCGTATGTTCGTGGAGATCCCCTCCGTCTTGTCGTAGGAGACGTTGATCCGGCGGACGGATCGCGGGCCGACGCAGAATCCGGCGGTGAGTGTTCCGTTCTCGAGATAGCCGAACGCGGAGCCGGAGAAGGTGAGGTTGCCGCAGTCGCCGACGGACGCGCTGTTCCCGGCGCGCCCGGTCTTCCCGGTCTTCCCGGTGTGCGCGGCGCCTTCCGAGGGGGTGGAGGGAACGGCGTTCGCGGCGGGAGGCGCGACGCCCGCTCCGGCCCAGGTGACGAGGAAAGCGATCAGCAGGGTGGCGGGACGCCGGGCGGTCGTGGGTGAGAGATGGCGATCCAGCAAGACGAGTCCTCCCGTGGGTGAATTCGCGATGTTGGCGAGCTTGAGCCTGAAATATATGGATAACCTGAAAAATCGATAAATGCGCGAAGAGTGGTGGTTGTCGCCGATTCTCGGCGTGCTCCCCGGTCAGACGGGAACCTATCCGCAAACGGGCGCGTGATCAACGACGTTCGGATCGCGTGGAGTTCGGTTTTCGACGCCTCTCGCGGCGGGAGGGGCGAACGCCGGGGCGTACTCCATCTCGCCGGGTCTCGCCGGACCTCGTCAGGTCTCGCCGGGTGCCCTCGCGCGCGTGAGGCGCCAGATGTTCCCCGGACCACCTCCCTGAGAAGAAGGCGATATTTAATGGCCAATATGTTTTATGTGTGGTTTGCGGAGTGGTACTTCACGGTCCTACATAAACCACTGCGGGTCCTACAGAAAAAGCAACTCAATGTGCGGACACATCGTCGTAATCGCAGCACCACCGGAGGCGGCCACTTCGGGCACCCTTGAGAGGCAACGGCCGCACACGCCTCTCGCGCCGAAAGGAGAAACAGCAATGATCGCTTCCGATCTTCCATTCCGACCGCCCGCCGTCCACGACGCTGAACGGTCCGGGGACAGGGCCGGTGGCCCACGGGCTCACTCCGGCCGCGCGCCGCGGTTCCGGTGTCGTCCCGGTGCCGGTCCCGGCCGTCGGCCCGGACCGGGCCGGTCGCACGGCCCGCACGGGTGTGCGCGGCCGGCGCACCGGTCCGGAGCCCGCCGGGCGACGGCCTCCCCGTTCTTCGGGGGCGGAGGCCGGACGCCCACGTGGCGGGCCGTCCGGTCCGGCGCCGCGCGCGTGGCGCGCGGCGTTCCCGGACGGCCGGTCGACAAGGCCGGGGTGATCTGGACGGTGATGCTGTCCGGTGAGCCCCTCTGTGCGGGTGTGGCGGCGCGATCTGGAGGGTGAGCGCCGCCACGCCTCACACCGCCGTGTCCCGCACGGCGTGTCCCGCACCGTCCGGCCGGTGATCGTCCGGCCCGGTGCCCGTCCGGCCGCCCGGGGCGTCGAGCGTCACGGGGCGGTCGTGCCGGGATCCCCCTGCGCGAACCTCAGCGGTGGCAGCGTCGCCTGGGCGTCCGCGCCACCGAACCACATCCCGATCACGAACGCGGCCATGGCCTCCAGCAACCCGGCGCGTTCCAGCCCTCCGCCCTCGATCGGCACGCACCCGAGGTCCTCGACCAGGGAGCGCGCGGTCGCGAGCGCGCCCGGATCGTCCCCGCACAGCGGTACGGCCAGGCGCCTGCCGTCGAAGACGGGCGGCGTCATCCGCCAGACGTCCTCGTGGCACAGGTTGAAGGCCTTGACCACGTGCGAGCCCGTCGCGGCCGACGCGACGCGCTCCGCCATGGACGGGCCGCCCTCCGTCGCGAGGGTGAACCGTCCGGGGACGACGGGATTGGTGCAGTCGATCAGTACCCGCCCGCGCAGCGTCCCCCCGGACGCTCCCGCCGCCGCGAGGACCTCGGGCACCGCGTGGTCGCGTACGGCCAGCAGCACCACCTCGCCGAAGGTCGCCGCCTCCGTCCAGGTGCCCGCGCGGGCGGTGGGACCGAGCCGTTCCGCCAGGGCGGCGGCCCTGGCCGGGTCGCGTCCGCTCACTGTCAGCCGGTGGCCCGCGCGGGCCCACTGCGTGCCGAGCGCGTCCGCCATGCGGCCCGCGCCGAGGATGCCGATGCGCATTCGTCCTCCCGATGTCGTTGACCGGTGAAACCGGAAGACGAACCTAGGAGGCCCGTTGGGCACCGTTCGGTGCGTGACGTCCCGGTCATACTGGAGGACCGGCCACACTGGGGGGTTCCGAGGTGTTCCTAGCCGACTGCCACGCGCGTCTCGCCTTCGACCTGATCGGTCACACCTGGAGCGCCGTGGTCGTCTGGGCGCTGCGCGGGGGGCCGTGCCGTCCCGGCGACCTGCGCGGGCGGATCGGCGGGATCAGCGCGAAGGTCCTCACCGAGACGCTCCGCAGGCTGGAGTACAACGGCATCGTCTCCCGGCGGGCCTACGTGGAGGCGCCGCCGCGGGTCGAGTACGAGCTGACGGATCTGGGCCGCACCCTGGTGCCGCTCATCGGGGCCTTCGGGGAGTGGGCCTTCGACCACGGCGACGAGGTCCTCGAAGCCCAGGACCGGGCGGAGAGCCTCAGGGAGATCCAGGAAGGGCGGTGAGACGAACCTCTTGATCCCTCTTGATCCCAGTGGCGACCGCGACGACGCCCGGCAGGATCGGGACGTGCGCGTAGAAGCAGGCGCCGAGGATCGGCCGGGTGCGCCGCACCGGCTCGGCACGCGCCAGGACGTGCTCGGCGCGGGTCTCGTCGTCCCCGCCGAAGTGGATCCATCAGCCGGGCTCCGGGGTTCACCGTCCGGTGGTCTCGGTGTCCCCGACGGGTTCGTCCCGCCGCCGGGCGACGAGAACGTCGCTCCCGCCGGGCTCCGGCGCGTCCGTTCCGCCAGGTTTCGGGGTGTCCGTTCCGACGGGCTTCGCCGTGCCCGTCCCGGTGGCGCCGGCGGGGCCGTCCGTCTCGGCGGTACGGGCCGGATCGTCCGCGCCGGGACCGGCCCGCCGGTCGAGGGCGGGCCGGGCGCTCTCCGGGTCGCGCAGCGCGGCGATGACGTCGTTCGCCTCGTTCTCGGCGGCGAAGTCCTCGGCCGCCTCGGCCTCGCGGCGCTTGATCACCACCAGGTGGTCGGCCGACAGGCGGCCGCCGCCCACGACGGCGAGCAGTACGGACGCAGCGCCGAGCGCGACGACCAGGCTCACGTCGCCGCCGGTCAGCGGCAGGCCCCGCTCGCCGCCGGCCATGACGAACACCGCCGCGGCCTCGGCGAACAGCAGCAGCCCGCAGACGGGTACGGCGAGCCCGGCCACGAGCAGGGCTCCGCCGACGAGTTCCGTCAGCATCGTGGTCGCGGCCCAGACACCCGGGGCGGGAGCGCCGAGGGCGGCGAACTGGTCACCGGTGGCGGTCAGGCCCGCTTCCAGCTTGTGCCAGCCGTTGGCGAAGAAGATCCCGCCGACCCCCAGCCTGGCGGCCAGGGAGGCGAGGTCGTGGAGGGCTTGTCGCACGGCTCCTCATTCCGGTTGGATTCCCCGCTCCTGCCCATAGATGACCGGGTGGGGGCCGCCCAAACCCGTCAGCGGTGCTCGCGTCGTTTCGCCGGGGCGGATCGGCGGGGGAGCAGGAGCGCGACCGTCACGGCGGTCGAGCCCAGCAGGAGCGCGCTCACGATGATCGTGGTGTGCAGCCCGTCGATGAACGCGATGCGGGCCGCGTACAGCAGGGCCGCCCCCGTGTCGCCGCCGATCTCCTGAGCCGCGTGCGCGGCCGCGGCGAGCGACTGGCGCGCCAGGGTCATCAGGTGCGCGGGGACCCCCGGGACGGCGCCCAGCGAGGGCGCGTAGACGATGGTGGTGATCGTGCCGAGGACCGCGACCCCGAGCCCGGCGCCCAGCTCGTAGGCGGTCTCCTCGACCGCGGCGGCGCCCCCCGCCCGGGACTCGGGAGCCGAGGACATGATCGTGTCGGAGGCGGCCAGCAGGGTGACCTGGATGCCGAAGCCGATGCCGACGAAGCAGAGCGCGAGCATCACCACGTGCCGCTCCGTCCCCCAGGCCAGCGTGGGAAGCAGGGACAGCGTGGTCAGCGCGAGCCCGCCGGTCATCGTGGCGCGCAGCCCGAAGCGGTGCAGCAGCCGTGCCCCCGCGAGACCTCCCGCGACCGCGGCGACCATCAGCGGCAGCATGCGGAGCGCGGCCTGGAAGGGACTGTCGCCGAGCACGAGCTGGAGGTACTGGGCGAGCATCAGTTCCAGCCCGACCAGGGCGAAGACCGTCAGCAGCACGGCGGCGACCCCGACGGAGAACGCCCGCTGCCGGAACAGGCCGAGGTCGAGCATGGGGAACGGCATGCGCCGCTGCCTGCGCACGAACCAGACCAGCAGCCCGGCCCCGCCCAGGAACGCCACCAGGCCGGTGGGGTGCCCGGAGCCCGCCTCCTTCAGGCCGAAGGCCAGCGCGAGGATCCCGGCCACGGACAGCAGCGCGCTGAAGGCGTCCCAGGGGTGCAGGGCGCGGGAGCAGGAGTCGGGCAGCAGCTTCGCGGCCACGGGCAGCAGCACCAGCAGGATCGGCACGTTGATCAGGAAGACGGCGCCCCACCAGAAGTGCTCGACGAGCAGGCCGCCGATCATGGGGCCGATCGCCGCGCCCGCCGCGGCCACCGCGCTCCACACCCCCAGCGCGACCGCGCGCTCCCGCCGGTCGGTGAAGACCTGCCGGATGATGGAGAGCGTGGCGGGCATGATCATCGCGCCGCCGACGCCCAGGAGGGCCCGCGCGGCGATGAGCGCGGGCGCGGTCGGCGCGTACGCGGCCGCCGCCGAGGCGGCGCCGAACACCAGATAGCCGAGCAGCACCAGGCGTTTGCGCCCGTAGTGGTCGCCGAGCGTGCCGAAGGTCAGCAGCAGCGGCGCGACCACCAGGGAGTAGATGTCGATGATCCACAGCAGCTGCACCGAGGTCGGTTCGAGCGCGGCGGTCAGCGCGGGGACGGCGATGTGCAGGACCGTGGCGTCCACCGCGATCAGCAGCAGGCTGAAGCACAGCAGGACCAGGATCGACCAGCGGCCGGTCCCACGGCTGCGCGGGTCGATGCCGGTACGGATGGCACCGTCCATGACCCCGGCGGCGATCATAGGCCGCTGGAGGAGCTGCCGGCCTGGGCGAACATGCGACGCAGCTTAGGCGAAGCCGGGTAGTGGGCGAGCAACGATTGCGAGATGCGTTCACGTATCCATATGAATTTTGTTCACAAGTTCTCCACCTCTCTAGAGAGATACAGGGATATATCCGCTCTCTAGGCAAAAGGTGATCTCGCACGCACGATGGCGGTCGTGGGCAATCAGCGTGGGTTCCGTGGGCCGCCGTGGTGAGCGGGCCGGACGAGCCGGACCCCGCCTCCGTCCCGGCTCCGGCCGATCCCGGCAGTCCTCGTGAATGGTGTGTCGCGGCCGTCGCCTGGCTGGACCGCGACCGGCCCGAGGCCGCGCTGGAGGCCGCCCGTCAGGCGATCGACCGGGATTCCGGAGCCGGGTCCGCGGCCGACTGGGGGTACCGGCTCGCCAGCCTCGCCTTCGAGCGGCTCGGCCGCGACGCCGAGGCCGTGGCCGCCGCAGAGGAGGCCGTACGGCTGGCCCCCGGATCGTGGACGGCGCGCCTGCGTCTCGGCGCGGCCCTGCGCCGGGTGCCCGGGAGATGGCGGGAGTCGTCGGCCCAGGCGGCCAGGGCCGCGCGCTACGCGCCGGAGGAACCCGATCCGCACGTCCTCGTCGGCGACCTCGCGCTGCTGCGCGGAGAGCACCGCCGGGCCGAGACCGCCTACCGGGCCGCGCTGCGCATCATGGACGACCACCCCGGCGCGAGGATCAACCTCGGCCTGGCCCTCCTGCGCTGGAGACGCCCGCTGGGGCACCACGATCCCGCCTGGCCGATCGACCCCCGCGAGACCGGCCGTGCCAGGCACGCCGTGGAGCTGTGGTCCCGGCAGGTCCGCGCTCTGCTGGCCGTGGCGCTCGCGGCCGTCGTCGCGGTGGCGTTCGGAACCGGCCTGACCTCGGAGGCGGCGATCGGCGGCGCGGCCGTGCCGCCCGCGGTCCTGGTGATCACCCTCAGGCAGGGGCGCCGGGTCAGGCTCTGGCCGTACGTCCCTCGCATGCTCGCCCGCGACCCGTGGCTCGCCGTGTCCGTCGTGGCCGCGGTGGTCACCGTCGCCGCCTACACCGTGGCGGTCGCCGCCCTTCCCCGCGAGGTTCTCCCGCTCACCCCCGGTTCCCCGCCGGGAGGCTGGTGGGCGTGGCCGGCGGGACTGGTCCTCCTCAACGGCGCGATCCTGCTCGTCCTGCGGATGCCGGTCGAGGCGTGGCGGGGACGCCCCGTCAGGGCGCTGGCCGAGTTCGCCGCGGCCCACCGGGACCGTACGGCCAGGCGGAACATCACCGTGACCCTGTGGCTGGTCGCCGGCCGCGCGTGGTCGGCGCTGGCCGCGCTCGCCCTGGCCGTCGCGCTCCTGGACGAGCCCCGCCCCGCCCTCGCCGCGCTGGCGGTCCCCGCCGCGCTCGTCTGGACGCGGGCCAGGGGCGGTCTGGCCCGCTGCCTCGACCAGGTGCTCGCCGCGGACCGCTGGCTTGTGACGGCGCGGGCCCTGCTGCTGGCCGCCTCGGTGTCGCTGGCGGGCACGGCGGCCGTGGCGTTCTGCGGTCTTCCCGCGACGATGGGCGAGTGGGCCTGGTGGACCGGTACCGCCGCGCTGGCCGCGCTGGTCGCGGTGTTCGCCGTCCGGTCGGCGCGGGCGTGGTGGCGCGGCGTGCCCGGACCGTGGCGGTCCTCCCTGATCATGTGCGAGAGCTGCGGCCACCGCCTGCCGGGCGACGCGGAGGCGCCGGTCGGCCTCAGCGCCGAGATACGGCGGGCCTTCACCTACGCCCGCGGGGTGGTCCTCGCCTACGCCGACCCCACGGGGCCGAGGGCACTGGCGGTCGGCGCGGTCAGCTCGATCGGCCCTGGTGGCGAGTTGCGGCTGATCGCCGCCGACGACGCCTGGGAGGCGGCCGAGCGGGACCCGAGGGTGGCGGTGTTCGTCGCGGACCCGATGGAGCGCCGCTTCTGGGCCGAGGTGCGCGGCATCGCGATCGGCGACACCGAGACCGACGTGCTCAGGGTCACCCCGAAACAGGTCGTGGTCGCCGAGTACCCCGGCCGCCACCAGGGGCGCCACCGCGCACGCCGCCAGGGCCGCCGTCCGGGACGTGACCAGGGCCGCGACCACGATCGTGACCAGGGGCGCGAGGACCGTCACGGCCGCGGCAGGGTTCCCGGGGGCGAGTGACCCCGGTGGGGCGGCTGCGGACCGGCCGCGTTCCGTCCCCTCGCCTGTCCGCGTCCCCGTCGTGCCCGTGCCGTACGGCCCCGCCCCGCTCGCGCCGTGCGCGGCCGTCCCGCCGTCACCGTGTGCGGGGCGGCGGGGAGAACGGGCCGTTTCGAGGGGGGAGGGCGGGGCAGTAACCCGGCACCCGGATCGTGGTGTTCATCCGGTCTCATCCGTTTATCGGATCGTGTCGGTGCGGCGGCGTGGCGCGGTGCTCACGGGCGCGCAAACCTTTTCCCGGTGCGGTATAACCGGGGGCGGACCGGGGAGGCGTGATGCGGGAACCCGACAGGACCCGGCCGGCGGGACGGGCGGCGGCGCGGGATGCGTTCGAGCAGGTGCGGCTGCGTTATTTCCAGCTCTCTCCCGGACTGCGCCGGCTGATCCACGTCGCCGTGCTGATCGCGGCGGTCGGGCTGGCGCTGGGCATGGGCTGGTCGCCGTTCGGCGCGCTCTTCGTCACGATCGCCCTGCTCGGCTTCGCGGCGCTGACCCTCCGCTTTCCCCGTGCCGCGGCCACGCTGGTCGTCGTGCTCGCCTGGACGATGCTGCTGCCGGTCTTCCAGAGCCTGTACGGCACGGGGCAACCGACCCCGATGGCGCTGACCTTCCTCGCCTTGCCCGTGGCGGGGGCCGCCCATCTCATCCGCTGGGTCCCGCCGTGGATGACCACGCTCATGGCGCTCGTCCCCGCGGGCGTGGTGGCCGCGCTGTTCTCGGTGATCCTGCCCGGCATCGCGCTGTGGGCCGCCTACGGCGTCGCCGCCGCCGTGCTGGTCCACCGGTTCCTCCAGGCCCGCCGGGCCAGGGCCGCGCTGGCCGGGAGGGACGACCGGGTCCGGGTCAGGGCGCGTGAGGGCGGGCAGCCCGCCCCCGCCTCCGGCGAGCGGTCCGCGCCGCCGCCGATCTCCGTCGAGGAGGCGCTCGGCGAGCTGGACGGCATGATCGGCCTGGCCCCGGTCAAGGAGCAGGTGCGCTCCATCGCCGCCTCGATCGAGGCCTCCAGGCTGCGCAGGGAGGCGGGATACTCCACCGAGCCGCCGATGCGCCACTTCGTGTTCGTGGGCCCGCCCGGCACCGGCAAGACCAGCGTGGCCAGGAGCGTCGCGAAGATCTTCTACTCCTTCGGCCTGCTGGAGACCCCCTACGTGGTCGAGGCCCAGCGCGCCGACCTGGTCGGGGAGTTCCTCGGGGCGACGGCCATCAAGACGAACGAGCTGATCGACCGGGCCCTGGGCGGGGTGCTGTTCATCGACGAGGCCTACGGCCTCATCAACTCCGGAGACGGCCAGCCGGACCGGTTCGGCGCCGAGGCCGTGCAGACGCTGCTCAAACGGGCCGAGGACGACCGCGACCGGCTGATCGTCATCCTGGCCGGATACGAGAAGGAGATGGACTCCTTCCTGTCCTCCAACCCCGGTCTGTCGAGCCGCTTCTCCAGCAGGGTCCGCTTCCCCAGCTACGCGCCCGGCGAACTGCTGCAGATCACCGAGCTGCTGCAGCGGCGGCGCGGCGACCGGATGGCCGGCGACGCCCGCTCCGCGCTGCTGGCCAGGTTCGAGGACGTGCACCGGCGCGCGCTCGTGGACGAGCTGGGCAACGCCCGCTTCGTGCGCAGCCTCGTCGAGGCCGCGGCCCAGGCCCGCGACGTGCGCGTGGTCGGCGCGGGCGGCTCGCCGACGACCGAGGACCTGGTGACCACCACCGCGGGCGACCTCGCCAAGGCCTTCGACGACCTCACCGTCCGCTACCGGGGCTACCAGGCCACGCCCTCCCTGGAGGAGGCGCTGGCCGACCTCGACCGGATGGCGGGCCTCGAACCCGTCAAACAGCAGGTGCACGCGATCACCGCGCAGCTCAAGGTGGCCAAGTTGCGCCAGGAGCGCGGCCTGCCGACCCCGCCGCAGATGCGGCACTTCGTCTTCACCGGGCCGCCGGGCACCGGCAAGACCACCGTGGCCCGCATCCTGGGCCGCATCTTCGCCGCGCTCGGCCTGCTCGCCCAGCCGGACGTGGTCGAGGCGCAGCGGGCCGACCTCGTCGGCCAGCACCTCGGGGCGACCGCGATCAAGACGAACGAGCTGGTCGACCGGGCTCTGGGCGGGGTGCTGTTCATCGACGAGGCCTACAGCCTGGTCAACCCCGGCTACTCCGGAGGCGACGCCTTCGGGGCCGAGGCCGTGCAGACGCTGCTCAAGCGCGCGGAGGACGACCGCGACCGGCTCGTGATCATCCTGGCCGGATACGAGCGGGAGATGGACTCGCTGCTGGCGACCAATCCCGGCCTGGCCAGCAGGTTCAACCAGCGCGTGCGCTTCCCCTCCTACTCCCCGGGGGAGCTCGCCGAGATCGCCGTGCTGCTCGCCGAGAGCTCCGGAGACCGGTTCGACGAGGGCGCCCGGCGCGACCTGGCCGAGGTCTTCACGTGGGTGTGCGAGGACGGCCTGATCGACGGCCTCGGCAACGGCAGGTTCGCGCGCTCGCTGTTCGAACGCGCCGCGATGCGCAGGGACGTGCGCCTGGCGGCCATGGGCGGCACCGCCAGTGCGGCGGACCTGACCACGATCACCAGCGCCGACCTGCGCGCCGCCGTCGACGAGCTCGCGGACCGCTGACCCTCCCGGGGCCGTCCTCGGGCCCCGCCCGCGCCGGGGAGCGTGCTCCCGTCGCCGAGGTTCGTGGTCTGGTGACCTCATGATCCTGTGTTGTCCGTGTTCTTTGCGCTCCCGCTGACCTGCGGTTCCGCGTTTCCACACTCGCGAGATAGCGTGGTAAACACCGCCCTTGACCGAGATCGAACCCCCGATTGAGCACTCCCAGTAGTTGACTGGCCGCAAGATGTAGCAGGATGGCCACCGACAGAGGGACGACGGCGAAAGGGGAGCGTGATGGCGGGGTTCCTTCTCCGCAGGCTGCTCAACTATCTGGTGCTGATCGTCGTCGCCACGAGCCTGGCCTACATGCTGGCCGCCAGCGCGCTCAATCCCCGCTCCAACTACGAGGGCCGCAACCCGCCGATTCCGGAGGCGGTCATCGACGCGCGCCTCACCGAGCTGAACCTCAACGACCAGACCCCGCTGGTCACGCGCTACATGACCTGGGCCGGCGACGTCCTGCACGGAGACTTCGGCAAGACGGTGACCGGCGGCTCGGTGGCCGAGGACCTCGGGCGGAGGATCGGCGTCACCCTGCGCCTGATCACCATCGGGGTGGTCCTCGGCAGCCTCACCGGCGTGCTCGTCGGCGCCTACGCGGCGGTCAGGCAGTACGGATCCTTCGACCGGGTGTCGACGGCGTTCTCCTTCGCCGTCCTGGCCGTCCCCACGGTCGTGCTCGCCAACATCCTGATCATCGCCGCGGTCTGGTTCAACGAGCTGACCGGAGTCCAGGTCTTCCTGGTCAGCGGCGAGGCGACCCTCGGCCTCGAGGGAGGTTTCGCCCTCCAGGTCGTCGACCGTCTCCAGCACCTGATCCTGCCGACGCTCTCCCTGTCGCTGGGGCTGGTCGCCGTCTACAGCCGCTACCAGCGCAACATGATGCTCGACGTGCTCGGGGCCGACTTCGTCCGCACCGCCATGGCCAAGGGGTTGCGCCGCCGTACGGCGCTGACCAGGCACGCGCTGCGAACCGCGCTGATCCCGGCGGTCACCTACTTCGCCTTCACCTTCGGCGCGCTGCTGGTCGGCACCACCTTCACGGAGAAGATCTTCGGCTGGCACGGCATGGGGGAGTGGCTGGTCGACTCCATCTCGACCAACGACGTCAACACCGTCGCGGCGATCAGCTGCTTCGCGGCCCTCGCCGTGCTGGTGGCGTCCCTGGCCTCCGACGTCCTTCAGGCCGTCCTCGACCCCCGAGTCCGGGTGGGGTGAGGAAAAGATGACCATCACCGACGAGGAGTTCGCCGAGCAGCGGACGGACATCGGCGGGCTCAGGGCGCCGTCGCGCCTGCGGACGGTCGCGGGCCGCTTCTTCGGCTCCACCCAGGGCCGGATCGGGTTCGCGCTTCTCGGGCTCATGTTCCTGCTGGCGTTCGCCGGGCCGTACGCCGGCAGGTGGTCCTACACCGACAAGGACTTCATGGCCTTCCTCCAGCCGCCCTCGCCCCAGCACTGGTGGGGCACCCTGCAGACCGGCGCCGACGTGTACGCGGTCACGCTGCGCGGCATGCAGAAGTCGCTCATCGTCGGGCTGCTGGCCGCCGTGGTCGGCACCACGCTGGCGGCCGCGGTCGGCGCCTTCGCCGGATACTTCATGGGCTGGACCGACCGGGCGCTGACGTGGATCACCGACCTGCTGCTCGTGCTGCCCGCCTTCCTGATCCTGGCGATCATGTCACCGCTCTTCGCCGGAGGTCAGTGGCCGCTGTTCGTGCTCGTGCTGGCGCTGTTCCTCTGGATGGTCACCTCGAAGATCGTCCGAGGCATGACCGTCTCGCTCAAGGAACGGGAGTTCATCCAGGCGGCCAGGTTCATGGGCGTGCCGCCGACGAAGATCATATTTCGGCACATCATCCCGAACATGTCCTCGTTGCTGGTCGTGGACGCCACGCTGAACGTCAGCGCCGCGATCCTCACCGAGACCTCGCTGTCCTACTTCGGTTTCGGCATCCAGCCACCCGACGTCTCGCTGGGCGGCCTCATCGCCGACGGCGCCAAGATGGCCGTCTACGCCCCGTGGACCTTCTGGTTCTGCGCCGGGCTGCTGATCGTCACCGTGCTCGCGGTGAACCTGGTCGGCGACTCCCTGCGCGACGCCTTCGATCCCACCGCGAAGAAGGGCGGACAGTGAGCGAGCGCGACGAGTGCCCGGCGGGCACGCGGTCCCGCAACAGCCAGGCCCTGCGCCCGGAACGCCCCGGGCACCCGGAGCGTCTGGAGGACCCGCGGCGCCGGGAGCGCGAGGGGGACCGGGGGCGTCCCGGGCGGCCGGTGCCGGCCAGGTCCGCCGAACCGGTCCTCGAGGTGACCGGCCTCGACGTCACCTTCGGCTCCGGCCCGGGCGCGGTGCACGCCGTACGGGGGGTGAGCTACGCGGTCCACCCCGGCGAGGTGCTCGGCATCGTCGGCGAGTCGGGGTCCGGCAAGTCCGTCACCTCGCTGGCCGTGATGGGCCTGCTCCCGCCGAACGCCCGCGTCACCGGTTCGGTGCGGCTGCTGGGCAAGGAGATCCTCGGGGCCACGGAGAAGACGCTCACCGCCTTCCGGGGCAAGACGATCTCGATGGTCTTCCAGGACCCGCTGTCCGCGCTCACCCCCGTGTACCGGGTGGGCGACCAGATCGCCGAGGCCGTACGGATCCACCAGAGGGTCACCAGACAGCAGGCCGCCCGGCGGGCCGTCGAACTGCTCGACCTGGTCGGCATCCCCAACGCCGCCCAGCGGGCCAAGGCCTTCCCGCACGAGTTCTCCGGGGGCATGCGGCAGCGCGCGGTGATCGCGATGGCGATCGCCAACGACCCCGATGTGATCATCTGCGACGAGCCCACCACCGCGCTCGACGTCACCATCCAGGCCCAGGTGCTGGAGGTGCTGAAACGGGCGCAGCGGGAGACCGGCGCGGCGATCGTGATGATCACCCACGACCTGGGGGTGGTCGCCGGGTTCGCCGACCGGGTCATGGTCATGTACGCCGGGCGGTCCGTCGAGGTCGGGCCGGTCGACGACGTCTACTACCGGCCGCGGATGCCGTACACCATGGGTCTGCTCGGCTCCATCCCCCGCCTCGACCGGGGCGGCGGGCAGCCGCTGGTCCCGATCGGGGGCAACCCGCCGTCGCCGGGCGCGCTGCCGCCGGGCTGCCCGTTCGAGCCGCGCTGCCCGATAGCGGTGCCCGCCTGCGCCGAGGCGGAACCCCCGCTGGAGGCGGTGGACTCACCGGACCACCTGGCCGCCTGCATCCGCTCGGGTGAGATCGAGCTCGAAGGCTGGTCACCGGCCCAGATCTACCGGGTCGGTGACCTCGACGGTGCCCCCGGTGGTGACCTCGACGGGGCCCTCGACGGGGCCCTCGACGGGGCCGCGGAGAAGGCCGGGACCGTCCCGGAACAGCCGGTACGGCCGCCGCGCGCCGAGCGCGCGACCGTCCTGGCGGTCGACGGCCTGGTCAAACACCACCCCCTGATGAAGGGGGCGATCTTCAGGCGGAGGGTCGGCACCGTCCACGCGGTCGACGGCATCAGCTTCGACATCCGCGAGACGGAGACGCTCGGCCTGGTCGGCGAGTCGGGCTGCGGCAAGACGACGACGCTGCTGGAGATCCTGGAGCTGACCCGGCCCCAGCAGGGCACGATCGCGGTGCTGGGACACGACACCTCGGCACTGGGCGCCCGCGAGCGGATGGCGATCAGGCGGGACATGCAGGTGGTCTTCCAGGACCCGCTGGCCTCGCTGGATCCCCGGATGACCGTCTACGACATCGTCGCCGAACCGCTGCGCGCGCACGGCGGCCGGAAGCCCGGGCCGAGGGTCCGGGAACTGCTCCGGCTGGTCGGGCTGGAGCCCGGCCACGCGGCGCGGTACCCGCAGGACTTCTCCGGCGGCCAGCGCCAGCGCATCGGCATCGCCCGCGCGCTCGCGCTGGAACCCCGGCTGGTCGTGCTGGACGAGCCGGTCTCGGCGCTCGACGTCTCCATCCAGGCGGGCGTGATCAACCTGCTGAACGACCTGAAGAACCGGCTGGGCCTGTCCTACCTGTTCGTGGCGCACGATCTGGCCGTGGTCCGGCACATCGCCGACCGGGTCGCGGTCATGTATCTCGGGAAGATCGCCGAGATCGGCCGGGTCGACGCGGTCTACGACGCCCCCATGCACCCCTACACGCAGGCGCTGCTGTCGGCGATCCCCCTGCCCGACCCCCGTAAGGAACGGTCCAGAAGACGCATCCTGCTCGAAGGTGATCTGCCCAGTCCGGCCGCCCCTCCCTCCGGCTGCCGCTTCCGCACCCGCTGTCCCAAGTTCAGGACCCTCGACGAGACCGGCCGGAGCCGGTGCGTGAACGAGGAGCCCCAGGTCCGGCCGTTGGGCGAGGACCACGGCGCCTCATGTCACTTCGCCGAGAAGCTCGAAGTCGTATAACCGTGGAGGAACCGTGATATCAATCCGGCGCGTGGGCGCGTTCGCCGCTGCGCTGACCGTGGCCGGCTCGCTGACCCTCACCGGCTGCGGAGGTCAGGGCGGAGGCCGAGGAGGTGGCCCGAGCAGTGACGGAGACGAGTCGAAGGGCGGTTCGGCGGCGGTCAGGGCCTACGACATCAACCCGCTCCCCCGCGACAAGGTCAAGGACGGCGGCCTGCTCCGCTGGGGTCTCAACGAGTACCCCACCAACTGGAACCTCAACCAGGTCGACGGCAACCTGGCGATGGTCAAGAAGGTCATCGACGGGCTCATGCCCTCCGCCTTCCGCTCCAACGAGAAGGGGGAGATCTCGGCGAACACCGACTACCTCCTGGCGGGCAGGCTCACGGCGAGCAAGCCGAAGCAGGTCGTCACGCTGACGCTCAACCCGAAGGCCAGGTGGTCCGACGGGAGACCGATCACCTGGGAGGACTACCGGGCCCAGTGGCAGGCGATGAACGGCACCAACCCCGACTACCGCGTCGCGGGCACCACCGGCTACCACGACATCGAGAGCGTGGAGCGGGGCAAGGACGTCCACGAGGTGGTCGTCACCTTCGCCAAGCCCTTCGGCGACTGGCAGTCGCTGTTCGGCCCGCTCTACCCCAAGAGCACCAACGCCACCGCCGAGGCGTTCAACACGGCCTGGCTGAACCAGATCCCGGTCACCGCGGGCCCGTTCAAGTTCCTCTCGTTCGACCAGACGGCCAAGACCGTCACCATCGTCAGGGACGACCGCTGGTGGGGCGAGCGGGCCAAGCTGGACAAGATCATCTACCGTGCGCTGGAGAGCGACGCGCTGGTCGGCGCCTTCAGCAACGGCGAGCTGGACACCTTCGACGTCGGCCCGTCCGCGCCCGACTACGCGCGGGCCAAGAACAGCCGGGGCGCGATCATACGGCAGGCGGCGGGCCCCGACTTCCGGCAGTTCACGATGAACGGTGAGAGCGAGGCGCTCTCCGACGTCAACGTCCGCCGGGCCATCGCGATGGGCATCAACCGCCAGGCCATCACCCAGTCCGACCTGCAGGGCCTGGACTGGCCGATCGTGCTGCTGAACAACCACTTCTTCATGAACACCCAGGACGGCTACCAGGACAACGCGGGTGAGATCGGCGTCTACAACCCGGGGAAGGCCAAGCAGCTGCTGGACGCCGCGGGCTGGAGGCTGTCCGGTCAGACGCGCACGAAGGACGGCAGGGAGCTGAACCTGCGCTTCGTCATGCCCTCCGGCCTGCAGCTCACCAAGTCGGAGGCCGAGATCACCCAGAGCATGCTGGCCCAGATCGGCGTCAAGGTCACCCTTCAGGCGGTGCCCAGCGACGACTACTTCACCAAGTACATCATTCCCGGTAACTACGACATCACCGCGTTCGCCTACGTGGGCACGCCCTTCCCGGTCTCCAGCGGCTACGGCCAGTACGCCAACGCCGTCCGCGACTCCAAGGGGCAGCCGCAGTGGAACTCCAACCTGGGCCGCATCGGCTCCCCGCAGATCAACGCCGCCATGAACAAGGCCACCTCCAACCTCGACGGGGCGCAGGCCATCGCCGACACCAACGCCGCGGACAAGTTGATCTGGGAGGCGGTGAACGTGGTGACGCTCTACCAGCGCCCGCAGAACGTGGCCGTCAACAAGGACATAGCCAACTACGGGGCCCGCGGCTTCTACGACCTGAAATACCAGGACATCGGGTTCGCCAAGTGAGCCGGACGGACCCGGGCGGGCGACTCGGCTGAGGACCCTCAGCGGGACCGTGAGGACCTCGTGAGGCGGGCGGCTCGGAGGGGATCTCCCGCGAAGGTCCCGCGACCTTCGCGGGAGATCCGCGCCAGGAGCCTTTCGGCGGGGGGCCTCCGGAACCCCTGGAGATCTCCGGAGGTCCCCCGCCCCGGTTCTGTCGGTGCGAGGGTGTAGAAGCCATGGCATGGTTGTTTCCGTCACCTGGCCCCAGGTGCTCGCATGGCGGTTGAAGAGGCAGTTCGTCGATCCGGCCGCGGGCCCGGACGCCCTGTCCGTGGTCCGGCGCCTGGCCGGGGTGCAGGCCCAGGTGGCCTCCTCGGCCGCGCTCGCGGTGGCCGTACGGCGCGCCGCGCCACGCCCCCGCGAGGTCGACACCGCCCTGTGGACCGACCGCACCCTGGTCAAGACCTGGAGGGTCCGCGGCACCCTGCACCTGGTCCCCTCCGACGAGCTGTCCTTCCACACCGCGGTCCTCGGCTCCTTCCGCGGCTGGGACAGGGCCTCCTGGCAGCGCGGCCACGGGGTGACCGCCGCCGAGGTCGCGGCCATCCTCGACGCGGTCCCCAAGGCGCTCGAAGGGCGCGCGCTGACCCGCGAGGAGCTGGTCGAGGCCGTCATCGAGGTCACCGGTGACGCTCACCTGCGGCAGGCGCTGACGTCGGGCTGGGGCGCCCTGCTCAAGCCGCTGAGCTTCCTCGGCGAGCTCTGCTACGGGCCGCCGCGCGAGGGCCGGGTGACCTTCGTCAGCCCCCGCGACTGGGTGCCGGACCTGCCCGGGACGCCGCCCTCCGCCGACGAGGGCGGCAGGCACCTCGTCCGGGCCTTTCTCGGCGCCCACGGCCCAGGCACCCCCGAGACCTTCGACACCTGGCTCTACCGGGGCGCCGCCCGCAAGGCGGCCCTGCGCGGCTGGTTCCGCGACCTGACCCCCGAGCTGGCGGAGGTCGAGGTCGAGGGCGGCCCGATGGTCGTGCTCGCCGAGCACCTGGACGACCTGGCCGCCACCGGGCCCGCGACCGGCGTCCACCTCCTGCCCGGCTTCGACCAGTACATCCTCGGCGCCCCCCGTGACCTCGAACCTCTCCTGCCCCGGCAGACCAGGGCGAAGGTCAGCCGGGCCGCGGGCTGGATCTCCCCGGTCGTGATCCACCGGGGCCGAGTCGCCGGGGTCTGGGAGGCGAAGAACGGCCGGATCACCTTCGACCTCATGGAGGACGTCCCGTCCACCGCCCTGGCCGAGGAGGCCGAGCGGGTCACCTGGCTGCTGCGTTAGGGCGCGGGACGCCGGAGGCGGAAACGGACCGGGTCGCCGGGGCGCAGCTGGGCGGCCGCGGCGAGAGCGGCCGAGGTGAGCACGGCGATGACCGGATATCCCCCCGTCGGCGGGTGGTCGGCGAGAAACAGGATCGGCTGCCCGTCCGGCGGCACCTGGACGGCCCCGGCGACCACGCCCTCGCTGGGCAGCTCCGCGTCGCGGGCCCGCTCTAGGCGTGGGCCGTTCAGCCGCACACCGACCCGGTTGCTGTCCTGGCTCACCCGGTACGGCTGCGCGCACAGCCCGGCCAGCGCACCGGGGACGAACCAGTCGTCCCGGGGGCCGGGAAGGGCCCACAGGACGTCCGGCGGTGCCGCGGGGGGCGCCGCGTCCACGGTGAGGGGAGGCAGGTCGTGGACCGGCCCCACCGGCAGGACGGCGCCCGCGCGCAGTACGGGCGGGCCGAGGCCGCAGAGCGAGTCGGTCGAGCGGCTGCCCAGGACGACGGGCGTGTCGAGGCCGCCGCGGACCGCGACGTAGGTCCGCAGCCCCGCCGCGGGGATCGCCACCCGCAGCTCGCCGCCCGCCGCCACCCAGAACGGGGCGCGCATCCCCCGCGGCAGGCTCCGGCCGCGCACGGCGACCACCAGCGGGCAGTCGGCCCCCGTGACGGCGACCCAGGCGCCGGTGACGAAGCGGAGCGCGGCACCGCCGAAGGTCAGCTCGATCCCGGCGGCGCCCTCGGGGTTGCCCACCAGCCGGTTGGCCAGCCGCAGGCTCGGCGCGTCCGCCGCCCCCGAGTGCGGCACGCCGAGGTGGGCGTAACCGGGGCGGCCGAGATCCTGCACGGTGGCGTACGGCCCGGGCGCGATGACCTCGATCATGGAGCGGCGATCGCCTCGAACCTGACCCGTGTGCCCGGCGTGAGCAGGGCGGGCGGGTCGGCGGCCACGTCCCACACGGTCAGGGGGGAGCGGCCGAGCAGCCGCCAGCCGCCCGGGGAGGCCGACGGGTAGACGGCCGAGTAGGGTCCCGCGATCGCGACGGACCCCGCGGGCACCGAGGTCCTCGGCGTGGCGAGCCGCGGCACGTGCAGCGCCGGATCCAGCCCCGTGAGGTAGGCGAATCCCGGGGCGAACCCCAGCCAGCCGGCCACGAGCTCCCGCCCGGTGTGCCGCTCGACCACCTCCGCCGGGGACAGCCCGGTCAGAGCGGCCACGTCGTCGAGGTCGGCCCCGTCGTAGACCACCGGGACCGTCACGGTCGCGGTGGGGGCGAGACCGCCGGGGGCGGGCAGGCGGGCCGCCTCCAGCAGCTGGGAGAGCCGGGAGCGCAGCGGGGCGAGGTCGGTGCCCGGTGCGCTCACCAGGACGGCCGCGGGACCGGGCACGATCTCGGTCACACCGGCCGGGCGGGCGGCCCGGAGCAGGGCGTCGAGCCGGTGGGAGACCTCCAGTGATCCGGTCTCGACCAGCAGCGCGTGCTCTCCGGCCAGGCGGATCACGATCCGCACCTCACGCCGGATTCCCCGGTGTCCCCGGTGTCCCCGGACGCCACGGTCTCCCAACGGTCGTTCACGGTGTTCCCGGGATTCGCCCGGCGGGGGTCGCCATGGTGATCGGGCCGGCGACGACCGAGCCGGCATCGCGGGACCGCCCCGGGGCATGGGGTGGCGGCGCGGGGAGCCCGCCGGCCGCCGGGCGGGGCCGTGAGCCGCGAACCACCCGGTTTCGGCCGGGAATCCCGGTCCCTTCGGGGGCGGGAGGACGTCAAGTGAAGGCCTTCAGCGTCACCCCGGCCGCGATCAGGCCGTCACGCACGGCCCGCGCCAGCAGTACGGCGCCGGGGGTGTCGCCGTGCACGCAGATGGAGCGCGCGTTCAGCGTGATCTCGGACCCGTCGATCGCGGTCACCGTCCCGGTGGTCGCCATGCGCACGGCCCTGGCCGCGACCTCGACCGGGTCGTGCAGCACCGCGTCGGGGGAGCGGCGGGAGACGAGGGCGCCCGAGGGGGTGTAGGCGCGGTCGGCGAAGGCCTCGGTGACGGTGGTGAGTCCCTCGCGGGCGGCGATCTCGTGGACGACCGAGCTGGGCAGGCTCAGCAGCGGCAGCCCCTCGTCGTGGTCGGCGACGGCCGCCACGACGGCCTCGGCCTGCTCGGGGTCGCGGCAGATCCGGTTGTAGAGCGCGCCGTGCGGCTTGACGTAGGAGACCCGGCCCCCCATCGCCCTGGCGATGCCGTCCACCGCGGACAACTGGTAGAGGACCTCGGCGCAGAGCTCCTCGGGATCGACGTCCATCTCGCGGCGCCCGAACCCGGCCAGGTCCCGGTAGGACACCTGGGCGCCGATCGCCACCCCCCGGTCGACCGCGGCCGTGCAGGTGCGGCGGATGGTCAGCGGGTCGCCCGCGTGGAATCCGCAGGCGATGTTCGCGCTGGTCACCAGGCCGAGCAGGGCCTCGTCGTCCCCCAGTCGCCAGATGCCGAAGCCTTCCCCCAGATCGGCGTTGAGATCGATCAGCATGGCTCACCTACATCGGAGGCTCGTCGGGAATGTCGGCGATGTCATCGAGGGCGACGGCCAGTTCCTCGGGGTCGTCGCCGATCCGCTCGGCGAGCTCGATCAGCACGTGCAGCACGTCGTGCCGGTCGTGCCCCAGGTCCAGCAGCCGCTGGGCGGCCTCCCACAGCTGCGGCGGGTCGCCCTCCCAGAGCCTGCCCGCGATCTCCTCGTGCCAGGCGAGGTGCTCGTCGTAGTCGGGCCGGTCCCGCTCGCCCGCGTGGTCGATGCCCAGCAGGATCCTGCGGTCGGCCTCGTCGGCGGGGTTGAGCAGGTCGAGCTTGATCTCGCCGTGTGTGCCCTGCAGGAACGGGAACGCGAAGACCCGCCGGGCCAGCGCGGACAGGTCCCCGTCGGGCAGCAGGCGCTCCAGCAGGTCGCGGTCCAGGCCGAAGGTCGTCGGGTCGCGGTAGGCCTCGGCGAACTTCGCCGTGGCCTCCCAGATGCCGTCGAGCGTGGCGCGCAGCCCCTCGTCGGCCAGCCCGTTGCGGCGCGCGGCGAAGCGGGCCCAGGCCCCCAGCACGTACGGCACCGCCTCTTGCTCGGCAGGGCTGAGCATCACCTTGCGCGGCAGCCAGTCGAGCAGGAACGTCTGGCACTTGGTCGGGCTGATCCGCAACGGCCTGCCGAAGTCCTGGTCGCAGCCGTAGTCGATGATGTGGTCGGCGCAGCGCGAGGCGGCCGAGGGGTCCGACAGGTGCTCGGCGGCGTCGGAGGAGAGGAACTCCGCGGCCAGCATCGCCCGGCGGTCGCGGCTGTAGGGCGCCTCGCTGTGCAGCGGGGCCGGGCGTTTGCGGCCGGGGGGCAGAGCCTTGATCCGGGAGCGCGCGAAGGCGTGGTAGGCGCTGTAGCTGTCGCTGACGGGCGCGCTCGTCCTGCGGTCGCCGTACTCCGCGGTGGCCTTCATGGCCGACTCCAGAAGCGCCCTGGCCTGCTGCGGCTCGATCTCCTCGAACCTGAGCATCGGGTTGGCCGCGGCCTCGGCCCTGGCCTGGTCGAGCAGTTTGTCCACGTGGGAGGAGACCCAGGTGTCGCGGGCGATCCCCCGCATGTTGTAGTCGACGACCATGACCAGCGCGTGCCGGTCCTCGTCGCTGTCGGTGCCCCGGTAGCCGAAGGTGCAGACCACGGTGTCCTGGTCGCCGTAGGCGTCGCGGGAGACGAAGCAGCCGGTCGGCTTGACGACGCCGAGGCGGTCGGCCCAGCGGGGCCTGGCCACCTGCCGCTCGATGAGCGCCAGCGCCGCCCCCTCGGCCTTGGCCGCCTGGCGCGCGGTGCCGAGGTAGGCCAGCGCGATCAGCAGGGTCAGCGCGGCCGGGGACCCCGCCTTGGCGGCGTAGTCGACCATGCCCTCGCCCAGCACCTGCTCGGCGTCCCCGCCCCGCAGGCGCCGCCTCCACCAGGCCCCGACCATGTCGGAGACCATGAGCTCGGCGTCCAGCGGGCTGCGCACGGCCAGCAGCTCCCGCGACGCGAGCAGCATCTCGGCGAACACCTCGTCGGGAGACCGGCTGTCACGCGGGTCTCGACGGTGCCGCCGGTTCAAGCCGCCTCCTCCGTCGGCCGAAGAGGCCCGGTGCCGTGCTGATTGGCTCGCTCGCCCTGCTCGCTCACGTCCCAACCTTCTCGCATTCCCGGGTCGAACAGTGCGTGGAACACGGCCCGGTGATCTCGATGTTACCGGGGACTTCGCGGTGGCGGCGCGGAGTTGACGAGGGCGAGCAGATGCTCGCGGGCGACGCGCTCGACCACCTCGGGTGTCGCCTCGATCCCCAGGTGCTCGGCGCAGGCCCGGACGTCGGCCACGCACCGGTCCACGGTGCCGAGGGGGACGGTCAGGAACTCGGCGGCCAGGCGGGCGCTCACCCGATCGTGGAGCGTCGGCGGGCCGCCGCTGAGGTGTGTGGCGAGAGCGGGCATGGCTGTCGCATTCCTCCGGTTTTCCGGGAGGAGACCCCCGGACGGACGGCGGGGACGTGCGTTCCCATTCCACAACTTATCGCCTGGGTGTCAACCCTCGGAGGGGCGTTGTGGAGCGATGTTTGCGCGGATGGGATGCGAGGTGAGGCGTGTCTTGACTGGATTTGTCGACAAGGTAGTCAGCGACTGTCCGCGAAGGGGGAGCCAAATCGGGAATGAGTCAGTAGCCTGATCTTCCTTGGGACGCTCGCGGAGACGAGGTGGGCAGTTGTCGGGACGGTCCGGCTTGATCCTGCTAGGGTCCTGGCCGCAAACGTTTGAAGGCGCCGGCGGCGGTCGTGCCGGTGTCTCGGGAGGGCGGAGACGGCGTCCGGCCCCGGTCGGCGCGGTCCGGCGAGGGCGGCGACTCCGCGAGGTGCGCGCAACGAACCCGGACCGGAGAGGCGCGCGCGGTGCGTTGACCGCATCATGGGCGGGGCTTCCGTCCGTGCCCGCCCATCGCCGATGATGTACTGCAGGATCCGGTCCCCCGGAGCTGCGCTACGCCAATTCGCAAGTTTGGAGATGTGCCTCGTGGGAGACCCTGGCACGCGACGGAGGTGCCGACCATGAGCGCCGAAACCTCCGTGCCCCGTCCCCGGAAGTCGGGTGTGGACATCTCGGACTCCGGCCTGTTGCAGGGCCTGCTGACACAGTCGCCGTTCGCGTTCGCGTTCTTCGACCCCGAGGGCCGCTTCCAGCGGGTCGACGAGGTCTTCGCCGGCGTCGTCGGCCTCCCCGCCGAGCGCCTGGTCGGCGGCGCCCCGCACGAGCTGCTCTCGGCCGATCTCACCGCGCTGGTCGAGGGCTCGGTCCGCGCGATCGTCGACGGGGCCGAGGTCGAGGGGGACCAGCGGATCAGGGTGCGCACCGCCGACGGGGAGACCCACCACTGGTCGCTCACGTTCTCGCCGGTCCACGACGAGGAGGGCGTCCTGCGCGCGGTCTGCCTGATCGGCGTGGACATCACCGAGAGCCGCCAGGTCGAGGAGGACCTGCGGCGCAGCGAGGAGCGCTACCGGTCGCTGGTCGAGGCGCAGTCCCAGCTCGTGTGGATCACCGCGCCCAACGGGGCCGTGCTGGAGGACGCCCCGCCGTGGCGTGCCATCACCGGCCAGGGGCTGGAGGAGTACCTCGCCCACGGCTGGCTGGACGCCGTCCACCCCGACGACCGCCAGCACACCGAGGAGGCGTGGCGCGAGGCGCTCCGCGGCCGGATCATGTTCGAGTGGAGCTACCGCGTCCGTACCAGGGTCAGCGGTTACCGCCACTTCGAGGTGCGCGCGGTCCCGATCATCCGGCACGGCCGGGTGGTCGAGTGGGTCGGTGCCAACACCGACGTCACCCCGCAGCGCGAGGCCGAGGAGATGCGCGGCAGGCTCACCGACCAGCTCGGCGCCGCGGCCCTGCGCACGGCGCGCCTGCAGGGCGCGACGGCCATGCTCGCCGAGGCGCTCACCGTCGAGCAGGTCGTCCAGGTCATCATCGACGTCGGCCGTACGGCCCTGGCCGCCGACCGCTCGGCCGTGGCGCTGCTCGACGTCGAGCGGGCCGCGCTGAAGCTGGTCAACAGCGGCGGCATCCCCGACGTCCCGGGCGCCCCGGGCGAGGAGATCCCGCTGGCGCACTCCAGCGTGATGACCATGGCGGTCAACAGCCGCCGCCCCGTCTTCGCCGAGTCGCCCGAGAGCCTGCGCGCCCAGCTCGTGGACGCCGGGGCCGAGGAGGAGGGGATCACGGGCTTCATCGCCCACAGCGACGAGCGGGCGTGGGTCGGCCTGCCGCTGCTGGCCGCGGGACGCGCGCTCGGCGCGCTGCGCTTCTCCTTCACCCGCCCCCAGAAGATCTCCCAGGAGGACGGCGTCTTCCTGGAGGCGCTCGCCGGGCAGTGCGCCCTGGCCGTCGAGCGGGCCACCCTCTTCGAACGCGAGCACCGCACCGCCGAGACGCTGCAGCGCAGCCTGCTGCCCGACCGGCTGCCGGTGGTGCGCGGCCTGGTGCTGGCCCAGCGGTTCCGCTCGGGAAGCCGTCACGTGCAGGTCGGCGGCGACTGGTACGACGCGTTCGTGCTGCAGGACGGCCGGGTCGCGGCGGTGGTCGGCGACGTCATGGGCAAGGGCGTCAAGGCCGCCGCGGGCATGGGCCGCATCCGCAACGCCATGCGGGCCCTGGCGCTGACCAATCCGCCGCCCGCGGCGGTGCTCACGGGCCTGGACAGGGTCTTCGAGGCGACGGAGGAGGAAGAGCAGGTCACCACCCTGGCCTACATGGTCGTGGAGCCCGGCACCGGAGAGGGCACACTGGCCCTGGCGGGCCACCCGCCGCCCCTGCTGGTCTCCCCGCAGGGCGTGCCGCTGCTGGTCGAGGGCGAGCCCGGCACTCCGCTCGGCTGGCCGACCAGCCGCCGGCAGTTCCGCTTCTGTGTCCCTCCGGGGCATACCGCGGTCCTGTATTCAGATGGTCTGGTGGAGAATCGGAAGCGTGGCTTGGATGCCGGTCTTGCCGATCTTTGCTCAGTTGTGACCGAAGCGCCGCCGGAAGTTGTTGGAAGTCCGCATATGTTGCTGGATTTCCTAGTTGACCGGATGCTGTCTGGGTATGAACAGGATGATGACGTCACGGTGCTCGCGATTCATGTTCCCCTGGCCACGAAGAGTGACTGAATGAAACAGTCATAACGGTTGCTTTCGGGTATCGGTGCCTCGCTTCCGTACGCACTACTCTCTTGGTCGGCCTAGGGTGGAGGGCAACCGCCAGGAGGCGGCCGTATGGATCACGGTGTCGTGCCACAATGCTGGACAGGTGCGTCGCGGTTTGCGCGGCCTCGTTCATCAACAACTAGAGGTTCCGCCCCTAGTGGGCACCTGGGTCCATTCTCGTCACGCTTTCCTTCGAGAGGTGTTCGTGTCGCCTGCAAGTTCGACTCGCTCGAAGCCATCCGAGCTGAACGAGCCCGTCATTCAGCAGCTGATGGAGCGGGGGCGCTCGCAGGGGTTCCTCGAGTCTGAGGATGTCCGCAAGGCCGTCGAGGAAGCGGACATTCCCATGGCGCAGGTCGCTGGAATCCTGCGCAGCCTCAGCAAAGAGGGCATCACCGTACGGCTGACCGCCGAGGACTCCGCGGGTCCCAAGAAGTCCCGGACCCCGGCCAAGCGCCGTACCCCCGCCGCTCCCGCCCCGGTCAAGAAGACGAAGACCGCCGCGGCGGCCAAGGAGCAGCCGGAGACCGTCACGGCGGTCGTCAGCGGCTCCGAGCCCGCCCCCGCGGCCAAGAAGCCGGCGCCCCCGGCCAAGAAGATCGCACCGTCCGCCAAGAAGCCGGTCCCCGCGCCGCCGAGGAAGACGGCGCCCGAGGCCGCCGCGCCCGCGCCCAAGGCCGCCGCGCCCAAGGCCGAGGCGAAGCCCAAGCAGGTCGTCGGCGACGACGAGGAGGTCATCGACCTCGAGGACGTCGAGATCGAGGACTTCGACCTCGAGGCCGAGGTCGAGGTGGAGATCGAGACCGAGATCGAGACCGAAGCCGAGACCGAGACCGACGACGAGCCCAAGGCCGAGGCCGTCGAGCAGAACGAGGACGAGGTCCTCATCCTGTCCGACGACGACGACGACGCCCCCGTGCCGCAGGTCGCCGCGGCCGGAGCGACCGCCGACCCGGTCAAGGACTACCTCAAGCAGATCGGCAAGGTCCCCCTGCTCAACGCCGAGCAGGAGGTCGAGCTGGCCAAGCGCATCGAGGCCGGCCTGTTCGCCGAGGAGCAGCTGGGCACCGACGGCGACCGGCTGCCGGTCGACGTCCGCGCCGAGCTGGAGTGGATCGCCGAGGACGGCCGCCGGGCCAAGAACCACCTGCTGGAGGCCAACCTGCGCCTGGTGGTCTCGCTGGCCAAGCGCTACACCGGCCGCGGCATGCTCTTCCTGGACCTGATCCAGGAGGGCAACCTGGGTCTGATCCGCGCGGTCGAGAAGTTCGACTACACCAAGGGCTACAAGTTCTCCACCTACGCCACCTGGTGGATCCGGCAGGCGATCACCCGCGCCATGGCCGACCAGGCGCGGACCATCCGCATCCCGGTCCACATGGTCGAAGTGATCAACAAGCTGGCCCGCGTGCAGCGGCAGATGCTCCAGGACCTCGGCCGCGAGCCCACTCCGGAGGAGCTGGCCCGCGAGCTCGACATGACCCCGGAGAAGGTCGTCGAGGTCCAGAAGTACGGCCGCGAGCCGATCTCCCTGCACACCCCGCTGGGTGAGGAGGGCGACAGCGAGTTCGGTGACCTCATCGAGGACTCCGAGGCGATCGTCCCGGCGGACGCCGTCAGCTTCACGCTCCTGCAGGAGCAGCTCCACTCCGTTCTGGACACTCTGTCCGAGCGCGAGGCGGGCGTGGTCTCGATGCGGTTCGGCCTCACCGACGGTCAGCCGAAGACGCTGGACGAGATCGGCAAGGTCTACGGGGTGACGCGCGAGCGCATCCGGCAGATCGAGTCCAAGACCATGTCCAAGCTGCGTCACCCGTCCAGGTCCCAGGTCCTGCGCGACTACCTGGACTGATCCGTCTCACGGTGAGGGGCCCGCACCCCGGGGGGGGGGGCCCCCCCCCACCCCCCGCTTTTCCGGCCCCCCCCCAGCGCCCCCGTGCCCGCCCGACACACCGTCCCAGCCTCGACCCGGGGGGGCGGCCCCCCCCCCCCGGGGTGCGGGCCCCTCACCGCCCGGAAGCCGCCAGGGCGGGTCGTTCCCGTCGTGGCGGCCTTCCTCGTTCCCGGGTCACCCCGTGGATTCCCGGGTCACGACCTTTCTCCGGGCCACACCGTGATCTCCGGACCGCACTGCGACCTTCCGGCTGACCCTCCGGGTGACCTTCCGGGTCACGCTGTGACGTCGATGGTCCACGGCCGGTTACCGCCGGGGGCCGGGCCGAGCGCGACGGCGTGGCCGAGGCTGTCCAGCACCTTGGCCAGTTCCTGCGGCGTCTGCGGATCCACGCCGCCCTCCAGCAGCGAGCGGGCGATCACGCCCCGGGTCGCCTTGGCCATGTGGCTGACGACCTTGCCGTCCTTGAGAACCCGCACCGCGACCGCCCGTCCTCCGG
This sequence comes from Streptosporangium sp. NPDC051022, assembly GCF_040683035.1. Taxonomy (NCBI): domain Bacteria; kingdom Bacillati; phylum Actinomycetota; class Actinomycetes; order Streptosporangiales; family Streptosporangiaceae; genus Streptosporangium; species Streptosporangium sp. NPDC051022. The sequence goes on along the minus strand of NZ_JBFBCF010000019.1, from coordinate 13,613 downwards.
GCTGCCAGGCCGCGGCGTAGGTGCTGGAGCGCAGGTCGACGACCAGGCCGGACTCCCCGCCGAGCGCCGAGGTGACGGGCTTGCGCCAGTAGGCGCCCAGGCCGCCGAGCGGCGGCAGCTTCACCCCCATCGACAGCCGGTACGGCGGCACCCTGTCGGTGATTCTCAGCAGTCCCCACAGCCCGGAGAAGATCAGCAGGCTCTCCGCGGCCCGTTCGGCGGCGCCGGGGGAGAGGGTGGCCAGCCCGAGGTTGTCGTAGAGCACCCCGGTGTACAGCTCCGCGGCCGTCAGCGTGGGGGCCGTCCGCAGCTCCCGGTTCTTGCCGATCTCGCCGAGCTGGCCCGGCGACAGGCCGAGCACGGCCTGGGCCTGCGATTTCCTGGACAGCGCGACGAGCGCGCTCAGGACCTTCCTGCGGGAGGCGGTCAGGGACGGGAAGCTCAACCGGGACAGGTCGAGGGCGGGGCCGTCGCCCGACCCGGCCTTTCCCTCGGACGGTGGCAGCAGAATCAGCACAGTCGTCGAGCGTAACGCGGCCGCTCGGGCCGGGGCGTCCGTCGGCCACGATGGGGCCTCGGCGGACAGGACGTGAGAACACCGGGGCGAGGGGCCGCGGTGCGGGAGCCGCCGTCCGGCCGCGAAGACCGTCCGGCCGCGACCGCCACCCGGGCGGGAGCACCGCCGGGCGGAGAAGGGCGCGTGCCGGGCGGGAGGGCCGCCGGGCGGAGAACACCGCGTGCCCCGCTCCCATACGCACGGGGACAGGGCACGCGGCAGGGATATGTGGTTGTGGCGGAGTCGGGCCGCGGGCCCGTTCGCTCCGGGGAGCGGGAGGGCTTCGCGGGACCGGGCCGATGTCGCCATCGGGCCGGCCGACGCCTACCGTTCGTCGTTTTTGGCGGTTGAAGGGGTTTCGCTGAGGCGTGCCGACTCGTCCTGGATGTCGGCGCCCTTGTCTCTCAGCACGGCTATGTGCTGCCGCCCGTGGTGGGCGCAGAACAACAGCTCCCCACCTACGGGCAGGGTCGCGCGGATGTAAGCCTGGGCGCCGCACCGGTCACAGCGGTCCGTGGCCGTCAGCTGCTTGGCGGGGGCGAGAGTTCCAGTCACGTATCGCCTTTCAGGTCATCCCCTTGTGGAGGATCTGGCGTCAGTCACTTGAGACAACATCTAACCCGATGTGGACGTTCCCAACCGACCCCCGACTACGCCGAGAGCGGAAAGCGGCCGAAAGTAACGAGGATCACGCTCGGGGTAACGCTCCGGCGGCCCCGTGGGAAGCTGGTACCCGCCGCGGCGGGAAGAACGGTAAGCTGCGCACACGTGTTCGAGCAGAGTGGGAGTGGGTGTGACCGCAGTTAGCGCGGAGAAGGGCTATACGGCGCGCCATCTGTCGGTGCTTGAAGGTCTCGAAGCCGTCCGCAAGCGCCCGGGCATGTACATCGGATCGACCGACAGCCGCGGTCTCATGCACTGCCTGTGGGAGATCGTGGACAACGGGGTCGACGAGGCCCTGGCCGGTTACTGCACCCGCATCGAGGTCGAGCTGCACGCCGACGGTTCGATCGAGGTCCGTGACAACGGCCGTGGCATCCCCGTGGACGTCGAGCCCAAGAGCGGCCTGGCCGGAGTCGAGCTGGTCTACACCAAGCTGCACGCCGGAGGAAAGTTCGGCGGCGGCTCCTACGCCGCCTCGGGAGGCCTGCACGGCGTCGGCGCCTCCGTGGTGAACGCCCTGTCCTCCCGTCTCGACGTCGAGGTCGACCGCGACGGCCGGGTCCACGAGATCAGCTTCCGCAGGGGCGTTCCCGGCGTCTTCGACGGCGACGGGCCGACCGCCAAGTTCAAGAAGAAGTCCGGCCTGCGCGACGGCGGCCCGCTGGCCCGCGACGTCACCGGCACCCGCGTCCGCTTCTGGGTCGACTACCAGATCTTCCTGCCCGAGGCGGAGGTCTCCCTCGACGAGATCCACGTCCGGCTGCGCCAGACGGCCTTCCTGGTCCCCGGCCTGACCCTGGCCGTGCGCGACAGCCGCGGCGAGGAGCCCGCCGAGGAGGAGTTCTGCTTCGACGGCGGCATCTCGGAGTTCACCGAGTTCCTCGCCCGGGACGAGGCCCTCTGCGAGGTCCTGCGTCTGCAGGGCGTCGGTCACTTCCACGAGACCGTGCCGGTCCTCGACGACCTGGGGCACATGACGCCCACCCAGGTGCAGCGCGAGCTCACCGTGGACGTGGCGCTGCGCTGGGGCAAGGGCTACGACAGCACCGTCAGGTCCTTCGTCAACGTGATCGCGACCCCCAAGGGCGGCACCCACGTCAGCGGCCTGGAGCGGGCCCTGGTCCGCACGCTGAACGAGCTGCTCCGCGAGACCCGCCTGCTGAAGAACGGCGACGCCCCGGTCACCCGGGAGGACATCTTCGAGGGGCTCACCGGAGTCGTCACGGTCCGGGTGCCCGAGCCCCAGTTCGAGGGGCAGACCAAGGAGGTCCTCGGCACCTCGGCGGCCTCCCGCATCGTCGCCCACGTCGTCTCCCGCGACCTCAGGGAGATCTTCACCAACCCGCCGCGCGGCGCCAAGCAGCAGTTGCGCGCGGTGCTGGAGAAGATCGTCGCGGCGGCCAAGGCCCGTGTCGCCGCCCGTGAGCACCGCGACAACCAGCGGCGCAAGACCGCCCTGGAGAACTCGGCGCTCCCGGCCAAGCTGGTCGACTGCCGCAGCGACGACGTCGACCGCAGCGAGCTGTTCATCGTCGAGGGCGACTCGGCGCTGGGCACCGCCCGCGCGGCCCGCGACTCGGAGTTCCAGGCCCTGCTGCCGATCCGCGGCAAGATCCTGAACGTGCAGAAGGCGTCCGTCGCCGACATGCTCAAGAACGCCGAGTGCGCCGCGATCATCCAGGTCATCGGCGCCGGCTCGGGACGCTCCTTCGACATCGAGGCGGCCCGTTACGGCAAGGTCATCCTGATGGCCGACGCCGACGTCGACGGCGCGCACATCCGCTGCCTGCTGCTGACCCTCTTCCACCGCTACATGAGGCCGATGGTCGAGGCGGGCCGGGTCTTCGCCGCGGTCCCGCCGCTGCACCGGATCGAGATCACCAACCCCGGGCGTGGTCAGGGCAAGTACGTCTACTGCTACTCGGACGCCGAGCTGCACCGCGTCCTGCGAGACCTGGAGCGCCGGGGCAAGCGCTGGAAGGACCCCGTGCAGCGCTACAAGGGTCTGGGCGAGATGGACGCCGACCAGCTGGCGGAGACGACCATGGAGCCTCGCCACAGGACCCTGCGCCGGGTCAGGATCGAGGACATCCAGGAGGCCGAGCGCATCTTCGACCTTCTGATGGGCAGTGACGTGGCCCCTCGCCGGGAGTTCATCGTGGGCAGCGCGGCCGAGGTCGACCGCGACCACATCGACGCCTGAGGCCGTCCCCCGGATGCCGCCCGGCCGGGCGGCATCCGGCCGGGTTCACGACGCCCGTGGCGAGGGCGTCCCCGTCGGTCCCACGTGGGTCCACCCTCCCCGGCGGTCCGTCACCCGCTCCATCCCCCTCTCCCGGTTCCCGTTCTTCGAATGACGCCTCACACCGTGGACCTCGGCGCGGGCGGTTCACCCCCGTGCCCGAGGTGTGGTGACCGCGATCGGCCGGAGCGAGACGAGGAGCCGTCCGTCTCCGTGCCCGGGAGCGGCCCCGTCCCGCACCCCCGCCACGCAGAGCGGGGCGGGGGCGGTTCTTTCCCTCCGGAGAGCCGAAGGGCCGTGGTCCGGACCCGGCGGACGGACACGGCGAACGTCGCGCGGCCGTGTGCTCCGGCGCGGTTCGACGTCATCCAGCGGGTTCCTGCCCGGACACGGCCGGGTGGATCTCACAGGGGGGGTCTCACAGCTCGACGGGCATGATCTTTCCGGTCCGTACGTCGTAGACGGCGCCGCCGATGGCCAGGTTCGCGGGCAGGAACGGACTGGTCCTGATACGCGTCAGGTCGTGGCGCAGCGCCGCGCTCTGATCGGGAACGGTGTGGAACTCCAGGCTCCGAGTGTCGACGCCGTGCTCGGCCGCGAGCCTGTGCACGTCGTCGTCGGTGGCCTTCGCCATGCCGCAGTCGGTGTGCGGCATGACGAGAACCCGGTTCACCCCCAGCAGATAGACCGCGAGCACGAGCGTCCGCAGCACGTCGTCGGTCACCCGAGCGCCCGCATTGCGTAGGATCTTCGCGTCTCCGGCTTTCAACCCGAACAGCCCCAGCGGGTCGATCCTGGAGTCCATGCAGGTGACTACGGCAAGGCCGCGGGCCGCCCTGCCGGTCAGTGCGGAGTCGGTGAACGTGGCGGAGAACTCTTCGTTGGCGGCCAGAAGGTCGTCGAAGGGACTCACGCAAACACCTTTCGGTTGGCAGAAACGATGAATTAATAATTCCCTATACCCCTTTTATCGCTGCTCCCGGGGCCGCCGTCCCGGTCGACTTCAGGAAGATCCCACACCTCTCGCTCACCATGGGTGATGATGTCGTGACACAAAGTCCGGGAGCCTGGAGAGGGTCATGAGCAGGATCGAATCCCTGGCGGAATATCTGCGCGCCCAGGGCAGGCGGAAGCTGGATCGGGTGGAGAGCCGTGACGACGGCCGCAACGCCCGTTCGGCGCTCGCTCTGCTCGACGCGGCGGCCTACACCGAGTCGCTCGGCGACGACGACCCGCTCGTGGACGTCCTCGTGGAGGCCGGCTGCTTCGGTCCGCACGGTTTCGACGACTTCCAGCCCGGCGACCAGGTCGCGCGGCTTGTCCGCTCCTGGGAGAGCGGTGAGCCCTGGCAGCTGCTGATGGCGATCCGCTTCGCCCTCCAGGGCTCACTGGCCTGACCGTGACGCCCCGGCGACCGTGCCCGCCGGGGTGGGGTGGCGCCGGGAGGCGCGTCGTGCCCGCCGGGGCGGGGGTGTGGCGGGGGTGTTCTGTACGGCCCCGCTCGCCGCCGGACACCGTCGGCGTTGCCGAACGATTATGACACCTCCATAATCCCTATACCGGTGTTGAGATATGGAGGACACTATGGCAATCGCACGCATGCGGTCGGTCGTCATCGACTGCCCGGACCCGAAGAGCCTGGCCGACTTCTACAGCGCGCTTCTGGGCTGGCCGGTGACCTCGGTCGAGGACGACTGGGTGGTGGTCACCGACGGGCGGCCGGAGCGGCTCTGTTTCCAGCTGGCGGAGGACCACCGGCCGCCCGTCTGGCCCGATCCCGACAGGCCCCAGCAGTTCCATCTCGACTTCACCGTGGACGACATGGCGGAGGCCGAGGCGGCGGTGCTCGCGCTGGGCGCGGTCAAGCACGAGCACCAGCCGGGCCTGGACGACGGCTTCCGGGTCTTTCTCGACCCGGCAGGGCATCCGTTCTGCCTCTGCGTGTGAGGCTCCGCCGTTCCCGCGCCGCCGCCCGGGAGGCCGATCCGCCCCTCTCCGTCCCCCTCCGCACCTCGGTAGCGCGATGGCGTCACGCCTGCGGCGCCTAGCCTGCGGAGGTCGCGCTCCCGACGTCCTCCGGGCGGCTCGTTCCGCGCGGGAGGCCCCGCACCCTCCGCGTACGGGCTCGGTGCCGCCCCGCGGGCCCTGTAGCCCCGCCTGGGCGGGAAAACGTTCCCGTCGGTGATTTTCCGCCAGGCGACCTCCCGGGGGCTCCAGAAGCCCTCACGGCGCGTCCGTGAAGCCTGCCTCCGGAAGCGGTCGTGAGGAGGCGCGTCGCCGCCGAGCTCACCACCCGCCGCACGAAACGCCCGGCTCCGTCCGCTCGCACGAAACGCCTGGCTCCGCCCGTTCACGCGAAACGCTCGGCTGGAGGACTCCAGCCGAGCGTTCGGCCGTGCTGTTCGCGGCCCGACCGATCGGCCACGTGCCGCCCCGACCCCTCGGATCCGTCCCGTGGCCCCGGCCCGGCGGCGGGCCGAGACCGGTGCGGGACAGGCTCCCGTCGATGATCCGTGTGGCTCCGGGCGCCCCCGCGACGGAGCGGGAGGTCACTCGCCTTCCAGGGCCGCCTCGGCGGTGTCCCCCGGGGTGCCCGCGGCGGTGGCCGGAGCGCCGTCGGTGGCGCCGATGGCGCCGCCGATCGCCGCCACCGTGTGGGTGAGGCGGACGCCGGACCCGTCGCGACGGCCCAGCTCCTCCGGGAGCGGGACGGGCTTGCCGACGGTGGACACCGCGCGGGCCGGGCCGGGACCCGCCCACGCGAGCAGCAGGACGTCCTCGCCCTTGAGGAAACGCTGGACCCGGACGCCGCCGGTCGCGCGGCCCTTGGCCGGGTATTCGGCGTAGTCGGAGACCTTCGCGCCGCCGACCTGGGTGCCCGGCAGCGCGGTCGAGGAACCCGCGATCGTCACGACCCTGGACTCATGGGCCGGATCGACCACGCCGAACCAGATCACCTGGGCGCCGCCGTCCAGCCGGACGCCCGCCATGCCGCCGGCGGGACGGCCCTGGGGACGGACGCTGGAGGCCGGATAACGCAGCAGCTGCGCGTCGGAGGTGATGAAGACCAGATCGTGGGTCTCCGCGGTCAGCTCGACCGCTCCGAGCACGGTGTCGCCCTCCTTGAGCCCGATGACCTCGAAGTCGTCGCGGTTGGCGGGGTAGTCGGGGACGACCCGCTTGACCACGCCCTGCGCGGTCCCCAGCGCCAGGCCCGGCCCGTCGGGATCCAGCGAACCGAGGCCCACGACCGTCTCACCGGGGCTCAGGGTGACGTACTCGGAGACGGGGTGCCCGCCGGACAGCGTCGGCGGGTTGACCGAGGGAGGCAGCGTCGGCAGGTCGACGACCTGGATCCGGATCATCCTGCCGTGGTTGGTGACCACGCCGACCTCGCCCCTGACCGTGCTGCGCACCACCGAGACCAGCACGTCGTGGGCCGAACGCTCGCCGTGGCCCGCCAGCGGGGAGGCGTCGGACGTACGGGCCAGCAGGCCGGTCGAGGAGAGCAGCACCAGGCACGGGTCGTCGGCGACCTCCAGGGGCACCGAGGCGTTCCTGGTGACGCCGGAGGACTCCAGCAGGACCGTACGGCGAGGCGTGCCGAAGGTCTTGGAGACCTGGGCGAGCTCGTCCGAGACGACCTTGCGGAGCTTGTCCTCGGAGGACAGGATCGCGTTCAGCTCGGCGATCTCCCGCTCCAGGGTCTCCTTCTCCTTGTCGAGCTCCAGCTTGTCGAAGCGCGTCAGGCGGCGCAGGGGGGTGTCCAGGATGTAGTGGGCCTGGATCTCCGACAGCTCGAAGGTCTGCATCAGGCGCTCGCGGGCCTGGCCCGAGTCGTCGGAGGAACGGATGACCTGGATGACGTGGTCGATGTCGAGCAGGGCGATGAGGAGGCCCTCGACGAGGTGCAGGCGCTCCTCGCGCTTGCGCCTGCGGTACATGGAGCGGCGCCGGATCACGTCGATGCGGTGGTCGACGTAGACCTGGAGCAGCTCACGCAGGCCCAGCGTGCACGGCTGGCCGTCGACCAGCGCGACGTTGTTGATGCCGAAGGTCTCCTCCATCGGCGTCAGCCGGTAGAGCTCCTCCAGCACGGCCTCGGGGATGAAGCCGTTCTTGATCTCGATGACCAGGCGCAGGCCCTTGTGCCGGTCGCTGAGGTCCTTCAGGTCGGAGATGCCCTGGAGCTTCTTGGCGGTGACCAGCTCCCTGATCTTGGTGACCACCCGCTCCGGGCCGACGTTGAAGGGCAGCTCGGTGACGATGATGCCCTTGCGGCGGGGACTGACCTGCTCCACGGCGCACCTGGCGCGCATCCGGAAGGTGCCCCGGCCCTTGGCGTAGGCGTCGCGGATGCCGTCCAGGCCGATGATCGTGCCGCCGGTCGGCAGGTCGGGGCCCGGCACGAAGCGCATCAGGTCGTCGAGGGTGGCGTTCGGATGCTTGATCAGGTGGCGGGCGGCCGCGACGACCTCGACGAGGTTGTGCGGCGCCATGTTGGTCGCCATGCCGACCGCGATGCCGGTGGCGCCGTTGACCAGCAGGTTGGGGAAGGCCGACGGCATGACCGTGGGCTCGGTCTCCTGGCCGTCGTAGTTGGGCTTGAAGTCGACGGTGTCCTCGTCGATCGACTGCACCATCGACATGGCCGCGGCGGCCAGCCGGGCCTCGGTGTAGCGCATCGCGGCGGGCAGGTCGTCGGGGGAGCCGAAGTTGCCGTGCCCGTCGACCAGCGGCAGCCGCATCGAGAACGGCTGCGCCATGCGGACCAGCGCGTCGTAGATGGCCGTGTCGCCGTGCGGATGCAGCTTGCCCATCACGTCGCCGACGACCCGCGACGACTTCACGTGTCCCCGGTCGGGCCGCAGGCCCATCTCGCTCATGGAGTAGAGGATGCGGCGCTGGACGGGCTTGAGACCGTCCCTGGCGTCGGGCAGCGCCCGCTGGTAGATGACCGAGTAGGCGTATTCGAGGAAACTGGTGCGCATCTCGGCGGAGACGTCGATGTCGACGATCCGCTCCTCGAAGTCACCGTCAGTCGGGGGTGTGGTCGTCCGTCGAGCCATCTGATTTCCTGCGCGGGCGCCTCGGTTGTCCGGCCGAGGAAGAAGCGCATCCTCCTTTATTTGTCTTCGTTGGGTAACGGTAGCCTTCGGCCCGGTGTGGGAACCTCGGGCGGGTGTGCGAGGTTTCGGCGGGGCCCGCGCCGTTGACGAGACGGTGTCCGGTAGCGCGTGGTGACATGTCCCGTCCGGCCACGTGAGAGGCGCGAGATCACGAAGAGGCCTCCTCGGTGGTGGCGGGACCGGTCATCCACGGGCTCGGCCCCGATCGACGTGACCGTACATCGTGCGGAGGCTCGCCACCATACTCACCGCGCCCGACACTTCCCCGTCCTTCAGGCGGGATCCGCCGGGGAGCCGGGGGCGGAAGGACCTTGAACAGGGGTGCCGGGAAGGGAACGCGGTCCCGCGCCGGGCCAGGGGCCGGGACCCGGGCCCTCGTACTCGTCTCCCGGGACGTTGACCTTGGTGTCGTAGAGCCGGAAGCCCCGTGCCCGGTAGTTGGCGAGCGCGGCCGGGCCGTCCAGGGAACAGGTGTGCAGCCACACCCGCCGGGTCGCCTCCCGCTCCGGCCGGCGTTCGGCCAGGTCCCAGGCGCGGGCCGTGGCGACCTCCAGGAGACGGCCGCCCACGCCCTTGCCGATGGCCCAGGGCAGGAGGCCGAAGTCGCTGATCTCGACCGTCGCGTCGGCGCCGGGCATGAGCTCGGCGTAGCCGGCCGGGGTGCCCCGGTGGTAGGCCACCCAGGTCTCCACTCCGCGCTCCAGCCAGTCCGCCCACTGCCGCCAGGTCCACGGCAGCCGCTCGGTCCAGTTCCAGTCACCGCCGACCGCCGTGTACAGGAACCGGCTGAACTCGGGGGAGATCACTTCCGCGTGCACGATGTCGACCTCGATCGCCGGGGGCTTCGCCGCGAGCAGGTCGGAGCGCGAGGTCTGTTCGAGGTACCACGTTGTGACGTCCATAGTGAGATGCATCAAACCACGATGTGGAACCAGGACGGCCCGCTGACCGGCCACAAGCCGCCCCGGGGACGGCGTCCCGGCGGCGGGCGGGGGTGGGCGGATGTCCGGTGTTCAGGAGCCGGAGGCGCGATAGGCGGCGACGGCCGCCGCCACGCCCGGCTGTATCCGTCCCTCCGCGGACAGCCGCTCCCAGGCGTCCGTACGCCGGAGGATCTCCATGGGCTCCAGGCTCTCGAGGGCGACCCAGACGTCGAAGCCGTGCTGCTTCAGCGTGGTGTGGAGCTCGTCGGCGGCCGAGATCGCGGTGAGGTCCATGCCGGGCACGCCGGTCAGGTCGAGAAGTACCGCGCGCGGCCTGGGCGAGGCGGCCTCGACGAGATCCGTCACCCGCCCCGCGGCCCGGCGGGCGTTGGCGAAGTAGAGGCGGCTCTCGACCCGCACGATCAGCAGCCCGGGCTCCGTCTTGTCCGACGGGTGACGTTCGAGGTCGCGGTAGGCCCCCGTGGCCGGATCGCGGCCCAGCGGGTAGACGGCGGGATCGTCCACCTGGTGCAGCAGCATGAGCAGGGAGATCACGACGGCGGCCAGTACCCCCTGCATGATCCCGAACCCGACCGAGATCAGCATCGTGAGACAGGCGAGCACGAACTCGGGCCGCGTGGCCCGCCAGATCGCCGCCAGGCCGTGGACGTCGACCAGGCACACCGCGATGGTCAGGACGAGCCCGCCCAGCGCCGCCCTGGGCAGCGGGGCGAGCGCGGGGGCCAGGAAGAGCAGCACCACCGCCGTGCAGAGCGCGGTCACGATCTCGGCCGTCTGGCTGCGGGCCCCCGAGGCGTCGTTCATCTCGGTCTGCGTCATCCCGCCCGCCGCGGGATAGGCGCGGAAGAGGCCGCCCGCGGCGTTCGCCAGCCCGAGCGCGAGCAACTCCCTGTCGGTGTCGAGGGGCGGGTCGTCCGGATGCCGGAAGATCCTCGCCGCCGTGATCGACTCGACGAAGGCGAGCAGCGCCACCCCCAGGGCCATCGGGGCCAGCGCCCTGGCCAGCCCGAGATCGGGCAGGAGCGGCGTGGGCAGGCCGCCCGGCACCTCGCCGACCGTGGCGACGCCGCGCGAGGCCAGGTCCGTCAGGGCGCTGACCGCCGTGACGGCCACCATCGCGACCAGCGGGCCGGGAACGCGGGGAACCCGCCGCAACACGACGAGCAGCAGGATCGTCCCGCCCGACACGAGCATCGTGGGCGGGTGGGCCTCGTCCAGTTCCCCGAGCGCCGACAGCAGCCGGTCGAAGACCTTGTCCCCCTCGGTGCGGACGCCGATCACCGTGCCGAGCTGCCCGGCCACGATGGCCAGGCCGATGCCGCTCTTCACCCCGGTCATCACCGGCTCCGAGATGAAGTCGGCGAGGAACCCCAGCCTCAGGACGCCCGCCACCAGCAGCACCACCCCGGTCAGCACGGCCAGCGTGGCGGCGACCGTCGTCGGGACGCTTCCGGGGGGTGCCGCCACCACGGCCGCCGCCATCAGCGCGGACAGGGTCGAGGTGGTGCTGACCGACAGGGGACGGGAGGTTCCGGCCAGCGCGTAGGCGGCCATGGGGACGAGCGCGCAGTACAGTCCGGCCTGCACGGGCAGTTCGGCGATGGTGGCGTAGGCCGCGGCCTGCGGCAGGACGACGGCGGCCGTGGTGACCCCGGCCACCGCGTCGACGCGCAGCGTCCTCCGGTCCGGTAGGCGGATGATCGGCATGTGGCTGGGGCGCAGCCCTCCTCGCTGGTTCCCGGCCGGCCCGCTGGTCGCCGGCCGGTCACTCCACTGTGCTGGCGGTGCCCGCACGCGGCGCCGAAGCGTGCCCGATGGTTCGGTCAAGGTTCCGCCATCGGCGCCCGCGCCGGGCGGACGGAGCGGAGTGAAACAGTCGCCGGGACCTGGTACCAATGACCGGTGAGCGAAGAGCAGATGCTGCGGGAAGAGGCCGAGGAGCGGCTGCGGGCACTGGCGGGTGAGCACGCCCGGCTCCGCGAGGACCAGTGGGCGGCCATCAAGGCCCTGGTCATGGACCGCCGCCGGGTGCTCGTGGTCCAGCGGACCGGCTGGGGCAAGTCGGCGGTCTACTTCATCGCCACCGCGCTCCTGCGCGAGCTGGGGGAGGGGCCGACCGTCATCGTGTCGCCGCTGCTGGCGCTGATGCGCAACCAGATCGCCGCCGCCGAGCGGGCCGGGATCCACGCGGTCACGGTCAACTCGGCCAACCCCGAGGAGTGGGAGCAGGTCTACGGCCAGGTCGCCGACGGCATGGTCGACGTGCTCCTGGTCAGCCCCGAGCGGCTCAACAACCCCGAGTTCCGCGACCAGGTCCTGCCCGCGCTGGCCGAGAGCGCCGGTCTGATCGTGGTCGACGAGGCGCACTGCATCTCCGACTGGGGCCATGACTTCCGCCCCGACTACCGGCGGCTGCGCACCCTGTTCGAGGAGCTGCCCGAGGGCGTGCCGGTCCTGGCGACCACCGCGACGGCCAACGCCCGGGTCACCCACGACGTCGCCGAGCAGATGGGGGAGGAGACCCTCGTCCTGCGCGGGGCGCTGGAGCGCGAGAGCCTCCACCTGAACGTCGTACGGCTGCGCGGCGCCGAGCAGCGCCTGGCCTGGCTCGCCCAGACGCTCCACGAGCTGCCGGGCTCCGGGATCGTCTACACCCTCACCGTGGCCGCGGCCCAGGAGATCGCGGCCTACCTGCGCGAGCAGGGGCACGAGGTGGCCGCCTACTCCGGGCAGACCGAGCAGGCCGAACGGCTCGCCGCGGAGCAGGCCCTGCTCGACAACAAGATCAAGGCGCTGGTCGCCACCTCGGCGCTGGGCATGGGATACGACAAGCCCGACCTCGGATTCGTCGTCCACGTCGGCGCGCCGCAGTCGCCGGTCGCCTACTACCAGCAGGTCGGCAGGGCCGGACGCGGGGTCGAGCGCGCCGAGGTGATCCTGCTGCCCGGCGCGGAGGACCGGGAGATCTGGGCCTACTTCGCCTCACTGGCCTTCCCGCCCGAGCCGGTGGTCCGGACCGTGCTCGCCGCACTGCGGGAGGGCGGCGTGCTGTCGACCGCGGCCCTGGAGAACCGGGTCGACCTCAGCCGCAGCAGGCTGGAGACGATGCTCAAGGTCCTCGACGTGGACGGCGCGGTGCGCCGCGTCAAGGGCGGCTGGGAGGCCACCGGCGAGGAGTGGGGCTACGACGCGGGCCGCTACGCCCGGGTCGCCGCCGAACGCGAGGCCGAGCAGCAGGCCATGCTCGACTACCTCGACACCACGGGGTGCCGGGAGGAGTTCCTGCGCCGGCGTCTGGACGACGACACCGCCACGCCGTGCGGGCGCTGCGACAACTGCACCGGCGCGCACCGTTCGGCCGAGGTCGAAACGGAGGCGGTCGAGCGCGCGGCCGAGAGGCTGCGGCGGCCCGGAGTGGAGATCGAGGCGCGCAAACAGTGGCCGACCGGGCTGGCCGACCTCAAGGGCCGGATCAAGGCGGAGCTGGGCGCCGAGCCGGGCAGGGCCCTGGGACGCCTGACCGACATCGGCTGGGGCAACCGCCTGCGCGGGCTCCTGGCCGACGGGGCTCCCGACGGGCCGGTTCCCGACGACGTGTTCGCCGCCGTGGTCAAGGTGCTGTCGTCGTGGGAGTGGGAGCGGCGCCCGGTGGCCGTGGTCGCGGTCCCCTCCGCGACACGCCCCCAGCTCGTCCGGAGCCTGGCCGAACGGCTGGCCCAGGTGGGCCGCCTGTCCTATCTGGGGGATCTGGGATACCGGTCCGGCCCTCCGGGACGCCAGTTCAACAGCGCCCAGCGTGTCCAGGCCGTCCGCGCCACGCTCGCCATGCCCTCGGCCCTCGGCGAGGCCGTCGCCCAGGCGGGCGGCCCGGTCCTGCTGGTCGACGACCGTCTCGACACCGGCTGGACCCTGACCCTCGCCGCGGCCATGCTCCGTCACGCCGGGGCTCCGGCGGTGCTGCCCCTGACCCTCGCGGTCACCGCCTAGTAGGGCTTGGTTACCTTGGGTGGTGAGGGTGTGTCTCCCGTTCGGGGGTGACAGGGATGACACCACAAGAACTCGAGGCCGCACGCGAGCGG